>NZ_JASLDS010000071.1 GCF_030151385.1 Soonwooa sp.
TCTATTATTTTCTCTACTAATAGTTGTTTTTCTGTATTTTTACTCATTCAAAAATTATATATCTGCAAATTTATTGATTTTAATCTATTTAAGCTTTGTCTTCTTAGCTTTGGATGTCTTAAAGTTTTCTTAAATGACCGAACTAATATACAAATCTGAAGTCACTTCTACCAACGAAGAGATTCTTGACTTACTAATTAATACGCCAGAAGACTTGGCATTGTACAGTTTTAACCAGACCCAAGGCCGTGGTCAATACGGAAATGTGTGGAACATCCAAGTAGACAAAAATCTTGCCTACACTTTTGCTATCAAAACAAAGAACATAGATCTTGACGATGTCAGCTTCAATTATCGTACCGCATTAATTGTACGCGATTTTGTAGCCAAAATGACCCAAAGCGAGGTTATGATAAAATGGCCAAATGATTTAATTCTGAATCAAAAAAAATTCTGTGGCATTCTGATCGAAAAGAAAAAAGTCGAGCACGAAAGTTATTTCATTGTTGGGATTGGTCTTAATATTCTGCAAGAAAACTATGATGTATTGCCTAAGGCAGGCTCTATCCTAAGCACAACTGGACAAAGATTTGATTTAAAAAAATTCACTGAAGAATTCCATCAATTCTTTAAAAATGAAATTTTAAAACCAATTTCAGACAAAGATATTTTGGATAGCTTTAACAATCATTTATTTAGAAAAAATGAAATTTCTGTTTTTGTCAAAAATGACACAAGACAAAATGGCATAATAAAATACGCTGATGCAGATGCTTATCTTTGGATTGATTTTGAAAAAGATGGTCTACAACGCGTTTTTCACAAACAAGTCGAATTGCTTTATTGATTGGCGCGTTTCCAATAAAGGTAAAATGCAATCGGTCCAAAAATTAAATTCGGGAGCCACATTGCCAATAATGGTGACATACTTTTGTTCTCCGAAACAACACTCAACGCTTGAAACGAAAATACAAATACGAAAGCAAGTCCAATACCGATTGCTAAGTTAATCCCAAGTCCACCACGTTTCTTTTGTGATGATAAGGACAAAGCCAAAAACGTCAAAATAATAATCGATACAGGCATCGACGTTCTTTGATGAAGCTCATTATAGAACGTATTGACGTTGTTATTTCCTTTTATTTTTTCGCGCTCGATTAATTTTATCAAGTCGGGTGTGATTTTGTTCTGCCCTACCAATCTATCAGGAAAAAGCTCTTCTGGCGGCAATCCAAAACTTTGTTTTTTCTGATCACCATTGGCAATTTTTTCAGTGTCATCTTTTTGCGCCCAACGCTCCATGTAACTTGTTAGCAAAAAGGATTTTGACTTTTCTTCCCAAGTAACATCATTGGAAATCAATTGATAAACCAACTTCTTATTCTTATCAAATTTTTGATATAAAAACCCGAAACCTTTCTTCTGTTCGCGGTTATAATTGTTGATAAAAATATACTCGAACGGATTAAGATTTGTCGCAATCGTCACATTTCCGAGCAACTCATCTTTGTTAACTTGGTTGTAAGTATATGGTTCTAATTTATTCTTTTTGATATTCGCCCACGGCAAAATAAAATGATTGGTCGCCAACGCAAAACCCGCAATAATCAAAGATGCGATTAAATAAGGTTTTGCAAATCTATGAAAACTAGCGCCACTACTAATAATGGCGACAATTTCGGTATTATTTGCCAATCGCGACGTAAAGAAAATCACCGATATAAAAACCAGAATCGACATAAAGGTAACGATGAGATTCAGGATCCAGTAAGGGTAAAAATTCACCAAAAAGTAAGTTACCGAAAAACCATTGTTTTCAATACGCGGCGTTTTACTTTGTACATCGATAACCAATACAATAATCGATAAGAGCGCCAACATAAAAAAGAGGGTGCCCAAATATTTTTTGATAATGTATCGGTCAATAATTTTCATAAAGTCTACGAAAAATTAAAGTCTTTGTTTCAATTGTGGAATAATAGCATCTTTCCATTCGTAAAAATCACCAGCGATAATATGCTCACGAGCAACTTTTACCAAATCTAGATAAAATGCCAAGTTATGAACTGATGCAATTTGTTTTGCCAAATATTCTTTAGCAACAAACAAGTGTCGAACATAAGCTTTACTGTATTCTCTATCAACAAAACTTGTCCCAAACTCGTCCAAAGCCGAAAAATCATTTTTCCACTTTTCGTTTTTCATATTGATAACACCTTGCCAAGTGAACAACATCGCATTACGAGCATTTCTTGTAGGCATTACACAATCCATCATATCAACACCAAGTCCAATGCTTTCCAAGATATTCCAAGGCGTACCAACGCCCATCAAATAACGCGGTTTGTCTTTTGGAAGAATATCAGTCACCTCATTGGTAATTCTGTACATTTCTTCCTCTGGTTCGCCAACAGAAAGTCCGCCAATGGCGTTACCTTCGGCACCTGCTTCCGAAATAACTTCCGCAGAAATTTTTCTTAAATCCGAGTAGGTCGAACCTTGCACAATCGGAAACAATCTTTGCTTATGTCCGTAGAGTTCTTCATTTTCTTTAGTCCAATCCACACATCTTTTTAACCAACGATGCGTCAGCTCCATAGACAATTTCGCTTGATTATACTCACAAGGATAAGGCGTACACTCGTCAAAAGCCATAAAAATATCAGCGCCAATCTGACGTTGAATTTCCATCGATTTTTCAGGAGAGATAAAGTGATAACTACCATCAATATGCGACTTGAATTTAACACCTTCCTCTGTCATTTTGCGACTTTTAGAAAGTGAAAAAACCTGATAACCGCCACTATCCGTCAAGATTGGACGTTCCCAATTCATAAATTTGTGAAGACCACCAGCCTGTTGCATAATATCCATCCCCGGACGCAACATCAAGTGGTAGGTATTTCCTAAAATAATTTGAGCATTGATATCATCTCTCAACTCACGTTGATGCACCGTTTTAACACTTGCAACAGTACCAACGGGCATAAAAATTGGCGTTTGGATATCGCCATGATCAGTATGTAAAACTCCAGCTCTAGCTTTGCTTTGGGAGTTCTTTTCTATTTCAAAAAACTTCGACATTATATTTCTTCTAGTTCTCTTTAGATTGAGGCAACTCGCCTTGTTCTTTCTTCTTAATAAATTCCTCTAGTTTTGGCTCTTTCTTTTTTAAAGCCTCTTGTGCTTTATCAATAATAGATTCCAGTTTTTCGTTGGCAACATAATAAGTATAGCTTTCGGTAAAATCTTTTGAGGAAATTTTATATTTTCTTAAAATAAATTTGGTAGAAGCTTCACGATTTTCGGTCATACTAATAATATAACTCTGGTCATTAACAGCAAAGTCAGCCAATATTTCTGCCATTTGGTCTGCAGGCACCAAGTTTTTAGGCTTCTCCACAACCTCGGAACAAGCCATCAAAACAAATAGTATCAAAAACGACCATCGCTTCATAAGTCTATAACTTACCAAAAATACTTTTTAGTTTTAAATCCAAAACACCAAAAACAGCTTCTTTGATGATGCCACCATTCATTTTACTTTCGCCTTCTGTTCTGTCTGTAAAAATAATTGGAACTTCTTTTATTTTGTATCCTTTTTTAAAAGCACGGAATTTCATTTCAACCTGAAATCCATAACCTTTAAGTTTCACATTGTCCAGTCCAATACCTTCCAAAACTTTTCTTGAAAAGCACACAAAACCAGCAGTTGTATCATGCACAGGAATTCCTAAAACAAAACGAACATATTTAGAAGCAAAATAAGAAAGCAACACACGAGACATTGGCCAGTTAACCACATTAACACCTTTGCTATATCGCGAGCCAATCGTCATATCTGCATCTAAGCAAGCTTCGTAAAGTTTTGGCAAATCGTTAGGATTGTGAGAAAAGTCGGCATCCATTTCGAAAATGTAGTCGTAATCATTATTTAACGCCCAACGAAAACCATGGATATAGGCTTTTCCTAAACCATCTTTAATTTTTCTAATCGTCAAATGTAATTTTTTGGGATATTGTTGTTGTAAAGATTTAACAATTTCCGCAGTGCCATCTGGCGAAGAATCGTCAACCACCAAGACCTCATAATCGCCCTCCAATGCCATAACAGCAGCGATAATTCGTGCTATATTCTCCTTCTCGTTATAAGTTGGTATAATGACCAGTTTCTTCATTAAAAAAAATCAATGTGCAAAGATAGTATTTTCGAAGCATACAATAATCTCACCAATCAAAATTCAAGAATCATTATTTGGCTTTAATTATTTCCGTATTTTTGCAAAAATTTTGGAGTGGTAAGACTATACGAACAACATGACTGGGTGATATTCTGCATCTTGGCTTGTATTTTTATCTTCATTTTTAGTTTTATTTTTCTTCACCGCGATGCTAGTATCAAAGAATTTTTACAACTAAAAATAGATGAAAGTAGCAATGTGGTGTTGTCTTGGTTTTTGACATCCGTTGCATTTTGTGTAATGGCAACGGTGACTTTCTCTCAATTTGTCCCTGTTGTACCCAAAGCCATTGCAGACCTTCAAATTGGAGGTTATACACTCAACAAATTCGGTTTTGTATTTATAAGTATTGTTTTATTTTTTGTTGTTAAAACAATTCTCACCTACTTTTTCTTCACAAGCTTGGGTTACAATAAACTTTTAATTAATCTTTATATACTGGCAAACAAGTACTATTTTTTGACTAGTATTTTGTTAATTATTGCGTCATTTGCTTTTTTCTATTTTCCAATAGACGAGCTGAAATACCTCTACATTGCAATGATTTCGCTTTTATGTTTATTTATTTTAAAAATATTTCTTTATTGGTTTAACAAACCCCAAACAATGCCAAACGAATGGTATTATAAAATTTTGTATATTTGCACCCTCCAAATAGCACCCTTATTCGTGCTTTGGAAATTTCTTTTTAGCTAATTAATAAAAGACACTCAAAAACACATGAAAATTAAGTCTATATTGGTTTCGCAACCAGCTCCCAAAGAGTCTTCTCCATATTTGGAACTTGCGAAAAAAGAGAAAATAAAAATCGATTTTCGACCTTTCATCCACATCGAAGGCGTGGACGCCAAAGATCTTAGAACCCAAAAAATTGACCTTTCTCAATACACTGGAGTAATTTTTACAAGCAAAAACGCCATTGACAATTACTTCCGTCTAGCTCAAGAAATGCGTTTTACAGTGCCTGATACGATGCGTTACATTTGCCAGTCCGAAGCGATTGCCAACTTTATGCAAAAACACATTGTATACAGAAAGCGTAAAATTAGTTTTGGTGAAAAAACTTTCTCAGATCTTACACCACTTCTTAAAAAGCACAACACCGAGAAATATCTATTACCATCATCTGATGTACTTAATGATGACATCCCAAGAACTTTGGACAATGCTAGTGTAGATTGGACGCGTGCTATTATGTACCGCACAGTTTGTAGCGACTTAACAGACATCGACATTAACGAGTATGACATGTTGGTATTCTTCAGTCCACAAGGGATTAAGTCTTTGAAGCAAAATTTCCCTAACTACGAGCAAGGTGACAAAAAAATTGCAGTATTCGGGCCATCAACACAAGCTGCAGCAGAAGAACAAGGCTTAAGAGTTGACGTTATGGCACCAACAAAAGAATCGCCATCTATGACAATGGCAATTGAAAAATACGTTAGAAGTTTGAACAAATAAAATCAAACGCATCTATAAATTTACAACCACTTGACCTATTGGGAAGGTGGTTTTTTTATTAATTTAGAACTTTAGTTTTTCTATATGAAAGCGCCTTTAGCAAAGAAAATTGACCATATCATCGAAAAGCACAAAGATGTGCGAAACGACCCATATTACTGGATGAATCAACGAGAAAATCCAGAAGTTATCGAATATCTGGAAGCAGAAAATCAGTTTGCCGATTTTGTGATGAAAGACACCGAAGCTTTGCAATCGGAATTGTTCGAGGAAATGAAAGCGCGTTACAAAAAAGATGACGCATCACTTCCCTATTTTTTCAATGGATATTGGTATATCGTTCGTTATGAAGATGGAAAAGACTATCCTATTTTCACTAGAAAAAAAGAAACACTAGAAGCAAAAGAAGAAATTCTATTGGACGCTAACGAGCTAGCAGAAGGTCAAAGCTATTTCGAAATCGGAAGTTTAACGGTAAGTCCTGATAATAAAATTTTAGCTTTTTCTTGCGATAAAGTTGGAAGAAGAATTTACGAAATCAGTTTTAAAAATTTAGAAACTAAAGAATTCTATTCGGATAAAATTGAAAACAACACAGGAAAAATTGTTTGGGCAAACGATAACGAACATATTTTCTATATTACTAAAGACGAAAGTCTGCGTGCTGACAAAGTCTATCGTCATCAATTAGGCAACTTAGAAGATGTTTTGGTTTATCATGAAGAAGATGACACGTTTGATGTTGGCTTGTTCAAAACAAAATCTTTAGACTTTATCTTTATTGCAACATCCAGCACTAACGAAGATGAGCAACGCTTTATCCCTGCAGATAATGTTAATGCTGAATGGACGATTATCCAACCGAGAACCGAGGACCTCGAATATTCGGTTGAGCATTATGGCGATTTGTTCTATATTATTACAAACGCTGATGATGCCACGAATTTTAAAATCGTAACAACGCCTGTTACGCAACCAAGCAAAGAAAACTGGGAGGACTACATTCCGCATCGTGAGGAAGTTTTGCTGGAAGGTTTTGAAATCTTTAAAAACTATTTCGTTATTGAGGAAAGAACCGAAGGACTTTTACAAATCAAAATCATCAATAATAATACTGGAAATGCGCATTATTTAGAATTTTCAGACCCGACTTATACGGCTTACATTAGCATTAATTTAGAGTTTGACACCAAAGTTTTGCGTTACGGATACACCTCGTTAACCAAACCAAATTCTACTTTTGAATATGACATGGAAACCGAAACCTCAACATTGCTGAAACAACAAGAAGTTTTGGGAGGAAAATTTGATGCTGACAATTATATTTCTGAAAGAATTTGGGCAACAGCTCGTGATGGCAAAAAAATTCCTATTTCTTTAGTTTATCACAAAAACACGGAGAAAAAATCAGATACACCGTTATTACTTTATGGTTATGGAAGTTATGGTGTGACCATTGACGCTAGTTTTTCAAATGTTAGATTATCACTTTTGGATAGAGGTTTTATTTATGCAATCGCGCACATCCGTGGTGGCGAATATCTTGGTCGCGAATGGTACGAAGACGGAAAAATGCTTCAAAAGAAAAATACTTTTACCGACTTTATCGATGCTGGAAAATATTTAACCGAAATCAATTATACTTCTCCGCAACATCTTTATGCAATGGGTGGAAGTGCTGGCGGACTTTTGATGGGCGCTGTTATAAATATGGAACCAAAACTTTTCGCTGGTGTTGTCGCACAAGTTCCATTTGTGGATGTTGTGACAACGATGCTGGATGATAGTATTCCTTTAACAACGGGAGAATACGACGAATGGGGAAATCCAAATGAGGAAGAATATTATCAGTACATGAAATCTTATTCGCCATATGATAATATTGCGGCGCAAGATTATCCAAATACGCTAATCACGACAGGATTCCACGATTCGCAAGTGCAATATTGGGAACCTGCAAAATGGACCGCAAAACTTAGAGATTTAAAAACCGATGATAATATATTAATCTTCAAAACCGATATGACATCTGGTCATGGCGGCGCAAGTGGAAGATTCGAAAGCTTAAAAGAAATCGCTTTGGAATATGCTTTCCTTTTAAAGATTGAAGGATTATAGTTTTAAAATAAAATAGTTCTATGATACTGCTCTTAGTTTTTGCTATAATTACGATTTGCTATTATTTTCTTCAGCTTGATAAAGTCAGAAGACATAATACGAAAGAGGCATTAAAAAATAAAAAGAAAGAAAAACTGGAACAATTATTAAAACAAGCCAGAGAAGAACACAATTCTAAAGTCTAAAAAAGGCTGAGTAAGTATCTTCTAATTAAAAATTGACAACTTGACTGAATATGAATGAAGCAGAAATCTGGAAAAAGATAGAATCATTTTTCGAAAATAATTTTGACACAGAAAAAAATCCACCAATCGAAAGCATGCTTTTCTTAATTGGCGTGCAAGAGCTAGGAAGTGGACAACAAAAATATACCAAGGACGACAAAGTCAACCTCATCCACATTGCGGTTTGTAGACTTTTGGAACCTTTTGGCTATTACAAATTTTCGCATTATGTCGATGGTTGGCCGCAATACGACGAAACGGACAATCTCCCCGAACTAAAACCAAACGAGCAAAGTATCTTGATGCGAAAAGCAATTGTACAGTACTTTCTGGATGAAGAAATCCCGCTGGACTAGCCTGAATTTCAATTCATTCTAAGCGACAAGCTTAACGATTCACGAAAAAATGTTAAAAAAATAAGATTTAAGAAACAAAATATATTTTTTTAGCACAATATTTGTTATATGCATATAGAATCGTTTAATTTTAACTTTTCAAAAACAATTCAATGAACAACAAATTCATTCCGATTATCTCTGTTTTTATGACGATATCACTAATTGTGTTCGTCTCTTTGCAGTTATATTGGATTAAAGAATTATATGGTGCGCTAGAGCAAGATTTTTCTAACAAGGTATATTCTGCCTTAGAAACTTCCTCAGAAAAAGTGCAAGAGCTTGAAGTCGACAAATATTACAACAAAGATTTTTCTAACCTAAAATCCGAAATTGTAAGTAGCAACCAGCCAACCCAAACTTATATTCAACAGACGAAAGATTCTGCCAACAGAACATCTATTTTGTTCCAAAAAAGCATTATCGAAAAACAACAAATCCCGATTTCTAAACAAGGTGATTCCCTTAATATCACCAAGTTGTACAAGGACGAAGGTTTGTATAAAATTAGAAAACAGTCACCAGAATTGATGACGTCACAAATCAGTAAAGATTTGGATAACAGCACGATGCAACTAAAAGCTTTTGCAAAACTTAATGGAAGCAATCTTCCAATTGAAAAACGTGTTGATAATAAAATCATTGATTCAGTTGTAACAAGAGAATTAAAACTAAAAGGAATTGACACCAAATTTGGTTTTGGCGTGATTGATAAAACGAACAACTTAACGTCAATCAGCAATAACACTTATTTGGACCAAAAAGATAAAACAAACTACACCTATCCACTTTTTACGGATAACAAAGACCACACGTTATATACTTTGGCTTTGGTTTTTCCAAGAAAAGATTACTCGTTGGCACGTCATAACTTGCCGATGTTGGTTGGGACTTTTGTGTCGTTGTTAACGATTTTGGGGATTTACATTATTTCCATCAATTACATGATGCGTCAGAAGAAAATCGCCGATGTCAAAACAGACTTTATTAATAATATGTCGCACGAATTCAAAACGCCTTTGGCAACGATTTCTGTGGCAACCGATTCTTTATCAAATGACAAAATAGCGACTGATCCTGATAAGGTCAAATACTATTCTAGCTTGATAAAACAAGAGAATCTGAGAATGAAAAAGCAAGTCGAAAATGTTCTTAATATGTCAAAGTTAGAACGTAACGAAATGCAACTTTTCTTGAAAGAAACAAATGTTAGAGAGTTGATTAAAAAGATTACCGAATCGTTTAAATTGATTGTGGAAGAGCGAAAAGGAATTTTGACAACCAACTTTACTGCAGAGAAATATAATTTTAAAATTGATGAATTCCATATTTCGAATGCTTTGGTTAACTTATTAGATAACGCCAACAAGTATTCGCCAGACACTCCAGAAATTAATATAACAACCAAAAATGAAGGCAATTGGTATGTTATCGAAATCTCGGACAAAGGCATGGGAATGGATTCTGAAAACAAAGCGAAGATTTTTGAGAAATTTTTCCGTGAAGAGACCGGCAACATCCATAATGTTAAAGGTCAAGGACTTGGACTTTCTTATGTTAAAAAAATTATAGAAATCCACCACGGACAAATACAAGTTGAATCCCAAAAAGGAAAAGGTAGCACATTTATTGTTAAGCTGCCTATGAGTTAGAAACAAATCAAAATATAAAATAATTTAGGAAGCAATTCCGATTAACCTTTAAAATAATAAGGCTATGAGCAACAGAATATTATTAGTAGAAGACGATCAAAGTTTTGGAGCAGTGCTAAAAGATTATCTTAGCATCAACAACTTTGAGGTGACTTTGGCGACAGACGGCGAAATGGGTCTTAAAGAATTCACAGAGAAAGAATTCGACATTTGCATCTTCGACGTAATGATGCCTAAAAAAGACGGTTTTAGCCTTGCCGAAGACGTTAAAAAAATTGATAAAAACACACCAATTATTTTCTTAACCGCTCGTAACATGCGAGAAGATATCCTAAAAGGTTATCAAATTGGTGCTGATGATTATATCACAAAACCGTTTGATACGGAGCTTCTTCTTTATAAGATTAAAGCTATTCTACAAAGAAGTGCGGTTCTAGAAAACGAAGATCAAGAGCAGTTCAAGATTAGTGATATTTTCTTTGACTCTATGCTAAGACAATTGCGTGTTGGTGAAAAAGAATACAAGCTTTCTCCAAAAGAGAACGAACTTCTTAAGTTGCTTTGTCTACACCGTAACGACTTTATGCCGAGAGATCTTGCACTTAGAAAAATCTGGAAAAAAGAAAATTACTTCACTGCAAGAAGTATGGATGTATATATTGCTAAACTTAGAAAACTTCTTAAGGATGACGAAGGTTTAGAAATCATCAATGTTCATGGTGAAGGTTTCCGACTTTTAGTAAAGAATTAATTCTTTGTATATTTGAGAAAATAGAAGTTATGAAATCTCAAATTTTAAGTCTTGCACTACTTGGTCTTGTTGTAATCTCTTGCTCGAAAAATGACAAAATCACGTCAAGCCTCGATGACAATCCTACAGCAAGCAATCAAGCTGCAAAAACAGATAGTACAAACAATGAAGCAGCAACTGTAGCTGAAGTAAAGACGGAAGTCGCTGGACAACCTCAAGTTGTCGAGGTGGCACAAGCAAAAGCTGTAATTCCATCAGGTCAAGGTCTTAATCCAGAACATGGTATGCCAGGTCACCGTTGCGATATTCCTGTTGGACAGCCACTGAATTCTACTCCTGTGCAAGCGCCTCAAGCGCCAACTTTAGGAATGAATCCAGCACCAACCGTGCAACAGGTTACACCTGCAAGTCCACAAGCGATTGGTCCCAAACCAGCAGTCAATCCACCACATGGAGAACCACATCACGATTGTGCGATTCCAGCCGGTGAACCACTTACATAAAAAAGAAGCCATCAAAATTTGATGGCTTCTTTCTTTCAATTATTTAATCTTATTGCTTTGCAAGAACCTCGTTTGATAATATTGGTTCTGCATCCTTCAACCACTCCGAATGGGATAGATAATTCTGGTCTGGATAATAAATAAAAAGACAAGTTTTATCTTTAATACTGTTAATAATCGGCTCCGCCAAAGCACGTGGCACGGCAGGACATCCCCAACTTCTTCCTAATCTTTTTTCGGATCTTATAAAGTCATCACTTACATAATCGGCACCATGCACAACGATTGCACGTTTCATTGCAGCATCATTATAACCTTTATCCATTCCGATTAATCGAAGCGAATAACCATTATCGCCATTGTAAGTTGCTTCCGTCACATAAAATCCCAAACTCGATTGATGCGAGTTTTCTTGATTAGAAAAATTTGTAGCGAATTCCTCGCCTGTTCCTTTTCCATGTGCTACCAAAGAATTGAATAGCACGGTTTTTGATTCTACATCAATAACCCAAAGTCTCTTTTTGTTAGACGAAAGGCTAAAGTCGCAGATACTTAACAGTTTTGCATCTTCATTAAGAGCGCCTGATTTTTTTAAATTTTGAAATCCTAAATAAGCTTTATTAAAAACTTCAAAATTTAAAACATCATTACCTTCAAAAGAAATCGAATTGTAAATCGATTCTGCTGTTGTTGTTTTCGCTTCTTCTTTGTTAGCATCGACGCTTACTAGATTTTTGTTAATTTCTTTAGTTGTTGTCGAAGTTGGTACTTTTTTTGAACTAGGATAAAAAGATGTTCCTAATATAAAAATTGAACAAAGAAAAATTGGAAGTCTCCTCATATATATACTTTACATTTGCGCGGCAAAATTACAATTATAAGAGTATCAATTAATTATATGTTACGAAGTTTAACTAAACTTTAATATTTTTTAACTAAGATCTCTTTTTGTAAATTTTATTCTGAATTGCTTTTAACACTAAGAAAAACTTTAGATTCAAGGTAATCAAATTAAATTTTCCAACCACGCACTGATTGCTCAATCAAAATCTTAGTTTTTTTCTTAAACAATTAAAAATAAGCCTTGTTAAAATTCGGATAAACAAGAAACGAAATTCTATCAATAATATTTTTACTAAATTTGTCCCGCAATTAGAATTCTTAATGTTTAGAAAGTTATTATTTTTCGTTAGTCTATTCTGTTTGGGAAGTATGGTTTTTCCAATGCAGGTTATCGAGCTTTCTATTACCGAAGACGCATGTTGTGAAATGAGCAGCACTGCTGACGACTGTTGTACATCACATTCTGATGATGACAGCGGTTGCCATTCAGAAAACAATTCTGACACTTCCAAAAATTCTTGCCAAGACCATTGCCCGCAATGTCATACTTGTCATGGTTGCTATATGCCTTTGTTTGTGAGTGATTTTGATGCAAAAGATAATCTTTTAGCACAAATCAATTCTAAAAAGGCTTTCGAATACAATTCGATTTTCATCAATAATAATTTCTTTAATATCTGGCAACCGCCCAAAATAGCTTAATTGTTTTAAAATACTTGAGAACAGGTTTTTCAGGTCAAAAATTTTATCAATTAATTCTATTTTAAAAATGAAATCTATTATTAAATCAGGGATTCTATTCCTATCAATATTTTTATTTTCAAACTTTTCGGCACAATCCAAAACCGAGACTTATCGTGTAGAGGGCAATTGCGCCATGTGTAAAGACAACATCGAAACAGCAGCCAAGGCTGACAAAAATGTCGAATCTGCAACTTGGGACAGAAAAACCAAGATGTTAACAGTTAGCTACAATACAGAGAAACCTAATGTAAATGCGGTTCTTAAAAATGTTGCTGAAGCAGGTTACGACAACCAAGTTTATCGCGCTGCGGACAAAGCATATTCCGACCTACACGGATGTTGTCAATACAAGCGTCCTGACAATTCTGCAAAGATGTCTCATGAGTGCGATGCTAGCAAAGTTTGTGAATTAAAATAATCCGAGAAAATCTTCAAATGAAATTTTTAAATAAAAGTGTTCTCACTTTTGTTATGCTACTTTGTTCCATAACAATTTGGGCACAAGAAACACTTAAAACCGAATCTTTTTATGTGAGAGGTAACTGTATCTCTTGCAAAATGCGTATCGAAAGTGCAGCCAAAGAAGCTGGAAGCACAAACGCAAATTGGAAAGCTGATGAGCAAAAAGTCTATTTAACTTTTGATGCTAATAAAACTTCAGCTGACAAAATCCTTAAACATATTGCCGAAGTTGGACACGACAACGAAAAATATACTTCCGAAAACAAAACCTATAACAAACTTCCAAAATGTTGTTTGTATGACCGTAACTTCAAATGGGGCGAGAAAAATCCTTTAGTCCACATGGACGACGAGGAAGAAGAAATGCCAACGGAAACAACGAATGCAAATGTTAAAGACGAACACGCTGGTCACAATCACGCGAAAGAGTCAAACGAAATTGCAGGTGTAACCGTTACTAAAGCCAAAGAAGCAACGGCGCTTAGCAAAAAAGAAGTGGGTTTAACATTTAATATAAGTTCTAAAGAATTGTTAAAAGCCGCTTGTTGTAACCTTTCCGAAAGTTTTGAAACCAATGCAACAGTTGACGTTTCGTTTAGTAATGCTGTTACTGGAACCAAACAACTCAAAATGTTAGGTCTTGACCAAAAATACACAAGTCTGACCAAAGAGCTTTTACCAGAAATTCGTGGTTTGGCGTCTGCGTATGGACTTAATTTTATTCCAGGAAAATGGATTGGAGGCATCCAACTAACAAAAGGCGGAAGCACGGTTGTTAACGGTTACGAAAGTATCACAGGACAAATCAACACCGAACTTCTAAAATCTCACGACGAAAAACCAGCAACAGAAATCAATCTTTTTGCTGATTTCGAGGGAAGAACAGAAGCCAACATCACGCACACTTCTGCACTTTCAGAACATTGGAATCAAAGTATTTTGCTTCATGGTAATGCAACATTAGGAAATACTGACATGAACAAAGATGGTTTTCTGGATCGTCCAAAAGGGACTCAACTTAATGTTTCGTACTTGTTAAATTACAATGATCTTGATCATTCTGGTTTGGGCTCGCACTTTGGCGTTAACTTCTTGCAGGATCAAAGAACAGCTGGACAAATTGGCTATAACAAAAGACTTTCTCAAAAAGAGCAAGAACTTTACGGCGTTGGGATTGACATTTCGAGATTTCAGGTTTGGAATAAAACGGGTTATGTTTTTAAAGGAAAACCTTACCAAAGTTTGGGTTGGATGAATCAGTTTACTTATCATCAACAAGATAGTTTTTTCGGATTTAGAAATTATTTTGGAAAACAATCTACTTTTTACTCCAATTTAATTTTTGAAAGTATTATCGGAAACACCAATCACAAGTACAAAGTTGGTGCAAGTTTCTTATTGGATAATTACAACGAAGACTATTTAACCCAAAATATTGAACGTCAAGAAACGGTACCTGGACTTTTCGCGGAATATACTTTGACAGGGACCAAATATACTTTGGTTGCTGGTGCAAGAGTGGATTTTCATAATTTGGCAGGAACGCAATTCACGCCAAGACTTAATTTTAAGTATGACATCACGCCAAAGACTATTTTGCGTTTGTCAGGAGGTCGCGGATTCCGTACTGCAAATATCTTTGCAGAAAACCAACAATATTTCGCTTCGAATCGTCAAATCGAAATTATTGACAATGGTGGAAAAATCTATGGTCTAAAACCAGAAATCGCTTGGAACTATGGCATTAGCTTACAACAAGAATTTAAGTTATTTAACAGAAAAACTAGCCTTGTTGCTGATATTTTCCGAACAGATTTCCAAGATCAAGTTGTAGTTGACCTTGATCAATCGGCGCACAAAATTTTATTCTATAATCTTGATGGAAAATCTTTTGCAACAAGTTTC
Source organism: Soonwooa sp. (assembly GCF_030151385.1). GTDB lineage: Bacteria > Bacteroidota > Bacteroidia > Flavobacteriales > Weeksellaceae > Soonwooa. Next base: position 15,300 of record NZ_JASLDS010000071.1, read on the forward strand.
CAAACACAGTGGGACATTAATGCAGCGAAAAATCTAGACTTCCGTTTGGCTTACAAATATTACGATGTGGCAACAGACTACATCAGCGGATTAAAGAAAGTGCCTTTCATGGCGAAACACAGAGCTTTCTTTAACGCAGCCTACGCCACCAACAAATCCGAAAAAGGAGGTTTCTGGAATTTTGATGCGACACTTAATTGGATTGGCGAGCAACGACTTCCGAATATGGATGACAACAGCGCTGCAACACACTTAGGAAATTACTCGAAGCCTTATACAACGCTTAATGCACAAGTTTCTAAAAACTTTACGGATAAGATTAGATTGTATGTGGGTGGCGAGAATTTAACAAATTACAAACAACATCATGCAATTCTTGATGCGAAAAACCCTTTCGGCAACAACTTTGACGGCGGAATGGTCTATGCTCCAATTATGGGAATCAATATGTATGTTGGTGTCGATTTTAAGTTTTAATATTTTTAAATACAAAAACTTCTTAAACAAGAAAGGCTGTTTCAATATGAAGCAGCCTTTTGTTTTTTATGGATTAAATTTTAATCTTTTTCAAAATCCAAACTTATGGAATTCATGCAATAACGCGTTCCTGTTGGTGGTGGCCCATCGTTGAAAACATGCCCAAGATGCGAATCGCAACGCTTGCACAAAACTTCGATGCGCTCCATTCCGTGAGAAGAATCTCTTTTATAAATGACACCTTCTTTATCAGCTTCAAAAAAACTTGGCCATCCACAAGAACTTGCAAACTTCGAAGTCGAACGGAAAAGGTGATTTCCGCAAACCGCACAATAATAGTCGCCAATAGCGTCGAAATCATTATACTTCCCTGTGAAAGGTCTCTCGGTTGCAGCTTCTCGCGCTACAGCATATAAATCGGGCGAAAGAATTTTCTTCCATTCGTCATTGCTGACATTTAATTTAGTTCTATCCGTTCTCGAAAAGTAAGGATTATCTTGATGTTCCATTTTTTTGGTAGTTTTAATAGGTTGTTGCGTTTGACTACAATTAATCAAACTTATAAAAATTAGAAATGAAAAAATAAATTTCATTGTACAAATTTAGACAAAAGCACTGAAGCCTGTAATAGCGCGACCAACAATTAACGAGTTAATTTCTTTAGTGCCTTCATAAGAATAAATTGCCTCGGCATCTGCAACAAAGCGCGCCACATTATGCTCCAACAAGATTCCATTGCCGCCCATAACTTCACGAGAGCGACTTACGATATCACGCATTCTCATAGTGCAAAAAACCTTTGCTAAAGAAGCGTGTTCGTCTTTTAAAATTCCCTCATCTTGCATTTCGGAAAGTCGGAAAACCATCGTTTGCATCGCCGTTAGATTGGATAACATTTCCACCAAATGTCCTTGTATCATTTGGAAACTTGCAATTGGTTTTCCAAATTGCTTTCTTTCTCGCGTATATTCGAGGGCATTTTCGTAGGCGCCACGCGACAATCCCACAGCCATCCATGCAACTCCTGCTCTTGTCATTTGCAAAACTTTGGCGGTATCTTTAAAAGAATTGGCATTTTCTAATTTATTTTCGTCTGGAATAAAACAATCCGTCAAGGTTATCAAACCATTTTGAACAATACGAAGTGCCATTTTTCCGCGAATCTTTTCAACCACAAAACCAGCATTATCTTTTTCGACGATAAAACCTTTAACCTCATCACTATCAACATCGCGAGCCCAAATAATTATTACATCCGCAAAGGTTGCATTACCAATCCATTTTTTCTGTCCATTAATAATCCAACCACCTTCAACTTTTTTACAAGTCGTTGTCAATCCTCCAGCAGCACCAGAACCAACTTCGGGTTCCGTCAAACCGAAAGCGCCAATCTTTTCAAATTTTTGCATTGCAGGAAGCCATTTTTCTTTTTGAGCTTCCGAGCCACACATGTAGATGGAACCCATTGACAATCCCGATTGCACACCAAAGAATGTTGCAATGGACGCATCAACACGAGCCATTTCCATAGCGAGAATTCCCTCCATTAAAAATGGTAAATTCGGGCAACCATAACCATCGTAAGTCACGCCACAAATATTGAGCTCTCTAAATTTCTCAATTAACTGAAACGGAAACTCATCATGAAGCCAATAATCATTGACAATTGGTTTCACTTCTTGCTCCATAAAAGCACGAACTTTTAATTGAATCGCTCGATGTTCTGGTAGTAAAGTGTGATTGATGTCATAAAAGTCGCCATCAATTTCTGGAAGAACTTTTTCCTTTTTGTTAGGGTCCATCATCTTCATCATTGCGCCTAGTTGTTTTTCACTTAAATGAGAAACATTATTTACCAATTTTGGAAGGTCAACTTTAGCAGAGATTTCAGAAATTTTTTCGATATCCAAATGACGAAGAAGTTCTATTATATTTTTGATTTTTGAAAATGTAGAAGACATAAGCTGTGATTTTGAAAACCAAAGAACAAATTTTGTTCCTAAAATTTAACAATATTATGTTTTTTATCAATACAATTAAATTGCAAACATTTTACAAAACACAGATTTTCAATTATTTAAAATTGTAAACTAAGCTTTACAACTAAAAAACAAAAAGCTTACAAGAAGAAGATTTCAGTTTGGGTTTAGCTTTATCACAATTCTAAAATCCCAATATTATGAAATCAGTTATTAAAACCTCTATCGCAGCAGCATTTATTAGTTTAAGCTTTATCTCATGTAAAAAACACGAAACCGCAGAAGCTTCCACAATGGAAATGTCTAAAGCAGAAATGGCAACCACGGATAGCGCTTCTGTTGCAGCATCTCAACAAGTTGAAGGTAAGAAATTCATCAAAACGGCTAACATTGATATGGAAGTCAAAAACGTCTATGATGCTTCTGTTGCCATAGAAAAGTCTTTGGTGAAGTTGGGTGGTTTTGTTACGAAAAGTCAAATGCGCGCACAAACAGTTTCAGAACGAACATTTAACACTTCTGATACAGACGCGATTTTAGTTCGAAAATATCAAAATGAAAATAGCATGCAAGTTCGTGTTCCGACCGAATTTTTAGGTGATTTTCTAAATGATATTAACCAAAACAAATTGTTTCTAAATGCAAGAATTATCAATGCCGATGATGTTACCGCAAATATTGCTTTAGCAAAACTAGACGCACAGCGTCAACAAAAGAAAGAAGAAAATATCAATCAACTGAAAGCCACCAAAGACAAAGTTGAACTTGCTGATGACAATTATCGTGAAGCGAACGACCAAAAAGTTGCCAACATCAATATCGCAGACCAACTGAAATATAGTACTGTTGACATTTATCTAAAAGAACCAAATGTTAGTGTCGCGCAAATCCCAATCGCCAACACGCAAAACTATGATAATCAATTCAAAAGCAATTTCGGATTTGAGTTAAAAAATGCTTTGGTAGAAGGATTTTATATGATTCAACAGATTGTGGTTTTCTTGGTTTCTATTTGGCCAATTTTACTAATAATTGCAGGTTTAATATATTTAAACAAAAAGAAATTCTTCTTGAATCGTTTTTCAAAAGAGCATAAATCATAATGAAAGTTCCGTCTACCAAGGCGGAATTTTTTATTTAGAAAAGCATAAAAATCTACAAGCTCATCCGACGAATTTTCAGTAAATTTGTAGATTAAAAACATTTGTGATTATGCTTCCAAAAATTAATCCGTCTCATACCAAAGCTTGGGAAGACCTCGAAAGTCATTTCGCGAACAACGATTTTGAGTTGAGAACCCTTTTCAAATACAATCCACAACGCTTCCAAGAATTCTCTATTGAAACGGAAGATTTGCTTTTCGATTACTCCAAAAACCTTATCGATTCGCGCACTTTGGATTTATTGTTAAAACTGGCAGAAGAGACGCAACTAAAGGAAGCAATTGGACAAATGTTTTCTGGTGAAAAAATCAACGAAACCGAAAACAGAGCCGTTCTACATACTGCTTTGCGCGATTTTTCGGAAACACCAATTTTGGTAGATGGCGAAAACATAAAACCTGCTATCAAAAAGGTTTTGAACCAAATGAAAGCTTTTTCAGAAAAAGTAATTTCTGGCGAACATAAAGGCTTTTCAGGAAAAGAAATCACGGATGTTGTCAACATCGGAATCGGTGGCTCAGACCTTGGTCCAGTAATGGTTTGCTCAGCTTTGAAACATTTTAAAACACGATTGGATGTTCATTTTGTTTCGAATGTTGACGGCAATCACATCGCTGAAGTTGTTAAAAACTTAAATCCAGAAACGACTTTATTTATCATTGCTTCAAAGACTTTCACAACGCAAGAAACCATGACCAACGCGCAGTCTGCAAAAGATTGGTTCTTGAAATCTGGAGCTAGCGACGCTGACGTAGCAAAACATTTTGTTGCGCTTTCTACAAATACAGAAAAAGTTAACGAATTCGGAATTTTAGCCGAAAACACTTTTGAGTTTTGGGATTGGGTTGGTGGACGCTACTCACTTTGGAGTGCAATTGGACTAAGCATTGTTTTGGCAGTTGGTTACGATAATTTCGAACAACTATTAAAAGGCGCTGAGGCAACAGATATTCATTTTAAAACTAAAGATTTTAAAGAAAACATTCCTGTGTTGATGGGACTTTTGGGGATTTGGTACCGAAATTTTTATGCTGCGGGAACTTATGCGATTTTACCCTATTCTCAATATCTAGATCGTTTTGCCGCTTATCTACAACAAGGCGACATGGAAAGCAACGGGAAATCGGTGGACAGAAATGGTGATTTTGTAGAATATGAAACGGGACCTATTATTTGGGGCGAGCCTGGTACCAATGGACAACATGCTTTTTATCAATTGATCCATCAAGGCACAGAATTGATTCCGTCAGATTTTATTGCGTTTTCAAAATCATGCAATAATGTTTCTGATCATCAAGACAAGCTTTTAGCTAACTTTTTTGCTCAAACGGAAGCTTTAGCATTTGGAAAAACTGAAGAAGAAGTCTTATTAGAACTTGAGAATCAAGGACTTTCGGAAGAAGATATTGAGAAGCTCATCAATTATAAAATATTTGTTGGCAACACGCCAACTAACTCAATTTTAATCAAAGAATTAACACCTTACACTTTGGGTCAATTGATTGCTTTTTATGAGCATAAAATCTTTGTACAAGGTGTGATTTGGAATATATTCAGTTTTGATCAATTCGGCGTTGAGCTAGGAAAAGTTTTAGCCAATAAAATTCTACCCGAATTAAAAGACAATCAAGAAGTTACAAGCCACGACTCTTCAACCAATGCTTTGATGAATTATTATATGAAAACTAAACTATGTTAAAAAGAAATCTTTTTTATAAACTGTCTCCCAAGTATCGTTTTTTTGTTAGAAAACTATATTATTCTCCGATTGACTTCTATGAAGGAATTACAGGTAAGAGAGAAAAATACATTCCTAAGAAAGGAGATATTTTTATTGGACCTGGTGATTTCAAACAAAAAGGAGTAGAACAACTATCTTTACTAAAAAAATATGTAGAGCTAAATCCTGACGACAAGGTACTAGATATAGGTAGCGGAATGGGAAGAACAGCGATTCACCTTACTAAATATCTTAGTAAGGACGCCACCTACGACGGTTTTGATGTTGTAAAAAAAGGGGTTGACTGGTGTAAGAAAACAATCAGTAAAGATTTTCCGAATTTCAAATTCCAGTTCGTACCATTAAATAATGATTTATACAATGAGTATGAAGGAAAAGCTGAGAATTTCAGATTTCCATATCAAGACAATTTGTTTGATAAATCGTTTTTATTCTCAGTCTTCACACACATGAGGGTTAGCGAAATTGATAATTATCTTAAAGAAATCCACCGTGTTTTAAAAAAAGATGGTAAATGTTTAGCGACATTTTTTATTTATAAGAAAAATGAAAATCTAAGTACATTCCCAGGCTTTAAATTCCCTTATGAAAAAGAAGGCTATCGTTTACTAGACGAAAAGGTACAAGGCGCGAACATAGCCCTCGAGTATTCGTTCTTGGAAAAAATGGTTAATGACGCAGGTTTGGAAATCGAACAACATATCGTTGGTTTTTGGAGAGATTTCAGTCTCGACAGAAAAGATCGAGATTTCCAAGATGTTTTGATTTTAAAAAAGAAGTGAAAAGAATCTAATATAAAAAGTAAAAAGAAAGAAAAATGGCGCAAATCTTAGACGGACTAAAAGTCTCAAAAGAAATCAAGCAAGAAATCCGCGAGGAAGTCGAAAAAATCTTAGCCAGCAAAAGACGTGCACCACATTTGGTTGCCATCTTGGTTGGTAACAATGGTGCAAGTAAAGCTTACGTCAATAGTAAAGTTAAAGATTGTGAGGAAGTTGGTTTTAGTTCAAGTTTAATCAAATTTCCGAGTACAGTTTCTGAAGCTGAACTTTTAGAAAAGATTGATGAGCTTAACAAGTCAAAAGCAGTGGATGGCTTTATTGTTCAGTTGCCTTTACCAAAGCAGATTGATCAAGAAAAGATTATTATGGCAATTGATCCAAGAAAGGATGTCGATGGTTTTCACCCAGAGAATTTTGGAAAAATGGCTTTAGAAATGGATACCTTTTTGCCAGCAACTCCTTTTGGAATTTTAACCTTGTTGGAGCGCTACAATATTGAAACAAAAGCAAAAAACTGTGTAATTATTGGTCGTAGTCGCATCGTTGGAAAACCAATGAGTATTTTGATGGGAAGAAAAGACTTCCCTGGAAATTCGACAGTAACGTTGACACATTCTTACACACAACATATAGAAGAATATACTAAAAAAGCAGATATTGTGATTACTGCTTTGGGCGATCCTCATTTCCTAAAAGGAGATATGATCAAAGAAGGCGCTGTAATTATTGATGTTGGTATTACACGTGTGGATGATGATTCGGAAAAAGGCTATCATCTAGCCGGCGACGTAGACTTTGATAGTTGCGCTGCAAAGGCAAGTTGGATAACGCCAGTACCAGGTGGTGTTGGCCCAATGACACGAGCGATGTTAATGAAAAACACACTTATCGCTTACAAAACTTCAGTTTATAATGACTAAAGAACAAGAAGATTTATTATTAAAAGAAGGAAAAATGCTCCCAGTGATGGAGCATTTTTACACTATTCAAGGAGAAGGATTTCATGCAGGAAAAGCAGCCTATTTCATAAGATTAGGCGGATGCGACGTTGGTTGCCATTGGTGCGATGTTAAAGAAAGTTGGGACCCGACACTTCATCCACTAATGTCGACAGAAGAAATTGCAGAAACCGCTGCAAAACACTGCAAAACCATTGTACTAACTGGTGGAGAACCATTGATGTGGAATTTAGAAATTTTGACATCGAAATTAAAATCATTAGGTTGCACAATCCACATCGAAACTTCTGGCGCTTATCCAATGTCTGGACATTTGGATTGGATTACGCTTTCTCCAAAGAAAACAGGACTACCCCTTGAAGACATTTACAAAAAAGCAAACGAACTAAAAGTCATTGTGTTTAACAATAATGATATTAAATTTGCTGAAGAGCAAGCTGCAAAAGTAAATACCGATTGTGAGCTTTTCTTACAAAGTGAATGGAGTAAAAAAGATGCTAACTATCCAAAGATAACAGACTTTATTTTGGAACATCCAGAATGGCGTTCTTCAATACAAACTCATAAATATTTAAACATTCCTTAAAAAAAATATTATATTAGCAGATTGATTTTAATGTAGATGCAAAAACTTCGATATTCTCGATATTTCAAAAGTCTCATGATACTATTAGATATGATTCTAGTGGCGTCAGTTTTTGTGATATTTTATTATCGAAATTTCGAATGGAAGTACGATGAAAATCAGATAGAACAAAACCTACTTTCCATAGCCTTACTATGTCTTTTTTGGATCTTACTAAGTGGTAGGACAAAATTGTATCATGTCCCTAGAAGTTTAACTTTTACCAGTTATCTAGAAAGGATTATTGTTCATATTTTCATTTTTTTTCTAGGTGTTATCTTACTTGGTAAGGTAAGCAATAATGATTTCTTAAAAACTGAACGCTTTTATCTCGCAGGCTTCATGCTTTTGGTGATGATTCCTTTTAAGAGTTTGATTTTTTCTTTATTAAAGTATATCCGGACTTTAGGAAAAAACCATCGAAATGTGATGTTTATTGGAGAAAGTTCAGCAACCGAAATTCTTAGAGATATTATTGAAACTAGACCAGATTACGGTTATAAAATATATGAATTTCCAACTGGAAAAATCGATATTGAAAACCTTGTTGATTTTTGGAAAAAAGAAGGAATACATACCATTTTTTTACCATCTGAAAACTGCATCGATCCAATTCTGGAACGGAAAATTTTTTACGAAGCGGAAAACAACAAGGTTAAAATTTCTTTGGTTCCTAACATTATTCAGAATAATTTTTTCGAGTACGACATTAACTATATTGTAACACTCCCTGTCTTATCACCAACAAAGTACCCTTTAGAGTTTTTCACCAACTCATTATTAAAACGTACTTTCGATATTGTTTTTTCATTAATCGTTCTTGCGGGAATTTGCTCTTGGTTATTCCCTATTATTGCTATCCTAATAAAACTAGATAGTAAAGGGCCTGTGTTTTTTAAGCAAAAAAGATACGGCTACCATGAGGAAGTCTTCGAATGTTGGAAATTCCGAACTATGGTTAACAATGCGGATTCCACAAAAAAAACGACAGAAGTTGGTGACAAAAGAATCACTAAACTTGGTAAGTTTTTAAGAAAAACGAGCATTGACGAGCTCCCACAATTTATCAATGTTATCAGAGGAGAAATGTCTGTTATTGGGCCACGTCCACATATGCTTTTGGTTGATGAATTTTATAAACCAAAAATTAGTCGTTATGCCATTAGAAGTCTTGTAAAGCCAGGTATTACTGGTCTTGCACAAGTCAATGGACTTCGTGGCGACGAAGGCGATATGAATATCCAAATGAAAAAAAGAGCACTTGCTGATGCCTTTTATGTTAAAAACTGGAGTTTTAGCCTAGATTTTGTTATACTACTAAAAACCATTTTCTTGGTAATTGTTGGAGATAAAAATGCACGATAATCTCCACAAAAAAGTTTAATTTTACAAAATGTTAAAAAGATTATTTCAGGCAATAGGCGAATATGTTCTCTTATTAGGAAAAGTAATAAGCAAACCGCAAAAAATGCAGGTTTTCATGAAGTTATTCATGCGCGAAATATACGACCTAGGTGTTAATTCGTTTGGATTAGTACTATTTACGTCTTTCTTTGTCGGTGCCGTTGTTGCGATACAGATGTTTAACAACTTCTCGGCATCAAGCTTCCCAATACCACTTTCATTTATTGGATATGCCACAAAAGTTGTTTTAATTCTTGAGTTTTCACCAACCATTATTTCGGTTATTCTTGCAGGGAAAGTAGGTTCTTATATCGCATCTAGTATTGGTACAATGCGTGTTACAGAACAAATTGACGCTCTAGACATTATGGGTGTTAATTCTCCTAATTTTTTGATTTTGCCCAAAATATTTGCAAGTGTAATTTTTAACCCATTATTAATTGCTATAAGTATCGCTGTTGGTATTTGGGGAGGACATATTGCAGGAATTGTTACAAAAAACTGGACAGAAGCCGACTATATCACTGGTATCCAAATGTATATGCCGTCTTTCTTTATTTGGTACGCATTCTTAAAAACAGCTGTATTTGCATTTCTAATAGCAACCATACCAGCATATTTTGGTTATAATGTTAAAGGAGGCTCATTAGAAGTTGGTCGTGCAAGTACTCAAGCGGTAGTATGGACTATTGTTTCCATTATTATTTGCGATTTATTATTAACCCAATTACTTTTAAGCTAATGATTGAAGTTAGAGATTTAAAAAAGAGCTTTGACGGAACAGAAGTTCTTAAAGGTATTTCCGCAACTTTTGAAACAGGAAAAGTCAATCTTATTATTGGGCAAAGTGGTTCTGGTAAAACAGTATTCCTAAAAAGTCTACTTAATGTTTACGAGCCTACAAGTGGTTCAATTTTATTTGATGGACGAAATATTGCTGACATGACTCGTGATGAGAAGCAATTGCTCCGCTCTGAGATCGGAACCGTTTTCCAAGGTAGCGCATTGTTTGACTCGATGACCGTTGAAGAGAATATTCAATTCCCTTTGGACATGTTCACGAACATGACTTTCCGTGAAAAGAAAAGAAAAGTTTTGGAAGTTATTGGTCGTGTTAACTTACAGAATGCCAATAGAAAATTTCCGTCCGAAATCTCTGGTGGAATGCAAAAACGTGTTGCGATTGCGCGGGCAATTGTCAACAATCCAAAATATCTTTTTTGTGATGAACCTAACTCAGGATTAGACCCTTACACCTCTAATGTAATCGATGCTCTTCTGATGGAAATCACAAAAGAATATAATACCACCACGATTATTAACACCCACGATATGAACTCGGTGATGACCATCGGAGAAAAAATTTTGTATCTTCGTCTAGGTGTTAAAGAATGGGAAGGGAATAAGGATCTTTTGGCAACCGCAAAAAATAAAAACCTTATCGACTTCGTTTATTCATCAGAGTTGTTTAAGCAACTTAGACATTTTATGTTGGAAAACGACCAAACAAGTTTAACGTAAATTTATATAAACATGAAAAAGTTAATTACAACGATGGCAATGTTTGCAAGTATTGCAGCATTTTCACAAGTTACATTAGGAGCAAGGGCTAACCTTTTGTTCAACACTTCATCTGCAAGCTGGTCGAACCTAAAAGACACAGCAAGTAACGCTTGGGAAAGCAATGGAAAAAGTAACACTGGTTTCAATTTCGGTTTATCTGCGAAGATTAATCTTCCTGTAACGTCTTTGTTTGTTATGCCAGAAATCTACTACACAAGCATTAAAAACAGTGTAGAAGTTAATGATTCTGTAGCAGGAAAAACGGTTGAACTAGAAGCTAAAAATGACAGAATTGATATCCCTGTTTTGTTAGGTTATAACCTAATGGGTGAAACTTTAAGTGCTTTTGTAGGTCCTGTATTCTCTGTAAACACTTCTAAAGACAATACCTATCAAAACTTCAAAGAATCTGAAGCTAAAGACTTTGGTGTTGGCTATCAGTTGGGTGCAAATGTTACACTTAAGAAGTTTGTTATCAACGCAAGATACGAAGGTGCTTTCTCGAAAGATGAAAGAAAATTCATCAATACAGTAGCTGGTAGCAATACTGAAATTAATTATGATAACAGACCTAGCTTCTTTATCCTAGGTTTGGGTTATAATTTCTAAACGAAAATTTTCTTAAAATAAAACGATCAGAATTAAATATAATTCTGATCGTTGTTTTTTGTATGCGCTTCTTGCTCTCTTTGCAACTGTTCCTGCTTTGCAATTTTTTGTTGCTGCTTCTCGAATTCTATTTTGTCCTTTTGCATTTGCTTGAAGGCTTTCTTTCTTTGTTCTTCTTTTAGCGCAGTGCCTTTACTTACGTATCCTACTATTCCGCCAATAATTAGTCCTATGCCAACACCTGCCATAATTCCCATAAAGTGAGAAAGTTTCATTTCGTTAAGGGAAAAATTTGTGGTGCCGTAAAATAAAAGTGCAGCAATCCCAAAAAGGATAAGGCCGACAATTGTCAAACTTCTCATAGTGTTTCTTTTTTGTGTTTTTAAAAATACAAATTTATGAATGAAATGTATTTCTCAAATTTTTATTGGTAAATAAAATTACAGAAAATGAATCAAATCACCCTAACTGGAAGACAACATTAATTTAATTCTAAAAAACAAGCTTATGCCGCCATGATAAAGAATAAAAAAATCAATAAAAGTTAATTATTTTTACACTATTCACAACACTACACCATATATAACAATTCATCATTACTATTATTTCATTATTTTAATTATTTTTGCATTAAAGACAAGCCAAAATATGAAAAATAAATTACTCAGTCTTCTACTATTCTGTATTATAGTATTTACAAATGCTCAAGTTGGTATCGGAACCGATAAGCCAAAATCGACTTTACATGTTACAGGCAAGCCTACAACCACGACCGCAATGGATGGCATAACACCTCCAAGCATTACAGGAGATCAGCTTTTTGCAAAAACATACACAGTAGAACAAGATGGAACTGTGATCTATGTAACAACAGGAGCTGCAACAGCAAACCAAAAATGGCAAACCATAAACGTGAATACGCCCGGCTTGTACGTTTTTGATAAAGTTACAATGACATGGATCTATCTAAGCTCTTCGCCTATTATGACCACATTTATGTCAACAGCCTATCAAGCACTTGATCTTACTTCAACGGATGATCAGCAGATTACATTTGCGAGTACTGAAGCGTTGGTTAATTCTGCAGTAAACTTCAATCAGACCAATAGTTCCTTTACAATTCTAAATGATGGCTATTACCAGTTAACGGGATTTATTGGATTTAATGCGAATAGACCTGATCTTAATTCAGCTACACAGTTCGTCGCAGTTAACTTGAAGTTAAAGAAAGGAGCAACATTTGCAACATCATCGGATATTACTGGAATTCGATCAACATATGTTGGGATTGCGGCTGGGACTGGGACTGCTATTCAGATTCCTTCTACCATACTTAAACTTAATAAAGGAGATATTATTTATATGGCAATACAAAGACCTGGAATTACAATTGGAGGGGTCGCAAATCAGACTTTTGGTCCATGGGTACCTGCCAATAATGGCCATATTAATTTACCAGGTGGACAGAGTTATACGAAGTCTTTTACCATCTTAAAAGTTAAATAAATTTTTATTTAAATATATATTAAAAACTTAACCATAATTGGTTGAGTTTTTTTGTTAAATTTTTTCCTAAAATTTAATAAATTTGCGTTAAAGCAACACAAAATGCAAAATATCAAAATCGCAGTCGACGCTGTTGTATTTGGCTATTTCGAAAATAAGGAACTCCACATACTTTTAATCAAAAGAAATATTGAACCCTATAAAGATACTTGGGCATTGCCAGGTGGTTTGGTTCAAGATACTGAAACTTTGGAGGAAGCCATTGCGCGGGAGCTTCAAGAAGAATCAGGTGTTAACACTAATTTTGTTGAGCAACTTTACACTTTTGATGGCATTAATCGCGATCCCAGAAACCGTGTAATTTCGGTGGCATATTTGGCTCTTGTCAATCCTGATGCCCACAAACTAAACGCTGCAACGGATGCTTCTGACGCGAGATGGTTTAGTATTAATCACTTGCCTGATTTGGCTTTTGATCATGCCAACATTATTGATCTGGCAGTCGCTCGTCTTCGTACCAAAATACAATACGCCCCAATTGGATTTAATTTACTAAAAAACGAATTTGCTTTCTCAGATTTGGAAAGTCTCTACCAAAGTATTTTGGGTAGAGATATCGACCGCAGAAATTTTAGAAAAAAAATAATGGGCTACCAACTTTTGACCGAAACTGAGAATTACCGCAAGGAAGGAAGTGGTCGACCTGCAAAATTATTTAAGTTCAATCCAGAAAAGTATAAAAATCTAGAACAACATGGAATGTACTTCGAAATATAATTTAACATCTAATAATCAAACATTTATTATTTTGCGTCAAAATAACACTAAATAAATTTTGTTAACCTAAAATAGAATTTTACATTTGTGTAAAATTAACGCAATATGAAAAATTTAACACTTCTACTTTTATTGTTTTCTTTTGCAAATCTAAAAGCACAAGAACAAGATAGTATCCAAAACATCGATAAAGTGCTTATCATTAGCCAAGCCAAAAAGCTTGATGCTGTCAACTACCTAAACTATCATCCGCAAAAAGACATACAAAACAACGGCAAGGAGCTTCCTTTTTTAATTAACAAACTTCCCGCAATCACAGCCTACTCCGACGCCGGAAGCAACAACGGATATTCCTACTACCGAATTAGAGGGATTGACCAAACCCGTGTTAATGTCAACTTTGATGGTGCTCCAATGAACGAACCCGAAGATCAAGGCGCTTACTTTTCTAACTTTCCAGACTTCTTTAATTCCATTGACTTTTTGCAACTACAAAAAGGTGTTGGTCTTAGCAAAAACGGAACGGCAAGTTATGCCGGAAGTTTACAAATTAGCACACCCAATCTTACTGAGAGAAATCTAGAATTTGGCGCTGATTATGGTTCTTATAATGCCTTTCGAACCTATGCAAAATATACATCAGGTATTGTTAATGACAAAGCCATCCACGTTAGAATGAGTGAAATATACAATGGAGGTTACAAGTATAACTCCAGCAATCATGGACAATCGGCAATGATTAGCGCTGGAATTTTCAAACCAAAATCCACCTGGAAATTCAACTCAGTTATTGGTGATCAAAATAACGAATTGGCGTGGCTAGGCGTTACCAAAGAGCAGATCGATGCGGATCCTCGAAGCAATGCCAACAGAAATGAAAAAGACCACTTTTTCCAAAGCTTTTTCCAAGTTTCAAATCAAAGCAAATTAGGACAAAATACAACTTGGCAAAATGGCGCCCACTATACTTTTCTAAAAGGAAATTACGACTTTAACCTCAATAACTTTCTTGGCTTACCCGAAGATGGAGAAATGTACAATTATGCTTTTAAATCTAACTTCGGAGGCTTGTACTCTAATTTAGAAACAAGCTGGAAAGCTTTAAAAATCCAAACAGGACTTAGTGCCAATTGGTACAACCGTGATCACAACTTTACAGAAAAAGAACTTGGAGGTATCTACAATAACACAGGTTATAAGGATGATTTCAGCGCGTTCGCAAAAGCAGATTACCAAATTAATAATCTTAAAATTTCGGGAAGTCTCCAATACCGCCATGCTAAGTTCTCATACACAGGCGACGAAAATCTAAAAGCATTACAATGGGATTTTATCAATCCGAAATTAGGTCTTACCTACATTTTAAAAAGCAATCAAGAACTATTTTTTAGCTTGGGGAAAGTCGGACGCGAACCAACCAGAAATGACATTTTCGCAGGAAACGACAATCTATCAGTTGACGATAACAACCAATTAATTCTTGGCACAACAACTCCAGAATACGTTACCGATTACGAATTGGGTTACCGATATTTTAGCAATAATCTAAAAATATCTGCGAACCTTTTCTCTATGGATTTTAAGGATGAAATTGTCTTAAATGGGCAGTTCGGACCAAACGGAATTGCACTAACCAACAAAGTCGATCGAAGCTATAGAACAGGTGTTGAATTTTCAATAAATTATCAAATTAACGAGCATTGGTCATTGGAAAATAACACATCATGGATGACTTCAAAAATCAAACAACAGACTGAAAGCTTTACTCCAGTACTAACACCTAAATTAATTGTTAATCAAAATCTTAACTACAATTTTAACAACTTAACATTACAATTGAGTTATCGTTATCAAGCGACCTCTTTTATTAACTTTTCGAATGATCAAAAAATTCCGTCTTATCAACTTTTAAACTTGGCGGGATTCTACAAACTAGGAAAATGGGAAGCAGGAATCTTTTTAAATAACATCTTTAACAAAATCTACTACAATCATGCTTATGTAGAAGCAGATGGAACGCCAAAATATTTCGTGCAAATGACACGTAATCTGATGTTTAGTTTAAAATTTAAAGCCTTTTAATTATGAAAGCTTTCGTGTTTGGCAAGTTCTATCCTTTCCATAAAGGACATCAAGCTTTAATCGAATTCGCGTTACAAAACTTTGATTATGTAGAAGTTATGGTTTGCGCAGAAGAAAAGGAGCGACTTTCGGGTGAACTTAGGAAAACTTGGATTGAGGAAACTTTCTCGCATAACAAACACATAAAAGTTATTGTCTTCGAATACAAGGAACAAGATTATGCCAATACTTCGGAAGCTTCATGGGAAGTTTCAAAACAATGGAGCGAAGTTTTTAAAACTTATTTCCCTGATTTCGAATATCTTGTAAGCTCCGAAGCTTATGGTGATATGGTTGCAAAATACATGAATATCAATCATCAATTATTTGATATTAAACGATTGGCGCATCAAATTTCAGCAACAAAAATTAGAAATAATATTTTTGCAAATTGGGATTATTTGCCAAAAGCTGTTCAAAAGTATTTTTCATTAAAAGTGGTTATTCTCGGAACCGAAAGCACTGGCAAAACGACATTAACCGAAAAGCTTGCTAAGCATTATCAATGCAATTTTGTTTTAGAAGCTGGACGCAATATTGTGGATGATTCTAAAGATTTCGACTTTAGCGATCTTTCAAAAATATATCTTGAACATTATAAGCGAATTAAATCCATTAATCTAAACAATTACTTAAATATCATTGACACAGACTTTCACATTACCGAATCTTACTCAGAATTCATTTTTAAACGAGAATTAAATATTCCTAATGAGATAAAATCTGAACAAAAAGCTGACATATATTTATATCTTTCAGCAGATGTCCCTTACTTCCAAGATGGAACGAGGCTTGAAGAACACGACCGAAATCGTCTTGATATTCATCATCGAAAACATCTTTTAAAATCAAATATTGCCTTCATCGAAATTTCTGGTGATTGGCAAGAGCGCTTCGAAAAAAGTATTCAACTAATAGACCAACTTATTTTAGAAAAGTCAAAAATTTAGTTTTAAATAAAATATCGGACTGCTTTACAAATAAGATTACTTCTTAAATTTGACTTTGAAATCAGATTTCTACCTATGAAAGTAATTTTAGCAGCAAGTCTTTTTGTCTCAACAATTGTGTTTGGACAATCTTACAAAACGCCTTTCGAGCAAGGCAATGGCAACCAGACAACAACTTTTGCCGCGATGCGCTCCTACTATCAACAATTGGCAAAAGATTTTAAGACTATCGAATATCTTAAAATGGGCGAAGATGACAACGGCGAACCTATTGAAGTTGTGGTATTCAATCCATATAAACAAGACGTAGAAAGTCTTGCAAAAACCAAGTCTGTTTTGCTTATCAACAACGGGATTCATCCGGGAGAGCCAGATGGCATCGATGCGACAATGGCGATGATGCGCGACTTTGCTACCAAGAAATTAAAAGCACCACAAAATGTATTGATTGTCGCAATTGCTGCTTACAATGTTAGCGGCATGATGAATCGCGGGCAATTTTCGCGCGCCAATCAAAATGGTCCCGAACAATATGGTTTTCGTGGAAATGCTCGAAACTACGACCTTAACAGAGATTTCATAAAAACGGATACTAAGAACTCGTGGAGTTTTCAGAAGATTTATCAATATTTTCAGCCAGATGTTTTTATTGATAATCACGTTAGCAATGGTGCGGATTACCAATATACTTTCACTTACATCTCGACGAATAAAGAGCGCTTGGGAAAACCGCTGGGAAATTATTTTCACCAAAATATGCAACCCGAAATCCTAAAAAGTTTCACAGAGCGCAATATCCTTTCGGTGCCTTATGTCAACATTCACGGTGATGTTCCAGACAAAGGATTTCCAGCTTTTGTAGATTCGCCGCGTTATGCAACTGGCTACACGACTTTGTTTAACTCAATTGGGACGGTTGTGGAAACGCACATGTTAAAACCTTACAAAGATCGCGTTGCCGTGACTTACGATTATATGCTGGAAACGATTAACTACGTGGAAAAGCATTTTCAGGACATTAAGCAAAAGCGTCTAGATGCTCGCAACGAGTACAAAGTTGGACAAGATTATCCTTTGCAATGGAAACTGGATTCTACCAAATATAGCAAACTCGATTTTAAAGGTTTTGAAGCTGGATATAAGCCAAGCGCGATTTCGGGGAAGCCAAGACTTTATTATGATAGAAGCAAAAAATTCTCGAAACCCATTTTGTATTACGATACTTACAAGCCAACAAGTTTTGTGAAAATTCCGAAATATTATGTGATTCCTCAATCCGAATATCATGTTATTGATCTTTTAAAATTAAATAACATCGAGATGAAAACAATTAAGAAAGACAGCCTTATCAATGTTGAGCAATATCGAATTCGGGATTTTAAAACGGCAACTAATCCGTACGAAGGTCATTATCTTCATAATGAAACCATTGTTGGTAGAGAAAACGCACAAAAGATGTTCCGTGCTGGTGATATGCTTGTCAACCTCAACCAAAACGGAATGAAATTCTTGCTCGAAACCTTAGAGCCAGAAGCCGTGGATTCTTATTTTAACTGGAATTTCTTTGATGCGATTCTTGGTCAAAAGGAATATTATTCGGCTTATGTTTTTGAGGACACCGCCGAACAATTGCTTAAAAACGACAAAGCGCTAAAAACGGCTTTCGAACTAGAAAAAGCGAAAGATCCAAAATTTGCTCAAGATGGCGCAGCGCAATTGGATTGGGTTTACAAAAACTCGCCTTATTACGAGAAAACACATCGATTGTATCCTATTTTCAGGATTAATTAAGTATTTTTGAGAAAATTTGAAATAAAATAATTTTCGCGTGAGCGATGGAAGCGGAAATCCTTTGGGGTGGCGTGAGGCGCACTTCGGTTATACTCAGTGACCGAATCGACCGAGCGACACACGAAAGATTGAAGCGGACGTAGCGACCCGCTTGTTTTTTGGCAGGGAGAAACCTCATAGGTTTTTAAAAACCTATGAGGTTTAGCTTTGGCGAAAACAAAGGGACACGCCCAAAACTTTAAGTTATGACAAAACTGAATTTATCATTTTTCTTTATCCTTTGTTCTCTTTTGCTTTCTGCACAGAAAGACGCTTACACACAGCAATATGCGAAGTACAAAATGGACATCGACGTGGATGCGAGCAACTTTACCTACCAAGGAAAGCAGACTTTGCAATACACCAACAACTCGCCAGACGATTTGGATGTTGTCTATTTTCATTTGTATTGGAATGCTTTCAAATCTGGATCGATGATGGACCAACGCGTTCAGAACCAAGGTGTAAATGCCGATGGTAGATTATCTGCCAGAACAGCAAATGGCGTTGTGAGTAGATTGGCTAGTATTCCGCAAAATGAGGAAGGTCGCCAAAATATCCACTGGATCAAAATGAATGGCAAAGAGTTGAAATTCGAGATTCAGGAAACGATTATGAAAGTCTATCTGACGGATAAAATAAAATCTAAGTCTAGCGCAACTTTCACGATGGAATGGGACGCGAATATCCCAATGCAAATTCGTCGTGCTGGTCGTAACAACCGCGAAGGTGTCGATATGACGATGACGCAATGGTATCCAAAAATTGCTGAATACGACTATGATGGTTGGGCAACTTTTGACTACATCGGACGAGAATTCCATGCACCTTTTGCTGATTTTGACATCAATATTAAAATCGATAAAAACTACATTATTGGCGCAGGAGGAACATTGGAAAATCCAAATGATGTTGCGGGTTATGTTGCTAATCCTAGCATTAAAGCAGATGCCAACAACAAAGTGAATTGGAGATGGACAGCAAAAAACATGTTGGACTTTGCTTGGGCAGCAGACCGCGATTACACGGTGGACAGCTTTTCTATCTTAGACGGACCAAAAGTCTATTTCGTGTATCAAAAATCTGAAAAGACAAAATATTGGGAAGAATCGAAACCTTATGTGACGAAGTTTTTCCAAATTATGAACAATAAATTTGGGCGTTACAAATGGCCATCTTATTCCTTTATCCAAGGTGGAGACGGCGGTATGGAATACGGAATGTGTACCATGATTTTGGGCGAATCAAAATCTGTGGAAGATCTTTGTGGACTGATGTTCCACGAAGGTGCACACTCTTGGTTTCAGCAAATGTTGGCGACCAACGAAAGCGAAAAACCTTGGATGGACGAAGGTTTCACAAGTTATGCAGAACATTTTGTGATGAACCAATTATTCCCACCAAAATCGCCACAACCCAATCCTTTCACGGAAAGTCTTGCGCGTTATGCTGAGTTTGCGAAAACAGGAAAAGAAGAACCTGCGGTTTGGTTTGCTGATCACCACGATAACGGTACAGCCTATTCTTACGCTTCTTATGTTAAAGGAGAATTATTTTTGGTGGAGCTGGGCTACATTATGGGCGAAGATAATCTAAGTAAAGTGATGCTTCGTTACTACGACGAATGGGCGATGAAACATCCAACAGAACGCGACTTTATGCACATTGCTCAACAAGTTTCTGGAATGGATCTAAAATGGTTTTACAACTATTGGATTAACACAACCAAAACAATTAATTACGGCATTAAAAACGTGAAATACGATGCTAACTCGACCACGATTACATTGGTAAATAAAGGAACGATGCCAATGCCTATTGATTTTAGTATTTTGACAAAGGATAAAAAAGTTGTGAATTACAATATTCCTTTGAATATGACACACACTTGGAAAAAATCTGACATCTATGGACCAATCCAAAACTTGCCGTATTGGCCTTGGACGCAACAAGAATACAGCTTTACGATTCCTTACAGAAAAGAACAAATTTCGGCGATAGGGATTGACTTTAGCCAAAGGTTAGCGGATGTTAATCCTGAGGATAATTATTTGGAGGTTAAATAAAATTTAGTTTAAAATCAATAATAAAACTTTGATAACTGGCTACTAATGAATTCAATTGTAATAAATATAGGCAATACCAACATTCGTTTTGGATTGTTTGACGAAGACAACTGTGATATTTCGTGGGTAATTAATACCAAACCTTATCGCACAAGAGACGAAATGTATGCGCAGTTTTTGATGTTGTATCAAACCTACAAAATCGATCCTTTAACGATTGACAAAATAATTATCGGCTCGGTAGTACCTCAACTAACAAGAGATATATCGAGTGCGGTTGAAAAGATTCATGGTAAAAAGCCCATTTTGGTGGACCGCACAACGCCATCAGGTGTACAAGCAAAATCCAAACAAATGGGAACGGACATCTACGCCAACTTGGTTGCTGCTCACAATCTTTATCCTGCTAAGAAGAAAATCGTCTTGGATTTCGGAACAGCTTTAACAGCAAGTTGCGTAACCGAAACAGGAGAAACACTAGGTGTTATCATTGCGCCCGGCATTATCACCTCTCTTAATTCGTTGATTAACCAAACAGCGCAACTTCCCGAGATTGAACTTAAAAAACCAAAATCAGTACTTGGACTCGACACCGTGACCTGTATGCAAAGCGGTATGGTGTACGGATTTCTAGGAATGGTAGAAGGTTTTATTGACAGAATAAATAATGAAGTTAATGATGATTGTTTTGTAGTTGCGACAGGCGGCGTTAGCCATGTCTACAAACCACTTACTGACAAAATACATTTAGCAGATCGTCTTCACACATTAAAGGGACTTTATTATCTCGGAAAAGATTTATAAAATAGAACCACTTCTAAACAGGAGTGGTTTTTTATTTCCATTCGGTGATTATTTGGGATTGGTTTTCGAATTGGTTAAAGTAAGCGTTGAATCGTGCTTTTACCAATTCTTTTCGGCCTTCAAGATTCCAAGAAAGATATAAGACATTGACACCAATTTGTGTTTCCCAAAGTGAAGAAAATCTTTGCGCTTGATTTTTAGTTTTACTAAAAATTTGTGGAACATTAAAATAATTGTGCACTGTACGACCTTTCCAAAGTTTGTCTTCGGTTTTAATAAAATATTTCGGCGAATCGATGGCAGAAAAAACTTCATTAATTGCGCTAAAAAACACCGAATTTTCGTTGCTATTGGCGTTTTCTAGATAACAGCTAACTTGTCCGTTTTTCATTTCAGTTATAAGATCTGCTCCTTTGGAAGTTACCAGTTTTTCCTCTTTTAAAAGTTCAAAAACGACCTCACAGATTTTTGAAAAAAAGCTGATTGGTTCTTTATAAAGATACCAAAGCTTAAAAGATTTGTAAAGCGGTTTAGCAAACATTAAAGCGCCAATCGCTGTGAAAATCCAACCCAAATGGAAGACACTCCAGATGTTTTGAGTTCCCAAAAAATTCTTGAGCATCACCAAAATACCTTGCCAACTAAAGCTCGCGATTCCCAAAGTCAACATTGCAAAAACATTACGAACGGATTTGTCAAAATAAAACCGTTTGGTCTTTTTGGCTTTAAAAACCTCTTCTGGAATCGCAAATTCGTCAAGCATTTGATGGCCGTTCGATATTGCTTTTTCCCACTTTTCCAAAAGCGAATAACGTTGTGTCGCTAGTGCTTTGCTTGCTTGATTTGTCATTTCAATTTTATCAAGCGCAAAACTGTTTACTGGAAGATGTAATCTAGAAAAATTATTAGAAATCAAATCATTATTATAATCTACTCCAACAAAAGCTTTAAAACGTCTCTGCATCATCGTCATATCATTTCCGCCATTTTCGCCAAGTGGATTAACGCTCACCAAATGCCAAACATTACTGGTTTTTGTCAAGTTGCTGGCAGGAAGTCGTAACGCCCGACCGCGCATCTGATTGGACAAAACAAAAGATCCGACAAAGCTTGCAAGAATAATCGAATTAATGCAAGGCGCATCCCAACCTTCTCCCAGCAAAGCTTTGGTGCCGATAATCGTTTGAAAATATCCTTCTTCAAATAGCTCAGTGATAATGCCGACCAATTTATTCTGAAAGCTGTCCGAAACATTGATTAACACGAAATTTTCATCATAAGTGAGTTTTTCGAGTTTTAAATTAACAATATTTTGGTCCGCACATTTTTTGAGAAAAGCCTCTTCCACAGATTTTGGTAAAACCACCAAACTTCCTGTGAGAACAGCCATTTTGAAACCTGCTAAATCTTTGCGACGCAAACTTTCGAAAATTGAAAACACGCCAATCCTATTAAGGACGATATTGTTTTGCGAAGATGTACTGATAAATTCTTTTCTGATGTAATCTGTCAAAATCACCAAACGCAGATTTTCCTTTAACGAAGAAAATTCCAATTCCGTAATAGCGATAATACTTTCCAACTTATTAATGCTTTGCGCAAGTAGACTGTCGACTTCATTATTAAGTCTAAAATTTATCGTTTGTTCGCCCAAAACACCAGCGCTTCTAAGATTCTGAATCCATTGCTTTTTTTGCTTTTCGTTGACATAATTTTCGTAGTCAGAAGTCAGAAGTAATTTCGTCAAGAGAAGACTCAACCAACCAGGTGTCAAATCCGGAATACTATCGGCATTGGCGCCAATCACTTCAAAATGCTCAAGTGGAAACTGGAAATTTTTGAACTTTAAAAAAATAATAACCGCCGAATAAAAACTAAAATCCTGAAATATTTTTTGTTCATTTTCTTGAGGCGATTTAACAATACTTAAATTCGTTAGAAGCTCATACAGCTCATTATCATTGATAAAATCGTTAAAAACTTGGTTGGATTTTTCTTTTATTTTTTCAATGCTTTCATATTCTGTTCGGCTCGGAAAGTTGTAATAGACAAAATCCTGATGCGCGCACAAGCTTTTTTCCTTAACCAATTCTGGAACACTAATCTCCGCATCCACAGTGCCGTTAAGTGTTATATAATTCAGCCATTCGGCGTAGGCGCTGTCATAAGGCGGCGTTGCTGTCAACGAAATATTAACGATTTCGAAATGGCTTTGCAATTGTGCTAAACTCCGATACCATTCTTTTTTAAGATGGTGGGCTTCGTCCAAAACCAAACAAGAAAACTTAACCTCTTTCATGGATTTTATTAAAGCATTAAAACGCTTTGGATCTTTCTCTACAGCATTTAGCGCTTGATAAGTATCGATTGTAAGAAAACTAGGTTTATTGACATCCAAAGAAATCCAATCTGGCTTTTCTTTTAAATCTAAAAACAAGGTCAGAAAACGATCAAGCCATTGATTTTTAATGGTATTGGTCGGCGCCAGAATTAGTGTTGGCTTGTTAATTCGAAGTAACATTTCGAGTCCCAGCACAGTTTTGCCAGAGCCTGGCGGCGCAATAATATATACCTGATTATCTTGCAAATAGCTTTCAAAATTTTCTAAAAGCCTTTGCTGATAATCGCGCCATGGATATCTAAAACTGATGTTTTCTGGGAAACCGGTCATCTTTTGGATTTAAAAAAATCTTTGACAATCTGTGAGCATTGCTGCTCCAAAACGCCTATTTCGACTTCTGTTTTGGGATGTAGCGACAATCCTTTAGTGATGTAACCACGATGTTCGTCTCGAGCGCCAATAACAACTTTGGAAATTTGTGACCACGTCAGCGCACCAGCACACATCACGCAAGGCTCCAAAGTCACGTAAAGCGTACAATTTTGCAAATATTTACCACCCAAATAATTGGCAGCAGAAGTAATCGCTTGCATTTCGGCATGTGCCGTAACATCGTTAAGTGCTTCCGTCAAATTATGCGATTTTGCAATCACACGATTATTGGAAACAATGATGCAACCAATTGGCACTTCGTCTCTTTCGTAAGCTGCTTCTGCCTCTTGATAGGCCATCTTCATAAAATATTCGTCGGTAAACATATTTTTAAACTAGCTAAATTTTGGTTAAATAAAGTTTTAATTTTTAGCGATTGTAATCGGAATCGAATAATAAGAACGAACAGGAAAACCGTTAATGTAAGCTGGCGAAAACTTGTCAGGAAGTAGATACAAAACGATTTCGCCTTGACGGTTAAAACTTGGACTGCTACCATCTGCTTTCACTTGGCTAATACTGCCATCGCGCTCTACCACAAATTGCACTTTGGTTGTTAGCTTTTCGTTATCTTCAAAATTGACATTTTCGGTATAGATATTTTCCGAAACAAAACTTCGCACGGCATCAATACCACCTGGATATACGGCTTGCGCATCTTTTTGGTAAGCGACTTTTTGAGAATCGTTATTAACTTGTTTAGAAATTTTTGAAAGATCTTCAAGGTTTTTAACTTTTACCAAAGTCCCTACGAAGGCAGAATTTTCGACGCTATCAAGTTTTTTGAAAAATGAAATTCGTTGCGAGTTAAGCAGCTCAGCCATGTGAGCATCTGTTAATTGGTTTTGACGTTTGCTAAATTCCATATCCAACAAAACACGGTGTTGTTGAAACTTTTCTTTAACTTGTCTAAACTCTGGATTGACTTGACTTTTCACCAATAAAAAACTGAACGAAAAGAAAACTAACATCATAATTTTGTACATCCTCAATATTCTAATCTTGTAAAAATACAGAATCAAAATCTGAAAACTCTAATTTTATTTTCATAATATTACAAAACAAGGATTCCAAAACTGCAACAAGTATGACTACTAAATCAACATTTTTTATTTGTTCTGCAATGATGCTTGCAGCCATAAGTCTTACGAGTTGTAAAAAAGAAAGTTCTTTTGCCGACGACATCGAGTTGACTTTTCCAAAAAACGATACTTTGACTTATCAAAAATTCAATGAAGGTATCGATGAATCTGGAACCTCGATTCTGTATATTGGTGCAGAACAAAAATCAATTCCTATCCGATATTATCAGACTACAATTGAACCGCCTCCCGCTCCGCCAGACTACAAATTTTCCAAAGAAGAGTTGGAATTAAATGAAAAAAGAGGAAAACAGATGGCAAATATTTTTTATCCAAAGAATGATTTTGTAAAATATAGTGATCGATCAGTTGGCTGGGATTCTTTAAGTTCCAAAAACATAGAAATTGTCGTAAAACCCAATGATACCATTCCTAAATACGCCTATAACTTCGAAACCGAAACAGTAAAAAAATATAAAGCCTTTCCTGTTTTCATTAAAAATATTTCTAATAAAACGCTAAAACTATCTATCAACAAATCTTTGGGTTTAGTGGTTAGAAATCTAAACAAAAAATGGCAATTACTCTGGAATGATAATGCTCCGCTAGGTTGTTTTGAGCCATTCGAAAATCATTGGTACATGGAATTAAAGCCAAGTGAAATAATGATATACAGTATCAATTTTTTAGAGGGAAAAGACAAAGCTGATTGTAAAATATTGCTACCATTTAAATTGAAATCAAAAACTTTCCAAATGAATTACGACAAAAGCATCCTAAAAAAACAACGAAAAACTTACGAAATCGAAGATTAAAAAAAAGCCGCTCCAACTGGAACGGCTTTCATATTATGTATAAAAAAATTAATCATTCAGTTTCAAAACTGCCATAAATGCAGATTGAGGAACTTCTACACGACCAATTTGTTTCATTTTCTTTTTACCTTCTTTTTGTTTTTCAAGAAGTTTACGCTTTCTGGAAATATCTCCACCATAACATTTTGCGGTAACGTCTTTTCTTAAAGCTTTAATGGTTTCTCTCGCAATAATTTTTGCTCCCAAAGCTGCTTGAACTGCAATGTCGAATTGCTGTCTTGGAATCAACTCACGCAACTTTTCACACATTCTTTTACCAATATAATAGGCATTAGAATCGTGAATCAATGACGATAATGCATCTACCATATCACCATTAATAAGGATATCCATTTTCACCAACTTTGACGCACGGAAACCAATTGGATGATAATCGAAAGAGGCATAACCTTTAGAAATTGATTTTAATCTATCATAAAAATCGAAAACAACTTCTGCCAACGGCATATTGAAAATTAATTCAACTCTATCTGCTGTCAAATAACTTTGGTTAACGATTTCGCCACGTTTTTCAATACAAAGTGTCATTACTGAGCCAACGAAATCGGATTTTGTAATGATAGAAGCTTTAATATAAGGCTCTTCCACTCTGTCCATTGTCATTGGGTCCATCATTTCGGATGGGTTGTTAATCAAAATAGGAACTTCTGGTTCTTTTTTTGTGTAACCGTGGTAAGATACGTTAGGAACAGTTGTGATAACGTTCATGTTGAACTCTCTATCCAAACGCTCTTGTACAATTTCCATGTGCAACATTCCCAAGAATCCGCAGCGGAAACCAAATCCTAAAGCTGCAGAACTTTCTGGCTCGAAAACCAAAGAAGCATCATTCAAACGAAGTTTTTCTAATGAAAATCTTAATTCTTCAAAATCCTCAGACTCGATTGGATAAATACCTGCAAAAACCATTGGTTTTACTTCTTCGAAACCGTCAATTGCAGCTGCAGCAGGGTTTTCAGTAGCCGTAATTGTATCACCTACTTTTACTTCGCGAGCATCTTTAATCCCTGAAATAATATAACCAACATCGCCCGTTTTGATTTCTTGTTTAGGCGCTTGTTTAAGTTTCAAAGTTCCTACTTCATCGGCATCATAGGTTTTTCCAGTTGCCATGAATTTTACTTTTTGACCTTTTTTAATGCTTCCGTTAACCACTTTGAAGTAAGCTTCAATTCCACGGAAAGGATTATAAACAGAGTCAAAAATCAAAGCTTGAAGCGGCGCATCTGGCTCTCCAACTGGTGCTGGAATTCTTGCAACGATTTGCTCCAAAAGATTGTGAACACCTTCTCCTGTTTTACCAGAAACTCTAAGAACGTCTTCATATTCGCAACCAATTAAATTCATGATTTCATCGGTAACTTCCTCTGGATTTGCAGATGGCAAATCGATTTTATTAAGAATCGGAATAATCGTTAAATCGTTTTCTAAAGCCAAATAAAGGTTAGAAATGGTTTGCGCTTGAATGCTTTGTGCTGCATCAACAATTAGCAAAGCACCTTCACAAGCCGCGATAGAACGAGAAACTTCGTAAGAAAAATCTACGTGTCCAGGTGTGTCGATAAGATTCAGAACATATTTTTCACCATTCAATTCGTAATCCATTTGGATAGCGTGAGACTTAATAGTGATTCCACGTTCTTTTTCCAAATCCATATCATCCAAAGTCTGAGATTGCAGCTCTCTCTGGGTAACAGTATTGGTATATTCTAAAAGTCTGTCTGCCAATGTACTTTTACCGTGGTCGATATGTGCAATGATACAGAAGTTTCTTATGTTTTTCATTTATAATTCTTGTAATTTGCAAAAATACATTTTTTTTAGTTTTATTACTATTACCCATCATGCATTTAGGCTTTGAATTTCATAAACTAAGTGTTAACGCCTTTGTTTGCCTTAAATATTTACATAATTATACTATTAAACTTTGTTTAGCATTGCGATAATTTCAAACGCAAAGCTAGACAAGGAATAACATTTAGCTAATATGTTTTTAAGATTGGCAAAGGCACTTCGTTTATCAAATGAAACACAAACAATTGTTTATCTATCATTTGTATTTAGCTACCTAGATATCCAATAGCTAACTTATTGTATAACCTAGATTATTAAATTATCCGAAATCGCGGCCGGGATAGAAGCGGCATCCTTTTTCCGGAGTGAGGCGGCGGAGCGCAGCGGAGCCGTCCGAGCGAAGGGAAAAGATATAGCGAATAGCCCGAATTGTCCGCCCAAATAAAAGTAATACATATAAACAATGTTAAAGATTTATAAAATTGACGGCTTTATTCGAGGCTTCGCATATTATTTGATTAAATTTGGAGAACAATTGAACATTAACATAAAAAACAATTATTATGGCTTTTGAATTACCAAAATTAGGTTACGCATATGATGCTCTAGAACCAAACATCGATGCAAAAACAATGGAGATCCACTATACTAAACACCACCAAGCTTATGTTGATAATCTTAACAAAGCGATTGAAGGTACGGATCTAGAAGGTAAAACGATTGAGGAAATCTGCAAAATTGGCACCGACAAACCTGCAGTTAGAAATAATGGTGGTGGTCACTATAACCACTCGCTTTTTTGGGTAATTTTAACACCTGGAGGTAGCAAAGAGCCTGTTGGAAATGTAAAAGCTGCTATCGAAAATTATGGTGGTTTTGAAAAATTCAAAAATGATTTTTCTGAGGCTGCAAAAACAAGATTCGGGTCTGGATGGGCTTGGTTATGCAAAAAAGAAGATGGTAGCGTTGCTGTATGCTCAACACCAAACCAAGATAATCCACTAATGCCTGTTGCTGATTGCAAAGGTACGCCAGTGCTTGGTCTTGATGTTTGGGAGCACGCTTATTACCTACATTATCAAAACAGAAGACCTGACTATGTTGGTTCTTTCTTTGATGTTATCAACTGGGATAAAGTTGAGGAGCTTTTCAATAAATAAGCTACAAACAATCTCTATTATATGACGGCGGGCGACCATTAATGGTCGCCCGCCGTTGTTTTTAATATTAACAATTGTTAATCTGAAATCGTTTGTAATTTTAAATTGACATAAGAGATTGTTAATGTATTTTTTGAAAGCTGGGTTCAAATTTTGGGTTTCTAGTTAGAAGTTAGATGTTTTAATTACGCATTAAGATTAGTCGCTCTCAGCTTGGATTTTAAACTGGATTCAGATCATACTAGCATTGATACAAAAGCCATTTGTCAAAGTATAACATTTTGTATTGTCCTAAATATTCCGTTTTGTACAGAGATGTTTTTAAAGAGGAGCAATTTGTTTTTGAAACAATTTCTTCTTTAAATCTAAAATAAAAAAAGGGCGCCCAATCTCCGATTGGGCGCCGCTATATTAAGTGTAATTTTTCTAACCTCTAAGGTTCTTTTTGTAAAACCACAAATGCAGGGAAGTGATCACTATAACCTCCCGTAAATTTGTCTCCATCCCAAGATCTAAACGGATAACCTTTGTAATTCCCTTGTTTATTTATTAAATAATCAGGAGCATAGATTTCGGTTCTTAGGACTGTATAATCTTTTTTAAGAACATCTGCTGGTGCATATAAGTTAGCAGAAACAATGATTTGGTCAAACAAGTTAGGTGCATCTTGATAAGCTAGAGATGCCACACCTTTCTTATATAAAGGATACATCAAATTAAGATACGGCATAGACTCTGACAAATCTTTTGGCGAAGCCGCTGCTTTAAGAATGTTTTTAAGACTCGAACTAATTGGATCATCATTGAAGTCACCCATTGCAAGCATCTTTGTATTTGGGTTCATTACACGGATACTATCCATTTGTTGTTTTAGCACTGCTGCAGCTGCATTTCTTTTTGGTAAAGAAATCGCTTCTCCACCTCTTCTTGATGGCCAGTGGTTAAGGAATAAAGCAATTGGCTCATTATCCAACATACCTGTTACTACCAAAATATCTCTTGTATATTCTCTTTTGCCATTTTCACCATAGATTTTAATTTCTTTCTTTAAAGAATTGGTTGGTGTAAATCTTCTTTTCTGATAAATAAAAGCAACATCAATACCTCTATAATCGTAAGAGTTGTAATGGATAATACCATAATCGTATTTTGCTAAAGCTGGCTGCTTAACGATATCTTGAACAACTTGTCTGTTTTCTACTTCAATAAGCCCAACAATAACTGGCGCAGTACCAGTGTATTTTTGTCCAAGTTCGGAGATAACTTTAGATTCGTTTTCAAGCTTTTTGTTATAGATTTTGTGATCGTAATTTTTAGCACTTTTGGGTGTAAACTCATCCGAACCACTTTGGTATCTTACAACACGTTTCCCTTTTAGAGCATCATCACTCCATTCGCCTTTGTAGTTTTCGTCAACTGTAAGGTATTTGATCGAGTCAATTGGAATACTTCTGTGGAATGAAGGATTGCTTTTATCCTTTGTACCATCAATATAATCAGCAGATTGGATAGTATCCCAAAGGTTTTCAACATTAAGAAAGCCTATTGTTGCAACCTTTCTTAATTGGCCTTTTTGTTGGGCGAAAACTAAACATCCAAGAGCTAAAGTCAAAATACTTAGATATTTTTTCATTGTATAAGATTTTATTAAAATTTTGAGGACGACAAATGTACTATATTATTCTATAGTTTCTTAGCAAATCTAAAAAAATTAACAGACGCTTTAAGAGGTGTTAACTAAATTTAATCATAAATTAAGGATAATGATTATTAAATATATTTTTTTTAAGTACATTTGTGCCCCCGCAGCATAATGCATTGAAAGTTAAGTATAAAAAAGAGATTATAAATAGTTCAAAGTATGATTAAAAAGTTATCATTAGTCTCCTTATTTACGTTGCTTCCAGCATCTTTTTACTTTGCGCAAACGACTGCTTTTGCGTATCTTAAAGATTCTGAAGGAAAACCTGTTGAAAGAGCAAACGTAAGTCTAAAAGGAGAAGGAAATGATGTAACGGCTGACAAGATTGGTTACTTCCAATTTGTTGATTTAAAGCCCGGTCATTATCAGATTATTGTAGCGAAACCAAATTTCGAAACGAAGGTTTTAGAATTTGATGTTAACGCAGAAAAGAAAAAAGATCTAGGCGTTATTACGCTTTACTCGACACTTTCCGGAGCAGACCAAGGCCTTGCAATAATTGACACATCTGGAGGTGACGAAGGATCTAACCAAGGATCCACTGTTGGTCTTCTACAATCTTCGCAAGACGTCTTCAACAGAACTGCAAGTTACGACTTAGGATTCTATTGGTTCCGTCCAAGAGGTATTGATGGCAGAACTGGAGAAAATCTGCTAAATGGTGTATCTATGGCAGGTGCTGATGATGGTAATGTAGACTTTGGTACATGGGGAGGACTTAACGAAATCACGCGTTATCCAGAAATCGCAAGCAACCATGCTCCATCAGAATATGCATTCGGTGGTGCAAGTTCGGTTATTTACAAAAATACTTTGGCTGGCGACTACAGAAAAGGCAGTCAATTAACTTACTCTTTAGCTAACAGAAACTACAGAAATAGATTATCTTATAGATTCTCTTCTGGAATGTCAAAAAGTGGATGGGCTTTCACAGGGATGATTGCTAGACGTTGGGCACAAGAAGGAATCCAGGAAGGAACTTTCTATGATGCATACAGCGGCTATTTAGGAATTGAAAAAAAATTAGGAAACCATACACTAGCATTCAACGCTATTGGTTCTAAATATGATAGAAGTACTTCTAGTCCAAATACGCAAGAAGTTTACGATTATCGTGGCATCCATTACAACTCATATTGGGGCTGGCAAGGTGGCGAAAAGCGTAGCGAAAGAGTAAAAAGAGGTTTCCAACCAGTTTTACAACTTTCAGACTATTGGAAAATCAGCAATCGTGCTAACCTTTGGACGACAGTTTCCTACCAATTCGGAAAAGAAAAATCTTCTAGATTAGATTGGTACAAAGCGGATAACCCGTCGCCAACATATTACAGAAACTTACCAAGCTATTGGATCAATTACACTAACCCATCTCCGGATCAATTTGCAAATATTGCAGAAAGAGAAAATTGGTGGACTAGTAACGACCAATCACACACACAAATTAACTGGGATAACTTATATGCTAAAAACCGTGACGGTGCTTTATACATGCCATCACTTGGTGGTAGAAGAGCGGCTTACTTTCTAGTTAACGATGTTAAAGATGATAAAATTTGGAATGCATCGACTCACTTTACTTATGACTTTACAGACAAGACTAGATTTATCTTAAACGTTGCCTATCAAAACTACAAATCAGAACAATACAGAGAAGTAAATGATCTTCTAGGTGCTGATTTTGCTTTGAACATGGATGCATTTGCTAACAACACAACTGGTAGCACAATCTATGGTCAATTCAACACTAAAGAATCTAATCAAGATGTTGCAAAAAAAGTTGGTGATAAAATTGGTTACGATTACATCTTTACAAGACAAGAAGTAAAAGTTAATCCAGCTGTAAAATTCTCAACAGGAAACTTTGATGTTTTAGTTTCTGGTCTATTCGGATATACTACTAACAACAGAGAAGGTCTTTTTGAGCATTATCTTTACCCATCTTCTTATGGAAAAGGCGGTGACAAAAACTTCTGGAATGCTGGTCTTAAAGGTCAAGTTAGCTACAGAATCAATGGGAGAAACTTCTTAGTATATAACGGAGCATACTTCTCACAAGCACCTTATCTTAATGATATCTACTTCAATGCAAGAGTTAGTGCTGTTGCGACACCAGACATTAAGAATGTTATTATTGACGCTAATGACTTAAGCTATGTATTAAATACACCAGTTGTTAAGTTAAGGTTAACAGGTTATATCGTTAACACTCAAAATGATACTAGCGTACAAAGATATTTTGCACAAGGTATTAAATTAACAACACTAACTGAAGCAGGCGATCAAGCGCCTGTACAAGACGGTGCATTCATTACGCAAGTTCTTGCAAATGCTAACAAAAGAAATATGGGTATAGAACTTGGTACTCAGGTTAAAATTACACCTAGTTTAACAGCTTCTGGTTTGGTAAGTTTAGGACAATATACCTATACTAACAATCCTACGGTATATTTTGCATCAGATGCAATCGGAACCTTTAGAGAAGTAAACGCTCAAGGTAACATCGTATCAAGATCTTATACTAACATGGGAACTGCAACGATTAAGAATTATAGACAAGGTGGTACACCACAAGAAGCATACTCTGTAGGCCTTCGTTACAGCAGTCCAAAATATTGGTGGATTGGTGCTAACTGGAATTACTTCGGGCATTCTTTCTTAGATCCATCACCAATAACAAGAACGGCGAGATTCTATACAAATCCAGCATCCGGAGTTCCTTTTGATAATGCTACACCTGAAGAGTTAGCTAGAGTACTTGCTCCAACACAATTACCAACAGCATATTTCTTTAATGCTAACATTGGTAAATCATGGATGATTGGTAAATATTATGTTTTGGTATCTGGGTCGGTTAACAACATCTTAGGTAACAAAAATTATATCACAGGAGGATTTGAACAAACTAGAAACGTTAACTATCCAGATTTTGCAAAAGATTATGATAGCGGTAGTACTGTTTTTGCTCCTAAGTATTTCTACTCACAAGGAAGATCATATTTCGTAAACGTACAATTCAGATTCTAACAAACAAAAATTAAAACAATGAAAAATATATATTTAAAATCAGTCCTATTTGGCGCTCTGTCGACATTAGCACTAACATCTTGTGTGAAAACGGATGATTATGATGTGCCAACAATAGTATGTAACAATAAATTTGACGCGGCTAACCATACTTTAGCAGACTTAGTTACTATCGCTAAACCTAAACCAACACAAGCTGATATCATTAAAGATAACTATATCGTTGAAGCTTATGTATCTTCAAACGACGAGTCAGGTAACATCTACAAAATGATGTTTCTTCAGGACAAACCTGAAAACCCAACACAAGGTATCGAAATCGATATCAATGGTGCTAACCAATATTTAGACTTTCCTCAAGGTTCATTAGTTAGAATTAACCTAAAAGGTCTTATTGTTCAAGTTTCTAATAAAAACATTAAAATCGGAACATACGACCCAAGCTACGCTGTAGGAAGAATTGAGCCAACTAGACTTGCAAACAATATGGCAAGAGTATGTGATGGTAGCAAAGCTGTATTAGCTACAATGGTGCCTTTAGAATTTAATTCAATTGGGGATGCATTAAAAGATAACGCACATATTAATCAGTTAATCAAGATTAAAAATGTTCAGTTCGAAGAAGGCGAATTAGCAAAGAACTTTGCTGATGATGCTGGAACAGGAGACCGTTATATCGCTGATAAAACAGGTGGTAGATTAGATCTTCGTTTTAGTAATTATGCAACTTATGCTAAAACACCTATCTCTCCTAAGTTTGCAGGAAGTGGTGATATTACTTTAATCTTGACAAAATACACTAATGCTAGTGGTACTGGTTCAGGAACTGACCAAGCTTATACAAGAGGACTAGATGACATCAACTTCGATAAGCCACGTCAAGCGATTGGTATCATTGGAGGAACAGATATAAAATATTTAGGTTCTTTCACAGAAGATTTTGAAAGCTATCCAGTTGATAATGCATTGTTCCCTAAATATCTTAACTATGCGTATAAAGGTAACAGATATTGGCAAATTAAATCATTTAGCAGCAACAAGTATATCCAAATGTCTGCTAATGCTGGTGGTACAGCTGATTACCATACATTCTTCATCGTTCCTGTAGATTTTTCAACAGCTAAATCATTCTCGTTCAGAGTTACCACAGGTTTTTATAATGGAGATGGTTTAAAAGTATATACAACCAACAACTACTCTCCAGGAGCTGATATCTCTACAGCAACATTAACTGAGATTACTTCAAACTTTACAATTCCTAAAACACCAACAACAGGTTACGGAACTTTAGCTCCAGCAGGGTCTTATAGCTTCCCTTCAACTTTAAAAGGAAATGGATTTATAGTTTTCAAATATGAAGGTACTAGTCCTAGTGTTACAACAACATATCAAATCGATGATATTGTAGTTAAAAACAACTAAAATAATTAAAAAGGATAACTTCCTTTTGTCAAAAATAAAACCGCTCCTAACAAGAGCGGTTTTTATTTTTAAGTGACTTTCTCAATATTCGGTTTTGGTTTTGGCTTGAATTTATTCCAAAGTTTTCGTCCGAATACAAATACTAAAATCACAAGACCAATTGCAAAAATAAAAGCTAAAACTGGTAAAGCTAAAGCAAATATAGACATTACACTAGCGCCAGCCGTTTCGGTTGTGGCAACAACATGATTTCCGATTCCGCCTGTTGTGGCTGTTGAGGCGACACGAGTGCCAGCAAATCCTGAAGCAATTGTTGCCGCAGTTCCTCCACCAGCAATTAAAGCCAACGCCCACTCAGATACACCATCAAGACCGATATATTGACTTGCAAAAAGCACAGAGCCTGCAACAGTAGCCAAAGGAATTGAAATACTATCGAGAATGTTATCAAT
The DNA here is from genome assembly GCF_030151385.1 of Soonwooa sp. Lineage (GTDB taxonomy): Bacteria > Bacteroidota > Bacteroidia > Flavobacteriales > Weeksellaceae > Soonwooa. The sequence goes on from NZ_JASLDS010000071.1 coordinate 50,940, forward strand.
ATAAGGAATGTAATAGGCTAAAATCTCCACCAAAGTTGCAACACCTGTTGTTATCAAAGCAGGCAAAGAAGCCAACCATTGGAAACTTTCGTTGGCAGGAATCCAATGAAAATACGAAGCTAAACTCACAATAAACATTGGCAAAAACACGCGAAAGCCTGTTGCAGCAGCGAGACCAATACCTACGAAAATGCTAAATAAATAAGGAAGAAAATCGGACATAGTTTTTTGTTTAAAATTTCAAACATCAAAAACTATGCAAAGTACTGATTGACTACTTCTTAGAATTGAAGAGGTTGTTAAATTCTTTTGTAACGCATTCTAGATTGTCGGGCATTGTTTTAGAAACCCAAAACAACATCACTGATGCAGCATTCCCGAACTGTTCTTCAAGAACTGATTTGTTCAATCGATAGTATTCTCTCAATAATCTTTTGATACGGTTGCGATCGACCGCTTTTTTAAAAAACTTTTTCGAAACCGAAACACCGACACGACTACGCTGTTGCTCGGGAATATTTTTAAGAACAATTAATCGTGCGTTGCCATACGACATCCACTTCCCTTTTTTGAAAAGCAAATCAATATCAGATTTTTTCTTTAATTTTTCGGATTTTGGATATCGGAAGTCTGTCATATTTTATTTTCTTCCCGTTAAACTATTAATGACTTCCGCCGCAGCATAAAGACCAAACAACGCAGGGATAAAGCTAATTGTCCCATAAAACGACTTTTTGAAATTGCTACCATCTGTCAATTTCAAGCTGTTTTCATCTTGGATTTCGGTTGAGAAAACACATCTAAAGCCTTTGGTAACACCTTCTTTTTTCAAGCGTTTTCTAACTTGTTTTGCGAGCAGGCAATTGTTGGTTTTGCTAATATCACGAACCATCACTTTACTAGGATCTGTTTTTCCACCAGCGCCCATTGCAGACACTAATTTAATTTTATTTCGGCGACAAGTTTTTATCAAACTTAACTTCGGCGTCAATGAGTCTATACAATCTAAAACATAATTGAATTTCTCCGACACAACCAATTCTTCCATACGCTCTGGACTAAGAAATTCGTTGATCTTTATTAAATCTAATTTTGGATTAATATCCATCAATCGATCTGCAACAACATCTACTTTGTGCTGTCCAACTGTCGAAGTCAAAGCTGGCAATTGGCGATTAATATTAGTAATGTCCACTGTATCGCCATCCGCAATATACAGATGTCCTACGCCTGCACGCACCAAAAATTCGGCAGCAAAAGAACCAACGCCTCCAAGACCTACAACCAATATTTTTGCATCATTCAGAACTTTAAGACCTTCCTCTTTTAATAAAAGTTCTGTACGTTCTAGCCAAATTTCACTCATTGTTTAAAATTAAATTCAGGTTCTGTTTTATAAGAGATTGCATTTCTGACAAAGACATTGACTTCAGGATCGAAGCTTTTTCATAAATTTCAGAAATACGGATATCCGAAGCATCGGTTTCGAGAAAAAAACGATTGTTGGGACATTCTCTAAAAACAGACTGCAAAGATAGGTTTTCCAACAAAGATTTACCAAAACTTAGAAAAAAACCAGCATTTAATAATGATAAAGCCAAACTTTCTTTTTTGTTAAATCCATGGACAATCATTGGGACTTTTGCAATTTTCTTAAACTTCAACAAATCCGAATGCCTTCGAACACAATGTATGATCACAGGTTTTTGCAAAGAATTCGCTAATAAAATTTGTTGCGTAAAAATTTCTTCTTGCATGCTCGCTTCTGCTTCCACCAAAGCATCGAGACCGCACTCTCCTATCGCAAGACAATTGGATTCTTGTGCACGGCTTTTGACCCAATCCAAATCCCTTTCGAAATCGGCATCGATATCTTTCGGATGAAGTCCAACAGAAAAAAATTCAGGATTATCTACCGAAAACAAATCAAGGTTATAAATCCCGAGATGTCCTAAATGATGATGGTGAAAGTCAAAAAAATCCATTCTTCAAATATAAGAACCTGTCCAAAGAATTCGGCAAAGAAGATTTAATACTTTGAAAAAATATTTCAACCGAATTTCAAACTGACTCTAATTTAACGAAATTAAAATCAACTTCTTACAATTAAAAAATTTACTTAAATTTACCACCAATATGGTCAAGAAGAAATTTACTGATAAGCAGAAAAAAATCTTGGATGTTGCAGAGGAACTTATTGCTACAAAAGGCTTTGACGCTACTTCTGTTCGAGATATTTGTAGTAAAGCGGGCATCAATGTTGCGATGATTTCTTACTATTTTGGTTCCAAAGAAAAAATGATGACTTTCTTGTACCAATATCGTGTACAACGATCCAAAGAGAGTTTTTCGGAGTTTGCAGAGACCATCAAAGAGGGCAAAGCCGAGATGCAAATGAAAGAAATAATCAATTACATTGTTAGTTTGCTTTTCAAATACAATTATTTTCACGGTTTTGTAACGCAGGAGATTCGTGTTAATGATTTTATTAAAGATGATCTTTTAGACTTTTACAAAATTTGTGTCACCCGTTTTGAAGAAATCGTCAAGAAAGGTATTATTAGTGGCGTTTTCACCAATGCTCCAAAATCCGAAGACATCTTGACCAACATTATTGGTTCTACTTTATTTGTCATCAGAAACAAAAATTTCTACGAACTCTATCTTCCAAGTGCCAACGAAGCCAATTATCTTTCGGAAGCCGAGAAGAAAGTAAAATCTAATTTACTACAAACGACATTCGCTTTGTTAGGTTTTGAACTTTATGTTTAAGCAGTATCATCGCATTATTTAACAAAATACTGTTTGCAAAAGACTAAATATCTTTGTCAAACGTTAATATTATCATAATACTAAAGCCTTTTATCAAAAAAGTTTTATTTTTGCAAATCGTAACGTTGGACCTTGTCAACATTACATTATCCTTATGAAGAAATTAATTATTGTTGCTCTGGCATCAAGCCTTATTATATCTTGTAATAGAGAAATGGATCGCGCGCTAAAAAGTGCTGATAAAGATCTTATCCTAAAAACAGCAAACGAAAAATTTGCTAAGAAAAAGTGGAGCGATGCTATTGCTTTGTACGAGAGAGTTTCTAACCTTGTTGCAGGTACTGACGAATTCCCAAATGTAGGATTCAATACAGCGTATGCTAACTATTATGACAAAAACTATAAGTTAGCTGGGCACCAATTCAAAAATTTTGCGGTGAGTTTTCCACAAGATCCACGTCGCGAAGAGGCTGCCTATATGTCAGCACTTTGTTACTACCAAGGATCTTATGATTATGACTTGGATCAAACCAACACGCAATCTGCGATTAACGAGCTACAAGATTTCTTAAATACATATCCAGAAACTGACCGAGCAAAAAATATCCAACAAATGTTGGATGAGCTTAACTACAAAGTAGAATTCAAAGCTTACGAAAATGCGCGTCAGTATTACAAAATGGGAGAATATCTTGCTGCTGATGTAGCTTTTGACAACGTGTTAGAAGATTTCCCAGCAACAAAGCTTAGATCAAAAATTTTAGATTATAAAATGAAATCTAAATATGAGCTAGCGATGTACTCTATGCCAGAAAAGAAGAAAGATCGTATTCTTAATGCGCTTGCTTATACGAGAACAATTGAAAAGGAACTTCCAAATTCAGAGTTTTCTAAAACAGCACTTGCCTTTCGTCCAAAGCTAGAGGAGGAAAAAGTAAGATTCGACAAAATTGTTGCTGAAGCAGAAAAAAGACAAGCCGAATATACAGCGAAACAAAAAGCTGAAGAAGCTAAAAAAGCTGCTAAAGACGGGCTACAAAAGGAAGAATCTAACCAAGATGCCATCGAAAACGAGCTTGGAAAAGCTAAAAAAGATAGCGCAACGGCGACAGATCCTAACTCAACTTTCAGAATAAGAAGATAATTTGTATATTTGCAATTCTAAATAATTTCGCACAATGAGTGTAAAAGATACTAAAGCACAGGTTAATACCATTACCTATGACAAGAACAAAATCGAGAACAAAGTAGGAAGCATCTACGAAGCTATCGTAATTATGGGTAAAAGAGCGGAGCAAATCAACGCTGAAATCCGTACAGAATTACATAACAAATTGGATGAATTTGCTGTGCATAACTCTACTTTGGAAGAAGTTTTTGAAAACAGAGAACAAATCGAAATCTCTAAACATTACGAAAAACTTCCAAAACCGACCTCTATCGCTATCCAAGAATGGTTAGACGACGAAATCTACTTCAGAGAAACTGGAGAGAAAAACTAGAAGATTAAAACTTCCAATAGATAAACCACAGATTATTCTGTGGTTTTTTTGTTTTAATTTTGATATTTTTGTTAAGTTAAAAATCCACATTATGACGCTTTCTGGAAAGAAAATTTTACTTGGAATAACTGGCGGAATCGCCGCTTACAAAATGAATCATCTTGTAAGAGACCTTATAAAAGCTGGTGCCGAAGTGCAGGTTATTCTGACAAAATCTGCCGCAGACTTCGTGAGTCCTTTGACGCTTTCTACACTTTCCAAAAAGCCAGTCTATATCGATTTTTACAACCAAGACAAATCTTGGAATAACCATGTGGAATTGGCCCTTTGGGCAGATCTTATGTTGATTGCACCTTGCACAGCAAACACGATGGCAAAAATGACAACTGGACTTTGCGACAATCTTTTGATGGCAATTTACATGTCTGCAAAATGTCCTGTAATGGTGGCACCTGCGATGGATTTGGATATGTATCAACATCCATCAACACACAAAAATTTAGAAAGCCTAGCACAATTTGGACATACAATAATTCCTGCCGAATATGGCGAGTTGGCGAGTGGACTAATTGGACAAGGTCGTTTAGCAGAGAATGAAACGATTTTAAAACACATCAAACAGCATTTTGCATCTCAGAATAATCAAGCATTAAAAGGAAAAACAGTTTTGATAACCGCCGGACCAACCTACGAAAATATTGATCCTGTGAGATTTATTGGAAATCATTCTTCTGGCAAAATGGGATTTGCACTCGCTGAAGAAGCTTCAGCGCGTGGTGCAAAAGTTATTTTGGTTTCGGGACCATCACAGTTAAAGCCCGAAAACCCAAACATCGAAATCCATCGCGTAACCTCTGCATCGCAAATGTTTGACGAAGTGTTTAAATATTATCAAAATGTAGATATTGCGATTGCAAGTGCTGCGGTTGCCGATTATGCTCCGAAAGTTGTTGCAGCAGAAAAAATAAAGAAAAACGACTCCGAATTCAGTATTGAGTTGGTAAAAAATAAAGACATCCTTTTGCAAATGGGCAAAGAAAAGCAAAATCAGTTTTTAGTGGGTTTTGCTTTAGAAACTCAAAATGAAGAAGAAAATGCCAAAGGAAAACTAGAAAAAAAGAATTTGGATATGATTGTTCTTAATTCACTTCGTGACGAAGGTGCTGGTTTTCAAAACGATACTAACAAAATTAAAATCTTCACCAAAGATGAAAAGCGTGTTTTTGACTTAAAATCCAAAGACGAGGTTGCCATCGACATTCTTAACTTGGTGGAAGAAAAAATGAAGCTTTAGACTTATTAAATAAGAAAGCCTCGTTTTTCCCGTTTTTTATTCAATCGAAAAGTGTATTTTTACGTTTCAAAGTTTAATTTTAGAATGAAAAAGTTATTCAGCATATTTATTTTATTGGTTTTTACAGGATTTGGTCAGTCGCAAGAGCTTTTGGCTAACGTACAAATCAACTATCAACAATTGGGAGGAAGTAATGTACAGACATACAAAACCTTAGAAAAATCCTTAAAAGATTTCATCAACAATACTTCTTGGACAGGCAAAAGACTTCAAAATTTTGAAAAAATAAAATCAAATTTTGCAATCGTTATTTCTGAGAAAGCTGGTAATACCTACAAAGCAAGTATCGTAGTGCAAGCGACGAGACCTGTTTTTAATTCTCAATACGAGACACCCTTACTTAACTTTAATGACACCAATTTTGGGTTTGAATATACCGAAAACGAAAATTTAGTCTTCAATGAAAGACAATTTTCTGGAAAAAACCTTATTGATGTTATCAGCTTTTATGTTTATATGATTTTGGGTTACGATGGCGACAGTTTCAAGCTAAAAGGAGGACAGCCTTGGTTTGATAAAGCGCTAAAAATTTCGCAAAACTCAATGAACAACAACTATGCAGGTTGGTCACAAGCTGAAGGACTTAAATCTCGTGGTTTGGTTATTGACGCGATCCAGAAAGAAACCAACAGCACTTTGAGAAGTGTGTATTACAACTATCACCGTATTGGTCTTGATAATTTGGCAAAGACGGATCAAACCCAAGCCAAAAAAAGTATTGCAGATGCTTTGATGCAGCTTAAAGTCTATGAAAACGACTTCCAAATGAATCCTGCTTTCACGATATTTATCGATACTAAGAAAACAGAAATTTTCAACATTTTTGACAGCAATAATAATGGCGCTGTTAATATGAATGACCTAAAACAATTGATGTCCATGTTCGCACCTAACGACATTGACTCAAAATGGAATAAGTGGAAATAAGCCTCCACAGAGGAAAACTATCTTATGCTTTCAAGAATTGTTATTCAGAATTTTGCGCTGATTGACCACCTCGACATCCAACTTCACAAAGGTATGGAAGTGATAACTGGTGAGACGGGCGCAGGAAAATCTATTATACTTGGTGCTTTGCGCCTCATTATGGGCGAACGCGCGGACCTAAAATCAATTAGCAACGCTGACAAAAAATGCCTTGTAGAAGCGCATTTCACAATTGGTGAAGATTTTAAAAACTTTTTTGACGAACAAGATTTGGATTTTGACACCGAGTCTATTATCCGTCGCGAAATCCTGTCCAGTGGGAAGTCGCGGGCTTTCGTCAACGATGTTCCTGTGACTTTGGACGTTCTTAAAGAATTGTCATCAAAGCTAATCGACATCCACTCGCAGTTTGAGACGTCACAGTTATTTTCGGAAGCTTATCAGTTTCAGATTTTGGATTCGGTTTCGGAAAATCAAAAAGTTTTGGAGTCTTATCAAAAGAAGTTTAACAGCTACCAAAGTCTTAAACGCCAACTTCAAAATTTAAAACAAATATTTGCAGATGCGCATAAAGAGTCCGATTACAAAAGCTTTTTGTTAAACGAGCTGAATGAAATTAATCTCAATGATATTGATTTCAAACAACTTCAGGACGAGTTAAGCACACGCGAAAATGCGGAATATATTTCTGAGAATCTTGGTCAAATCATCCAAAAATTCCAACAAGAAGAAATTGGTGTTTTGCAAAGTTTTTTGGATGCTAAACAAAAGCTGCAAAAGATTTCGGATTTGTCGCCAAAATTTGAGGACATCCAAAAACGTTTTGACGAATCTTATTTTGAAATAAAAGACATCCTAAGCGAACTCGAAAACGAACTCGAAAAAGTTGACATCGATCCTGCTGCTCTTGCAGAAATGTTGCAACAAATGAATACGCTAAATTCTTTGTTTCTAAAACATCAGGTTTCGGATGTAGAATCACTTGTCGAGATTAGAAATCAACTCGACAAAGAACAATCTGGCTTCTCACATTTGGAAGAAGAAATTGCGGACATCGAAGTCCAAATTATTCAACTTGAAAAGGATTTGGAGAGAGAAGCCAAAGAACTGTCTAAGCTTCGTGATAAAGGAACACCCAATCTTATTGAAAAAATTGAAAGTCTCCTAAAACAACTTGGTTTAGAAAAAGCCAAAATTGCTTTGGAACGCTCGATTTCGGAGCAATACAATGCTTTTGGGAAGGAGCACATTCAGATTATGTTTCAGGCAAATTCTGGTTTTCCTATGAAGCCAATCCAAAGTGCTATTTCTGGTGGAGAACGTTCTCGCGTTATGCTTTCGATAAAGAAAATCTTGGCAGAACATAGTAATCTTCCAACTTTGATTTTGGACGAAATCGACACAGGTGTTTCTGGTCGCGTTGCGGAAGAAATTGGAAAAGTGATGCACGATATGGGAAAAAATATGCAACTCATTGTCATCACCCATCTCGCACAAGTTGCTGCAAAAGCCGATGATCATTACAAAGTTACCAAAATGGATGTGGATGGATTGACGCGCTCGAACATTATCCCTTTAAACGAAGACGAACGTCTACAAGAGATTGCACAACTTCTTTCGGGCAGCACCGTAACGCAAGCAGCCATATCGCAAGCGAAGGAGTTGATGGGACTCTAAAATATTTTTGATTGTCCGCTTACCCAAATTAAGAAAACAATGTCATTCAGAGCGAAGCGAAGAAACCTAGCGAAGCGGTTCGACGAAGTCAATCTCAAACATTTGATTCTCAGAGATTCCTCCTACGTCGGAAATCGAAGATTCGGCGTAGCCAATGACAAGTTTTGTTAAAAAAAAATTAGGCATAATTACGGATATTCATTAAAATATTACAAGATTGATTGTTTAAGAAAGGATTGTTTAAAGTCTAAAAAAAAATTCACTCTTTCAACGAACCCGAATTGCGGCCGCGATAGAAGCGGCATCCTTTTGGCAGAGTGAGGCGGCGGAGCGCAGCGGAGCCGACCGAGCGAAGCCAAAAGATATAGCGGATAGCGCGAATTGTCCGCCCAAGAAAAAATAAAAAAAGCTTCCAAAATCTGGAAGCTTTCTATTTTTTGAATGGCTAATCGCTTAGCAATATTCGTTGTAAGCTGCTTGTAAGTTAGCGGCGATTGCGCCTGCTGGGTTACCTTCGATGTGGTGACGCTCTAGCATGTGTACCAATTCTCCGTCTTTGAACAATGCGATGCATGGTGAAGATGGTGGGAATGGTGCTAACAATTTTCTAGCTTCTGCAACAGCTTCTGTATCGAAACCTGCGAAAGCTGTTACCAAATGATCTGGCTTTTTGTCACCAGTTAATGAATATACTGCGCCTGGTCTTGCTGCTCCTGCTGCACAACCACAAACTGAGTTAATCATCAACAAGGTTGTTCCTGATTGCTTAATCGCTTGATCAACTTGCTCTGGTGTTGTCAAATCTTGGAAACCTTTATCGGTAAGTTCTGCCTTCATTGGCATTACTAAATCTGCTGGATACATAATATTTATTTTTTTAGTTTAACAAAGATATTGATTAATCTCTAATTCTCTTATTGAGTTATGTTATCAAAACAATGCCAAAAATCTATCGAGACATTTTGACACAAAAAAACCCAATCCTACGAGAGAATTGGGTTCCATTAATCAAATCGATATGCAAAATTTGGATATCCTTTTTTTAGGGTTTTGGTTATAGGTCGGAGGTAATAGTTACAACCACAATCCTGATAACTGCAACCTTCTAAGAAAGTAACTTCTTAGCCATCGTCGAGATGCTCTTTCCGTCCGATTTACCAGCTAATTCTTTGGATGCAACACCCATTACTTTTCCTAGATCTTTGGCGCCTTCGGCACCTGTTTGGGCAATAATGTTTTTGATAGCTGCTTCCAACTCTTCTTCCGAAAGTTGGGCTGGCAAAAATTGCTCAATAACTTTGGATTGTGCAGCTTCTACGTCTGCCAAATCCATACGATTTTGCGCCGAAAACTGATCGTAAGAATCTTTTCTTTGTTTGATCATTCTTTGCAAAATTGCAATCTCTTGTTCTTCGGAAACATCGGCACCTTTGTGCTCTGTTTTAACCAAAAGAATCTGCGCTTTAACGGCACGAAGAGAATCGAGAGCAACTCTGTCTTTCTCTTTCATAGCGGTTTTCATCGCGTCTGTTATTTTTTGTTCTAAACTCATTTTTAATTTTGCTTTTAGCAATTGGCAGTTAACTTTTAGCCTAACAAAGGCGATAAGCAAGCAGCCATTTGCATTAGTCTACGTCTTTGTTCAAGAACTTGTTCTCGCGAAGTTGTACTCTTCCGTTGTGGTCACTCAAGAAGTTATTGATATTTTGATCAGAAGCATTAGCGCCGTCTAATTCAATATTTTTTCTTTTGAATGCTGGAATGTTTTCAAACTCTTCGACGTGATCGAATTTTTGATAACGTGAGTTAAACTCTTTTAGCTTGTTTCTTCTTTCCTGAATCTTGTTAGACTCTGGCGACTTGTTGATAAAAGTAAACTCCGACTCGTCAATTGCTTCTTCTACAACTGGCTTTTCAAAAGTTTTTTCAACTGGCTTTTCGATTGGTTTTGGCTCGTTAACCGCAGGACGATTGTAAAGCATATCAGGTTTTGGAACTTGGATTTCTTCCTTAATTTCTCTTTCGAAAACTGGGTTAAAATCTTCTTCAACGTCTTCCTCTACACGATTAATCTTTGCCTCAACTTCTTCTTCCTTGTGTACAAACAAAGCTTCTTCTTTGATAGGCTCGTTGATTACAAAGTTAATTTCAACAGGTTTTTCCTCGTCGGTGATTTGGATACTTTGTTGCGGCGTAACTTTGTTTTCCACCTCAAAAGTAAAAGCTTGCGCTTCTAAGTCTTCATTTTGACTATATTCTTCCTCTTCATCATAATTAAAAAGGTTGAATTCTTGAGGTGCTTCGTCTTGCTCCCAATTTTGGTTGAAGCTTTCGGATTCTTCTTTTTCGAAAAACTTAACTTCTTGCGGAACTTCTTCTACAGCAGCCCCCGCGAAATTATTAGTTGGAAAATTGGGAGTTGAAAAATCCTCGTCATCTTCTAGACGGAAAACATTTTTGCCTCCGTTGTCGAAACCATGTTCTGCATCTCTTTCAGCTCTTGTCTTGAAAGGAGAATCTGTGCGTCTTGGCATATTTGGATCTCTGTCGCCAAAAAGATTAATTTTTTCAATTGGCTCTTTAGCGTTAGTTTGTCTAACATCATCTTTTGAGAATCCTGTAGCGATAACCAATACGCTGATTGCATCACCTAATTCTTCATCCGAACCAACCCCGAAAATAATATCTGCTGTGTTACCAGCTTCTCTTTGGATATAGTCGTTGATGATACCGATTTCGTCCATTGTTGCTTCCTCGTTACCAGAACGGATAAGAAGTAAAACATTTTTCGCACCAGTAATTTTGTTATCGTTCAATAACGGAGAGTCCAAAGCTTTTTTAACAGCTTCTTCCGCTTTGTTTTCGCCTTGTGCAGTACCAGTTGACATTAGCGCTGTACCAGAATTCTGAAGTACAGATTTGGCATCACGGAAGTCAATGTTAACATCGAAGTAACCTGTAATAACTTCTGCCATACCTTTCGCAGCATTTGTCAACACTTCATCGGCTTTTGAGAATCCAGATTTGAATCCTAAGTTTCCGAATTGTTGTCTTAATTTATCATTGTTAATAACGATAAGTGAGTCAACGTTATTTCTCAATTTATCCAAACCTAATTCTGCTTGGTCAAGACGTCTTTTGCCTTCGAAACTGAAAGGTACTGTTACAATACCCACAGTTAAAATGCCCATCTCTTTAGCCACTTTCGCGATAACTGGCGCAGCACCTGTACCAGTACCACCGCCCATACCTGCTGTGATGAAAACCATTTTGGTATTTTGTCCCATTGCGGCTTTGATCTCGTCGATACTTTCGATAGCTGCTTTTTCGCCAACTTCAGGATCAGCACCAGCGCCAAGACCTTCGGTCATTGTAATGCCTAACTGAACTTTGTTAGCGACAGGGTTATTATCTAAAGTTTGAGCGTCTGTATTGCAAATCACGAAATCTACACCGTAGATTCCTTTTTCGTACATGTGCTTAAGTGCATTGTTTCCACCGCCACCAACACCAATAACTTTGATGATCGCAGAGTTGCCTTTTGGTAGGTCAAATGAAAATCCTTGATTGCTATTTGTATTTTCCATTGTTGTTATATTATGCTATGTTCCGCTTTTACTATTTAAAAATAGCTTTTTAGCTTCTAATTTTATTCTACTTCTTCAAAGAATTTTTTAACTTTTTCTAAAATTGATTGCCCGAATGTCAATCGACCACCTTTTTGCTTATGGTCTTTGATCACTTCTTGTACAAGTTTAGTTTCTTCTGGTTCTGTTGAGTTGATTACTTCTGGCTCAACTTTCTTTTCTACAACTTCTTCAACTTTTTCTGGTTCGTTGATGGTTTCTTTTTTGTCACGAATCTTAAGACTCTCCATCAATAATCCGATAGATGTTGCATACTCTGGACCTTTCAGTTGTTGGTTTTTGTCATTGCTAACATACTCGTTAGAGAAACCAATTCTGCTGTCGAATCCTGTAATGTAGTTTGCCAACTGTCTTAGGTGTTTTAGGTTAGATCCACCACCTGTCAAAACAATACCAGCAATTAATTTTTTCTTTTGCTCGAATGCGCCGTAAGCTTTTAGTTCGGTATTTACCATTTCTAAAACCTCTTCGATACGGGCACTAATAATCTGCGCCAACATCTTTAGCGAAATTTCTTTATCTGGACGACCATGCAAACCAGGAATGGTTACAAAGGTGCTGTCTTTTTCTAAATCTGGAACTGCAGAACCAAAATTAACTTTCAGCTTTTCTGCATGTTTTTCGATAATAGAACATCCTTCTTTGATGTCATCTGTGATAATCCCACCACCGTAAGGAATAACACAAGTATGACGGATGATATTATCTTTGAAGATAGCGATATCTGTTGTACCGCCGCCAATGTCAACAATCGCAACACCAGCTTCTTTTTCTTCTTTTGTTAAAACAGATTCTGACGATGCCAAAGGTTCTAGCGTCAAAGCTTCCATATCCAGACCTGCTTCGCGGATACATCTTACGATGTTACGAATAGATCCCATTTGTCCTACAACAACATGGAAGTTAGCTTCTAGACGCTTACCATGCATACCAATTGGCTCTTGGATTTCGCCTTCAGAATCTACTTTGTAATCCTGTGGAAGAACATGGATAATTTCTTCACCAGGAAGCATCACCAACTTCTTAACCTGATCTTTAAGGGCTTCGATGTCGTCTTCTGTGATGTACTTGTCCGGATGTTCTCTCATGATATAATCCGAATGTTGCAAAGAGCGGATATGCTTGCCCGCAATCCCAACCGTCACTTTACGAATTGAAACACCAGCGCTAGCTTCTGCCTGTTCTACTGCCGCTTTGATTGAGCTAATCGTCTGCGCAATATTGTTAACAATCCCTTTGTGTACGCCGAGACTTTTTGCTTTTCCTACGCCGAGGATCTCGATCTTTCCTCGATCGTTGCGTCTACCAACAATGGCAACAATCTTTGTTGTCCCAATGTCTAGACCTACTGAATACTCGTGATTTTCCATTTTTATGCTCGATTTGATTTTTTTATTCTACTACTACTTTTGTTTTTTTCTTCGTGGCTTCTTTTTTAGGAGAAGTTTTTTGTTGTGTTTTTGGTTTATCCTGCTTAGGCGCAGTTTTTGGTTTTTCTTGTTTTTTTGGTTCAGCCTTTGGTTTCGCTTCAGATTTCGGCTTGGCTTCCGATTTTGGTTTAGAAGCAGCAGGCTTATTTTCCTTTTTGTCCACTTTTGCTGTTTCTGCTTTCTTCTCAACTTTCGCTAAAGGTTTTTCCAAAGCTTTTTGTTGCGCACGCAGAAGACTATCATTCTCCTTAAAATAAGGATTAAGCGTTGTTACAATTTGGTTTTCATATTTAACCGAAATCCTTTTGTACTTATCTGGATTTTGGTAAATAAGATATTTTTCAACAAAAGTTTTAAAACCTTTAACCTTGAAATCAATATTGTCAAGATCTCCAATTTCTACTTTGTAATTACCTTCGCTCGTCAGCAAACTATAATCATCTTTGTATTTTGAAATACCAATAAAGTATTTTTTACTAAAATCGTCTTTGTCAATCTTCTCAACCAGATTTCCTAAAGCTTTGTATTCGTCTTTTTTAACATCGCCAGAAACCAAAAGGCACGGAAACGAGTAGTTTTTAGAAATCGGAAATTCGGAGCCATTAGCATCTACATAAAAATCCTTACCTCCTTTTTGAAGTCTAAAAACAGGAACCCTTTGTTTAACATCGATATGTAAGGTACCATTAAGGTCCAAATAAACATTGGCGCTGTCCACATAACTATTATCATTGAGCGACTTCTCTAACTTTGGAATGTCCAAAGTCCCAATTTTGTTTTCGGGATTGTTTTTCTTTATCAATTCCGATACTTCTTTTTCTGAAATAAAATATACAGAAGGCGCTGTTTCATTTAGCTTAACTTTAGGTTCAGAAACTGGCTTTTCGCTGAAGCGCTTCAAAGAGAAACTCAGCAAGAAAACCAATAATCCTACGGTTACTAAAATTTTTAATATTCTGTATTTATTCTTCATTCTTTATTGTACAATTCTAACTGTACTTTTCTTTTTTTGTCTTAAATCTTATCAACTATATTGTTGGCAACCATTCCATAATTGGATCATAAAGCGTATCAATATTTCCTGCACCAACAGTCAACAAAATGTCGAAATCTTTAGATTTAATCTTTTCTAAACTCTCGTCTAAAGTCACGACTTCTTTGTTTTCGGCTTCCACTTTGTCCAATAACCAAGCAGATGTCACGCCTTGGAAATTCTCCTGAAGTTCGCGTGCAGGATAGATGTCTAACAAAAGCAAATCATCTCCTTTTGCAATACTTTTCGCAAAATCGTCCGCAAAATCGCGCGTTCTACTAAATAAATGCGGCTGGAAAGCAATCAACAATTTCTTATTTGGATAGAAAGTTTTGATCGAACCAATCACGGCATTCAGCTCCGTTGGGTGGTGCGCATAATCGTCGATGTATATTTTTCCGTTATCAAAAATATGTTTTGTGTAACGTCTTTTAATACCTTTAAAATTTGCAATCGCTTTTTTGAGCGTTTCAAAATCAACACCCATTTTATTTAAAATCGCTAAAGAAACCGTAGCATTTTCAACATTGTGAATACCAGGAATTTCCCAAACGAAATCTTTGATCGTCTCTGTCGGCGTATGGAAGTCAAAATAAATTTTGTCATGATCCATTCTCAAATTATCCGAATAATAATCGGCTTTTTCATTAACCGCATAAGTCTCGTGCGGACGACCAATGTCCAAGCCTTTTCTCACAAAAAGTTGCTTGTCCTCTGGTACCAAAGCTGCAAATGCACGGAAACCTTCTTCGATGTGGTTTCTGTCGCCATAGATATCCAAATGGTCAGCATCCATCGAAGTTACAACTGCCCAATCTGGTGAAAGATTTAGGAAGCTTCTGTCATATTCGTCGGCTTCAACTACAGAAAGTTCGTTACCGTTGTAAAGAAAATTTGATTTAAAATTTTCCGAAATTCCGCCTAAAAAAGCAGAAAACGGCAAATTGGCTTCTTTGCACAAATGTGAAATAAGTGTCGAAGTTGTCGTCTTCCCGTGTGTACCTGCAACCGCAATACACTGCGTATCTTCGGTTACCAATCCTAAAACTTTTGCACGCTTCTGAATGGTAAATCCGCCATCTTGAAAATAATCTAAAATACCTAAAGTCTTAATCGCTGGTGTATAAATCACCAACGTATCTTTGGGCGACAAAGCTTTTACTTTGTCATCAATTTTATCTTCAAAAGTGATGTTGATTCCTTCCTCCATTAGTTGCGTCGTCAGCTTGGTATTGGTTTTATCATAACCTAAAACCTCGCGACCTGATGCGTGGAAATATCTCGCCAAAGCACTCATCCCGATACCGCCGATACCGATGAAATAAAAATGCTTAAATGTATTTAGATAGTTCATTAAAATTTAAATTTAAATTTTGGAGCTGGGGTTTTTACTAAGGTAAATCCTGCCAAATAATCTTTATCTCTATACACCATAACTGCCATATACTTAAGAGAATCTTTCTTCTCTGATGTCATATTGAAAACAATAAAATCAGAATAATCTCTCGGTGTATTTGGTGTAATAGCACTATGGTAATCTCCAACTATAACCTTTCCGTATTTTGCTTCATGTTTTTCACATTGTTTTTTAAACTCTTCTTCTTTTTGTAGAATAGCATTGAGATTAAAATCTAGATTAAAACCAACAAGTGGTGTATAATCTTTATTTTCGCATTTGCGGATAAATTCTTGAGCAAAAGATTTTGCTAAGGCAATTCTTTCTTTGCTAAGATGCTCTTTGGGTGTAGGCTTATAAGCCCACGAACTGCAACTTGTTAGCAAAATAAGAGGCAATATGTAAACTAACTTTTTAAACATGTTTTATCGTTTTTAAAATTTCATCAACAATCTCAACTGTTGCATTTGGCTTAGCAAAAGTTTTGATGTTTGTGGACATTTCTGCTCTTAGATTTTCATCCTTGCAAATACTCATTAATGTTGGCCAAAACAAGTCCTTCATCTCTGAATCTTTTACCATTTTTGCGGCATTTTTCTCAACCAAATTGAGTGCGTTTTTGGTTTGATGATCTTCCGCTGCAAAAGGGAAAGGCACCAATAACACCGGCTTGCCAGCAACCGACAATTCGGAAATTGCAATCGCACCAGCTCTTGACACAATAACATCCGCCGCAGAATATGCCAATGGCATTTCATAAACAAATTCTTTAATTTGAATATGGTTGGTTGTTATCGTTTGTTGGTTGTTGGTCAATTCTTCAACTATATTCTTGTAATCTGTCTTTCCCGTTTGCCAGATAAGTTGCATATTTTCTTTTCCGAATTCTACCAGATTATCTTTCCAGCCATTGTTAAGCGTTCGAGAACCTAAAGATCCTCCAACAGACAAAATGCACAGCTTGTCTGCATCCAAACCAAGCTGCTCCTTAGCCATTTTGGAATCCAACATATCCGTGACGATACTCTGTCTAATCGGATTTCCAGAGAATATAACTTTCGTCTTCGGAAAATCCTTTTGCATATTAGGATAAGCTGTGAAAACCGCTTTTGCTTTTTTGCTCAGCAACTTATTGGTAACACCTGGATAGGCATTTTGCTCCTGGATGAAAGTCGGAACGCCCAATCTTGACGCTGCCCACAAAGCTGGTCCACTTGCAAATCCTCCCGTCCCAATCGCAACATCTGGACGAAATTCTTTTATTATTTTTTTTGCTTTTGATAAACTTGACAAAAGCTTGAATGGTAATTTAAAATTGGACAAAATATTTCCGCGGTCAATTCCTGCAATGTTAACACCTTCAATCTTGTAACCTGCATTTGGAACTTTTTCCATTTCCATTTTGCCGTTTGCACCAATGAACAAAAACTCAGCTTCAGGAAATCTTCTTTTGATTTCATCAGCAATAGCGATTGCAGGGAAGATATGTCCTCCTGTTCCGCCACCTGATAATAAAACTTTTAATTTGTTCATTTGTTTTTATTTAATTAGGATTACATCCTATTCTTTATTAAGCCTCTATCCTATTTTTTTTAATAGGACTTTGTCCTATTCTTTATTAAATCGTCCTTTCAGGACTTTATCCTTTCGTCTTTTTATGCAATAGTACTTCGTCCTATTTTTATTTAAGTCGTCCCTTTGGGACTTTATTGCTTTAAAAATTATCTTCTCTTTTACAGGACTTCGTTTTATTCTTTGTTAAATCTTTATCATGCTTTTTAAAATAGGACTTCATCCTATTCTTACTTAAGTCGTCCCTTCGGGACTTTATTGCTTTAAAAATTATTTTCTCTTTTATTGTACCTTGTCCAATTCTCTGTTAAATCGTCCCTTCGGGACTCTTTTCGCTTTATGCGATATCATTAATCTCTTCGATTGTTTGTTTTTTACCCAAACCTTCTTCGTCATAAACTTGGATTCGAGAGCTGATACTTAAAATAATTCCCAACTGAATGTAGGTTACCAACATCGATGTACCACCATAACTAATCAACGGTAAAGGCTGTCCTGTAACAGGAATCAAATTAACAGCAACTGCGATATTAACACCCAATTGCACGAAAATCATAAGTCCAATGGCGAGTACCAACAAGGAACCAAAGAAAGCGGGCATCTTACTAGCAATCATCACAATCCTAATCATCATGATCATGTAAAGACTTATCAGCACAAAGGCGCCAAGCCAACCATATTCTTCCACAATAATTGCGAAAATAAAATCGGAAACCGATTGTGGAAGTGTTTGCTTCAATGCACTTTTTCCTGGGCCGATTCCATAAAAACCACCATGTACAATGGCTGCTTTTGCTTGCATTACTTGGTAGTTTTTAGCCTTTAAAGATTCGTCTTCGACATCTGCATTTTTTTTAGCACTGGTAAAGGTTTCTACACGGCTCATCCAAGTATGCACACGGTTGTTGTTAATGATGCTTGTATTAAGCGCGACCAACAAAAACAATATTACAGCAACTACTGATACCGAAATAAAACCTGCAATGTATTTCCAATGCAATTGTCCAAACACCAAAACAGCGATGGACACAATTAAAATCATTAATCCTGTAGAACCATTATCTTTAGCAACCAAAGCAAAAACCAATAAAATTGGTCCAAAAATGTACAAGACATTTTCAATGGGAAGTCGCTCTCTTGCAATCTTCTTTGTTAAATATCGACACAGATAAATGATTAACATTAAATAAGCAAAAGATGATGGCTGAAACGAAATTGGTGTTCCTGGAATCTTCAACCAACGCGATGCACTCGCACCATCAATGGTCTGTCCTGTAAACATCGTAACAAACAACAATCCTACTGTAATCGTCAACAAAATGGAACTTAGCTTTCCAATATATTCGTATCGGATAGCACCAATACCACGCATAATGCCTAAACCGATTACAAGGAAAACCATGTGCTTTAGGATGTGCGAAGTTGTTGTACCGTTATTAGCGATATACTCCAAGTTGGAACTTGCCGAATAAACAGGAAATATCGACAGAAAGGATATCAAAATGATAACCATCCAAAGGACTTTGTCGCCCTTTAGTAATTCGAATTTGCTTTCTGCCACTTGGTTTTCCATCTTCCGTAATCTTCTACTTTTGATTAATTAATTTCAAAACTTCTGCTTTGAATTTGTCGCCGCGGTCTTCATATCCATTGAACAAGTCAAAACTTGCACAACATGGTGATAACAATACCGTGTCACCTTCTTCTGCCAATTGTGAACAAACTTTAACAGCATCTTCCATACTCGATGTGTCATAGATTTGCTCTTTATCATTTTTAAAAAAGTCGATAATCTTTTGATTGTCAACACCTAGACAAACAATAGCTTTCACTTTTTTCTTCACCAATTCTTCAATCTCGGTGTAGTCGTTGCCTTTATCTTTTCCACCAACAATCCAAATCGTCGGCTGCTTCATACTTTCTAAAGCGAAGTAAGTTGCATTAACATTGGTTGCCTTGCTATCGTTGATGTATCTAACGCCACGCACCTCGGCAACATTTTCTAATCTGTGTTCAACCGCCTGGAAAGTCATTAGCGAATTGCGAATACTTTCATTACTGATATTCAATAATTTACCAGCAATACTCGCCGCTAGACTATTCGCAACATTGTGTTTTCCCATCAATGAAAGCTCGTCGATTTTCATTTCGAAATGCTCATCAACATTCACAACAATATTAGAATCAGTTGCATAAGCACCATATTCCAATTTCTCGGTCATTGAGAATGGCACTTTATTAACTTTAAGATCTAGCCTTTCCAAAATCTTTTGGCTCATTTCATCATCTTTATTATAGATGAAAAAGTTTTGCTGATCTTGGTTTTCGGTAATTCTGAATTTCGCTAAAGCATATTCTTCGTAATTGTAATTGTATTGATCCAGATGGTCTTTTGACAAATTCAACAATAATGAAATGTATGGTCGAAACGTCTGGATATCATCTAATTGGAAACTAGAAACTTCCAAAACATAATAATCGAAACTTTCTTCCGCCACTTGTTTTGCAAAGCTTTTTCCGATGTTACCACCAAGCCCAACATTGAAGCCGTCTTCTTTTAAAATGTGATAAATTAAAGACGTTGTTGTTGTTTTACCATTACTTCCTGTAATCGCAACAATTTTAGCATCCGTAAATTCTGACGCAAATTCTATCTCCGAAGACAATCTAATGCCTTTGTTTTTGATTTTAAGAACGATGTCCGCTTTTTTGGGGATTCCAGGACTTTTGATAATCCAATCCGCCGAAAGAATGCGCTCTTCCGTATGCTGACCTTCTTCGAAGTCAACACCTAAGTCTCTTAACTCGTCCTTATAGTTGTCGCGAATCTCGCCCATGTCGGAAAGGAATACATCGAAACCTTTCTTTTTCGCCAAAAACGCAGCTCCAACGCCACTTTCGCCTCCGCCTAAAATAACTACTTTCATATTCAAGTTGTGTTATCTGATTTTGAGTGTTATCAAACAAATAATTGCTAACAACATTCCCAAAATAATTGCTCTGTTTACAATTTTGCTCTCGTGGTAACCTTTCTTCTGATAATGATGGTGCAAAGGCGACATCAAAAACAGACGGTTATTTTGAGCATATTCTAAACCGTATTTTCTTTTTCTATATTTAAAAACAATCACCTGCAGCACGACAGAAAGATTCTCTACCAAGAAAATTCCGCAAAGCACAGGGATTAATAATTCTTTTCTTAAAATAATTGCCAAAACAGCGATTACTCCACCCAACATCAAACTTCCGGTATCTCCCATGAAGACCTGTGCCGGATAGGTATTGTACCAAAAAAATCCAATGACTGCACCAACTAAGGCTAGCGCAAAAATTGTGGTTTCGCCCATATTTGGGAGGAACATAATATTGAGATAATCGGCAAAAATAATATTACCCGACAGGTAAGCCAAAAATGCCAAAGTCAGCAATATGACGGTACTGGTTCCGGCGGCTAGTCCATCGATTCCATCAGTGATATTGGCACCATTGGATACGGCCGTTACAATGAAAATAACAATTGGGATAAAAACTACCCAAGACCACTCGTGAGCATCTTCTGGACTCATCCAAAACAAAATCCCCGAATAGTCGAATTCGTTATTCTTTGTGAAAGGTACCGTCGAAACAGGAATTCTCTCCTCTGGCATAAAGTTTTTTTCAACATTGTTACGGTTGACAACTTTAGCATCAGAATATTTTCTTTTAACCTCAACATCTGGATGAAAGTACATCGTAATACCGACAATCAGCCCCAAACCAACTTGTCCTATAACCTTGAATTTCCCTTTTAATCCGTCTTTATTTTTTTTAATCTTTTTTAAATAATCATCTAGGAAGCCAATTGCGCCCATCCAAAAGACTGAAACAATCAACAAAACAATGTATACATTTGTAATCCTGGTAAACAAAAGCACTGGAATAATGGTCGCAACAATAATAATAATTCCGCCCATTGTTGGTGTTCCTTCTTTTTGTTTTTGACCTGCTAAACCCAAATCTCTAACCAATTCGCCCATTTGCTTTTTGCGCAAATAGTTGATGATTTTCTTCCCATACGCCAAAGCAATAATCAGTGAAAATAATACAGCCATTGCCGCTCGAAACGAAATGTATCGAAACAAGTTCATCCCCGGAATATGGATGCCATGACTGATGAAATATTCGTTTAGGTAGTATAACATAATATTTTTAGTTTTTGGTTCTTGGTTTTTAGTTTTTGGACTTCTAAGATTCCTTAGCTAAAAACCTATTCCAATTTTATTTTCCCATTAATTTGTACAACTCTGTGATAACTTCCTTGTCATCAAAATGATGTTTGACACCATTAACTTCCTGATAAGTCTCGTGACCTTTCCCAGCCACCAAAATAATGTCTTTTGGTTCCGAAAACTTGATAGCCATTTTAATGGCTTCTTTACGATCGGGCACCGAAATATATTTGTTAAAATTTTGAGGCTCAACACCAGATTCAATTTCTTTGATAATCGCAGTTGGATCTTCAGTTCTTGGATTATCGGATGTGATGATCGCCAAAGTTGCTTTTTGCGACGCAATTTTTCCCATCTGTGGACGTTTGCCGTGATCTCTGTCGCCGCCGCAACCAAAGACACAAATCAATCTTTCATTTTTGGTGCGGATTTCGTTAATGCTGTCCAAAATATTTTCTAAAGCATCTGGCGTGTGCGCATAATCGACAACGAAGAAAATCCCGCTATCAGATTTCATCGTTTCGAAACGACCATTAACACGTTGAAGTTTTGAAATCGCTTGTAAAATTTCATCCTCTTCCATTCCCAATTCTGTCGCAATACCAAACGCCAACAGTAGATTATAAACATTGAACTTCCCTGTTAAAGTTGTCCAAAATTCTTTACCATTAAAATTTAACAACATTCCATTGAAATCCACTTCCAATAATTTTCCGTGGAAATCTGCCATCGTCTTCATCGCGAAAGACTTTTTAGTTGCTTTGGTATTTTGCAACATCACACTTCCGTTTTTATCATCTGCATTGGTAATCGCAATGGCACCAACTTCTAACTCATCAAAAAATCTTTTCTTGGCTTGAATATAGTTTTCGAAAGTTTTGTGATAGTCCAAATGGTCTCTCGTGATATTCGTGAAACCTGCAATTTTAAAATGCAAACCTTCGATACGATCTTGCACAATGCCATGAGAACTTACTTCCATAAAAGCATATTCGCAACCTTTGTCAACTGCTTTCGCCAACATTTCGTTAAGGCGAATAACATCTGGCGTTGTATGTGTACTTGGGATAACCTCATCAGCAATGCGATATTCCACGGTTGAAATAAGCGCTGATGGATAACCCAAATTTTTAAAAATATCAAATAACAAAGTTGTTACAGAAGACTTTCCGTTAGTTCCTGTAACACCAACTAAGTTTAATTTTTTAGATGGATTGTCGTAGAAGTTTGAAGCTAAATGCCCTAAAGCTTTCGACGAATCTTTTACTAAAATATAAGTAACACCTTCGTTAATCGTTTCTGGCAAAACTTCGCAAACTACAGTCGTTGCACCTTTTTCAATCGCCGAATTAATAAATGAATGTCCATCTGCAACCACACCTTTAATAGCAACATACAAAGCATTTTCAACAGCTTTTCTACTGTCAAAAACCAACACAGAAACCTCTTTGTCCAAAGTTCCTTTAGTTTCTAAAACCGTGATGTTTGCTAATAATTTTTCTAAATTCATTTTCAATTCGTTATTTCTGTAAAGTCAGATATATTCTTTGATTTTTACCAATTGTTGCTCCTGCAGTTGGGAATTGTTCCAATATTTTTCCAACACCTTTGAAGTCTACACGATAACCCAAATTCTCCAATTGCGGAATTGCATTTTTACCAATCATCCCAACAACGTTTGGCATTTGCTTATTCTCCACCAAAATTTTTCTGTCTGGCTCAATCATCTTGTCAAGCTTAACTGGATGCTCCACCAACATTTCCTTTTCCACATTAAGTGGTGTTTTCAAAAATGTTTTACCAGCAATCTCTTTAAAAACAGGCGCCGAAACCGAACCACCATAAAATCCTTTTGATGTATCTGGCTGGTTAATCATGACGATACATGTATATTTTGGGTTGTCGGATGGATAAAAACCAGCAAAAGAGGCTTGGTATTTTCTTGGTCCTGGCTTCCAATATTCGAATCTTGCCGTCCCTGTTTTACCAGCGATTTTAAGATTTGGGGTATAGATACTTTTCGCAGTTCCTTTTTCTACAGCTTTGGTAAGCGCATCCGTCATCATTTTTATCGCTTTGTCTGACGCCATTTTATTTACCAAAACTTCTGGTTTAGCATCATACAGTACTTTTCCGTCTTTCATCACTTTATCGATGAAAAGCGGTTTCACCATTTTACCATGATTTGCAACACCATTATAAAACGTTGTCAATTGCAACAAGCTAAAACTTGACGAATAACCATACGCCAAAGATGCTAAAGTCGCCTTGTTCCAACGCTTACTTTTTGGTGTCTGGATAGATGGTTTTGCGATTCCTGGAAGTTCGATATCCATTTTGTCAAACATCTTCCATCTTCTCCAGTGATCCAAAAACACTTCAGGTTTGTCAGCATAATGTGACGTAATAATTTTAGCTGCACCAACATTACTTGACTTTGCTAAAACATCACTAACATCATAAGTTCCGCCACCGTGACCATCTGTAATTAACTGTCCCGCATACGTCCAGCTACCATTTCCGATATTTACCTTTGTATTTTCGTCCACAAATCCGTCATCCATCGCTGCCAAAATTGACATCGTTTTGATGATAGATCCTGGTTCTTGCGCATCTTTAACAGCGTAATTGTACGCATCAACATAAACGCCAGGTTCGGTTCTGCGAAGATTAACCAACGCACGAACTTTCCCAGTTTGGGTTTCCATAACGACAACACAACCATGGTCTGCATCGAAATTAATCAACTGATTTTCTAAAGCGGTATGCGCAATATCCTGAATTCTCAAATCCAAAGTCGTGTACACATCTTCACCATCAACAGGTTCTTGAACTTTCCAATAATCGATTGGTTTCCACTGTGATGCATTAATTCTTTGTTCCAGACGTTTGCCATCTGTACCTGTCAAATATTTACTAAAAGCACCTTCTAGTCCAGACTTTCCATTTTCGTTATCTGCTCCAATTGTACCAGCACCAATTTGTGTTGTTGCAAGCTCTCTTTTAAAGTTTCTATCTACGATAAAACCTCCTCTATTTTTACCTTTGTTAAAAATTGGGAAGTTTCGGATTCTGTCGTACTCGTCAAAGTCAAGTCCTTTCGCTAAAGCGTAATATTGATTTTTCTTCTTCTTTTGCTCATCGAATTTTGCACGGAAATAACTTCTCGGCTTATCAAACATTACCGCCAAAGAATCTGTTAATTCTCCAATGTTATTTTGATAAATGGTATCGCGCATCGTTTTGAAATCCAAATAGATATCATAACGCATCACGGTTGTTGCCAAGATAGAACCATCCGCAGCATAAAGATTTCCACGAGCGGCTTTTAGCGTTGCTTCGCGGTAATTTTTGTTGATATAGTTATTCTGAAACTCCTCAACATTGGTATTTTGCAAAATAAGAATACGAATCAAAAATATCGTAAAGAGACCAAAAGCTACCAATGCAAAAAGGTAGCCCCATCTCAACGCTTTGGAACGCTTCTTTTCGTAATCATTGTTTTCTTTTGACATCTGTGCTATCTAGTTTTATAAGGAGTTTCATTGGGTGACTTTCTAAGGTCATTAGTGAGTCGCTCAACATTTCTTTCCCTAATTCTGATTCTAATTTTATCTTAATCAATCTACTTTGCGCGTAGGCATTTCGTGATTTATATTCTTCTGTTTCCTCTTTTAATTCGTTAACGCGTTCGATTTTTTTACCAACCAAGTGGTTGCTGTAGATCATCACCATTAACAATCCGAAGACCATCAAAAAATATTTGTAATGAACTGTAACCTCATCACGATTAAGAAAATTCCCCTTGATGATGTCCATCACGGTTAACTTCTTTTTTGGTCGGTTAAGGTTTCTTTTAGCCAATTCTAAATTTCTATTTTATTTAAACTTTACTTCCTATTCTCATTTTCGCACTTCTAGCACGAGAATTTTCTTCAATCTCCTTATCATCAGGAATAATAGCTTTGGTTTTTATCAAGTCAAATGACTTTTTAAAATTTCCATATATATCGCGTTCTGGCTCACCTTCGAACATTCCGTTTTTCAAAAATCTTTTCACCAAACGATCTTCTAAAGAATGGTAAGAAATCACTACCAAACGACCTTCTGGTTTTAAAATTTTATAAGACTGAAGCAGCATTTCCTTCAACACATCCAACTCCTGATTCACTTCAATTCTTACCGCTTGGAAGACTTGCGCAAAAAATTTGTTGCTCTTATGCGATGGTATATAACTGAAAATATCTTTCAGATCCTGCGTTGTTTCAATCAGTTTATTTTTGCGATGGTGGACAATTTGGCGCGCTAACTTTCTCGCTTCGCGTAATTCACCATAATAATAAAAGATGTCCGCAAGCTGCTCTTCTTCATATTCGTTAATAACCTTCTTCGCGTCAAGACCTTGCATCACATTCATTCGCATATCCAAAGGCGCATTGCTACGAATTGAAAATCCACGATCAGCTTCATCAAACTGATGCGAAGAAACGCCCAAGTCTGCCAAAATTCCATCCACTTGAGGAACGCCATACATTAACATCGAATTTTCGAGGAATCTAAAATTCTGATTAATCAATGTAAAACGAGAATCATCCAAAGCATTCTTCAAAGCATCCGTATCCTGATCAAAAGAAAACAAACGCCCTTCTGGAGACAACCTAGACAAAATCTCACGAGAATGCCCACCGCCACCAAAAGTGCAATCCACATAGACACCATCTGGATTAGTCACCAAAGCATCTACACTATCTTTTAACAAAACTGGATTATGATACATCGTCATTATTATTATTTCCCATTACTTCTTCCGCCAGACTTGCAAAATCTACAGTCCCAGCGTTGATAATCGCTTCATAAGCTTCTTTATCCCAAAGCTCGAACAATTCGCCAGCGCTCGCAATCACAATATCTTTGCTAAGATTTGCGTAAACCGCAAGATCTTTAGAAATTTGCAATCTTGAGCTAGAGTCAAGTTCGACAACTTTAACACCTGCTGTGAAAATTCTGATAAACTCAACATTTTTCTTCACAAATCTGTTGAGACCATTCACTTGTTGCATGACAGGCTCCCAGTTTTTCTTAGGATAAACTTCAAGACAATCGTTAAATACAGAGCGCTTGACAATAACCGTCTGATCACCAAAGACTTCCAACTGCTTCGCCAGCGAAGTAGGAAGTTTGATGCGACCTTTGTCATCAATTTTACACTCGTATGTTCCGATGAAATGATTCATTTGGGACAAATTTATATAATTTTTTTCCACTTTCTCCCACTTTCTCCCACAATTTTACTTAATGTTTATAACTTTTAACACAAAAAAGCACCTATTTAAAGATTTGATTTTAAACACTTTATCTTAAAAGATGTTATGAAACTATGATAAACCCAAGCTTTTCGGCAAATCCATTACTGATTTGACAAAAAATCGAGATTATAGAAAATTTTAGTTAAACTTTTTTAATATTTTTGAAATAAGACCGTATAAAAACAAAATTTTGTCTTTTATTTGTATTTTTGCAATGCTTATTTGCGAAGCACCTTTATGATATTCAAAAAGAAAAATAGAAAATTCAATTACATCGAAGCTGGTAGCGGACATCCTATGATCCTTTTACATGGATTAATGGGCGGTTTGAGCAACTTTGAAGATACTATTAACTTCTTCTCAGAAAAAGGCTATCAAGTTTTTGTACCCGAATTACCGATATACGATTTACCTGTTCTTAATACCAATCTTACGACAATCGCCAAATTTGTTATTAAATTTATCGAAGATCAAGAGATTACAGAACCTGTAACGATCGTTGGAAACTCGATGGGTGGCCATGTAGGGCTTATCCTTACATTGGCACGTCCTGATCTTGTCAAAAATCTAGTCCTTACAGGAAGCTCTGGCTTGTACGAAAGGACATTTGGTGACAGTTTCCCTAGAAAAAGTGATAAAGATTACATCAGAAAGAAAACTGAAGAAGTATTCTACAATCCCGAAATTGCAACAGACGAACTGGTTGACGAAGTCTTTGACGTTGTTAACGATCGTATGAAAGGCATTAAAACAGTGATGCTGGCAAGAAGCGCCATCAAACACAATATGTTGAATGACCTTCCAAAAATCACTTGTCCAACTTGCCTTATTTGGGGAAAACAAGATAATGTTACACCACCAGAAGTTGCGGAAGACATGCACAAGTTTATTCCAAATTCAGAATTGCATTGGATTGAAGAATGTGGACACGCAGCCATGATGGAAAAGCCAAAAGAATTCAACGAAATTCTTTACGCTTGGTTACAAAAAGTAATGTAAAAACAAAAAATAACAAACCATTAAGAGCACAATATCTTAATGGTTTTTAATTAATAGATTATGCTAATCAAAACAGCGGAATTTGTAAAAAGCAGTGGAAAGTGGCAAGATTGTCCAGATCCAAATTTGCCAGAATATGCTTTTATCGGACGATCAAATGTTGGAAAATCATCACTTATCAATGCAATGATGAACCACAAGGATCTTGCTAAAACTTCACAAACACCAGGAAAAACACAGCTTATCAATCATTTTTTAATTAATGATGAATGGTATTTGACGGATTTACCAGGTTATGGTTATGCAAGAGTTTCGAAAAACACGAGAAAAGATTTTGAAAAATTAATTACCAATTACATACTTAACAGAAAGAACTTGGTTAATCTTTTTGTACTGGTTGATGTCCGCCATACGCCTCAAAAAATCGATTTAGAATTTATGCAATGGTGCGGCGAAAGTGGTATTCCGTTTTCAATTGTTTTTACAAAAGCTGACAAACTAAAGCCAGGAGGAGCGCAACGCAATGTTGACACTTACGAGACCGAACTTCTTAAGACTTGGGAAGAAGCGCCGCAAATGTATATCACTTCTGCTGAAAAAAAACAAGGTGGCGACGAAATCTTAAGCTACATCCAACAAACCAACCAATATTTACAAAAAAATAAAATCCGATTCGACTAATGCTACTTTGGAAAATTAAAGCTTTTGAGGAGATCACAAGAGACGAGCTCTATGCAATCCTAAAAGTTAGACAAGAAGTTTTTATTGTAGAACAAGAAACTTACTATCTAGACACCGACGACACCGATCAAAAGGCGCTTCACATTTGGGCTGAGCTGGACGGAAAAGTCGTGGCTTATTGTCGCGTTTTTGACAAAGGTGTAAAGTATGATGAAACCAGTATTGGTCGTGTGCTAACGCATCCAGAATATCGTGGACTAAAATTGGGACGCACACTGATTGCTTATGCTATTACCTGCATCGAAACACGTTACAAAACTTCGAGCATCAGAATTTCTGCTCAGGATTATTTGATTAAATTTTATGGAGATTTTGGCTTCATCGCGACAGATAACAAGTATCTAGAAGACAATCTTCCGCACACGGAAATGTACCGCATTTAACAAAAAAAAAGAGGTCTAATTCTTTCGAAACAGGCCTCTTCGCAAAAAATGTAAAGTGTGTGTGTATTTTTATGTGTTTTTGGTACAAATTGAATTTTCATCTCTTTGTTGGCACAAATCTACAAGCCTTTGATCAATAAAAAATACGGGAAACCGTAAAATGGAACATTATTTCTAGATAATTCCTAAATCTTTACAAAAAGCAACCAATTGCGCATTGTTGGGAAGATTTAAAGAATCTTTTAAAAGACTAATTCTTTTCTCGATGCTACTTAACCCGAAAGGTTTAATCTGCTTTTCTTCCAGAACTTTCGGCATTTCTTTGACCATAATTCCTTTTGCTAGCAAATCAATTAAACTAATATCGTAATTGCTAAACTCAAAAGTATTCAGCTTTCGTACTGAGTTTTTTAGATCTTCCGAAAAGAAGCGTTCCCCATTTTGAATCGCTTCTAATGCATATTTTAAGTTTTTGGAATCTGATCTTGCTTTCCTTACAAAAGCATCAATATTATAATTTTTAGCCAAACGATCGACAACCCCAGATTTAGTATTGGCAGAAAAAACCAAAAGCTTAAGATTCGACTGTAATTTTTTCGCAGCTTTAATGAGGTCTTCACCACTTTTTAAATCCTGAACATAATGGTCTTCTTCAAAATTTAGATCCGTTATCAAAAGGTCATAAGGCGAATTTTCATCGATAGCATTCCTTAGTTTAGAATAAGCATCATCGCAATAATACACGAAGTCCACGACTGGAACGCCAAACTCCTCCAAGAGCTTCTGCAAGGAAAAATTAGTAGATTCAAAATCTTCTGCGATTAAAACTTTTTTTAACATCATTTTATTTACAATTGATGTGGCACATCGATATCAACCTGAAGCCCGCCTTCGATTGAGGCTTCAAAAATAATTTTTCCTTTTAGATTATAAATACGGTTAACCGTATTCTTGATGCCATTTCCTGAAGTTTTGCCATCCATACCAACGCCATTATCTTTATAGCTAATATTTAGACTCGAATTTTCATTGTTAAATTTCAGAATAACACGCGATGCTTCGCTGTGTTTTCGCATATTAACCAACAATTCCTGAATCACCAAAAAAAGCTGCTCTCTCGCATTTTCGTCAAAACCTTGCCAAACCTCATCGGAATTTCCAACAATAAAAAACTGAATGCTTTCACTTCCGAAAGACCGGATCATATCTGACAGCTTCTCAGCAAAATCTTTTTTAACAAGGTCTTGCTCATCGTAAGAAATATCTCTCGATTTCTCGTACATTTCTTCCAAGGTGTATAGCAGTTTATTTTTGTCCAAAGTATCACTATTTTCAATCTCGGACATCACGCGATATAATCCATTTGCAACAACATCGTGCACTTTTTTGGAAGTAGCGAGGCGATTGGTTTTAATTATATTTTCTGCTTCCAAAGCCAATTTTTGTCGACGTCTTCTATAGAACAGCCAAAACCCAATTAACAATAAAACCGAAAACAAAACAAAACCACCAGTGATATATTGTTGTTTACGAACCTGATACTTTTTTCGGAGATTCTCAATTTTCAGTTGTTCATTTTCGACTTTATTTTTTTCACCCTCATATCGAATCAATGCAAACTGATTGCGCGCCGCCGCTGTTGACAAATGTAAGCTATCGTCAATATGATGGAATTCGTCAAAATACAATTTAGAATCTTTAATCTTTCCCGCACTAATCATTTTTTGCAAAGCATCGACTTTGTCTTGTGGCGATTTTAGAATTTTAGCTTTCGCATACATCAAATTTGCAAAATAAAAAGCTGAGTCTTTGTTTCTATCCAAATAATAATCGGACAAATAACAATAACCAGCATCTAAGCCCCAATCATCTTTTCTATCTTCACAAATTTTAATGCCATTATCAAATAATTTTCGAGGATTAAATGTAGAATCCAAGTGATATTTGCTGCGTACATAATTCATCAAAACTCTGGGATAAGTATCGTCTTTATCGGAAATACCTTGTAAGAGTTCTTCGTAAATAAGATTCGATTCTTTGTATTTTTTTTGATTAAAATAAGTGTTGGCAAGATTGCTACGAAGCATAAGTTGCTCTTCTTTATCTTTGGAAAACGAAAGTGCCTTTTCATAAAAACGAATTGAATTATCATAGTCTTTCAACTCATTAGAAACAACACCCAAACTATTATAATTACTAGCAAGAAAGCTAAAATGTGCTGTGTCTTTTTCTTTTAAAAAAGTTAAAGCCATAAGACTCGTCTCCATACTTCCGAAGTTGTCACTAGACTCTTCTTGGATAATCGCCATATTGACAAGACTTTTGGCAGCACCAAAACTGTCATTGTTTTTTATAAACAAATCCTTGGCTTCGTTTAGGTAGAAGAATGTGCTATCTTTCTGTCCTTTGTCAAAGAAAGTCCACGCTTTATCGTAAAACGGATTATCTTTTTTATCTGTAGCGGAATCCTTTGCAGATTGGTTGCATGCCAGCAATAAAAAAAGACTTAAAAGCAGTAAAATTTTAGAATACAATCGGCTTTTGTTTAGCAGTTAAAAATACGAATTCTTTTTAGGATAAATATGTATTTTTGTAACGACAAATGTACGTAGCAAAAATGGCGATTGAAACTTTGCAAAGATATCTTCCCGAAAATAGTTTAGGATTTCTTAAGCTCTGGTTTGCAGAACACTACATTCACATAAAAATTACCAAAAACCGGAATTCCAAACTTGGTGATTATCGCAAAATGCCAGACCAATCGCATACGATTACAATTAATTCGACTCTAGAACCGAATCTTTTTTTCTTCGTTTTGACGCATGAGCTGGCGCATCTTATCGCTTTTGAAAAATATGGACGACGAATTGCAGCACATGGCACCGAATGGAAAACGACTTTCGCCAACATGCTTCTAGAAAGTTTGGAAGTCTATCCAGCTGATTTGCAAATTATTTTGAAAAAGTTTTCAAAAAGTCCGAAAGCCAACTTTATGTCAAGTTCGGATTTGGTTAGGTATTTTAACTTTGATAAACTTGAAGAGCATGAAGCTTTTGTAGAATCTTTAGAAGTCGGAGACACTTTTAGATATCGAGAAGAAGCCTACAAAATCGAAGAAAAAAGAAAAAAGCTATATCTTTGCACCAACTTCAAAAATGGTAAAAAATATTTATTTAAACCATTAGCAAGAGTTCAAAAATTTTAGGATATGAACAATCATTATTGTGTTATTATGGCAGGCGGCATCGGAAGTCGTTTTTGGCCAATGAGCACAAAAAAATTTCCGAAGCAATTTCAAGATATCTTAGGTGTTGGCAGAACAATGATTCAGCAAACCTATGATCGTATTAGCCAGATTATTCCAAACGAAAATATATTTGTCATTACCAATGCTGAGTACACCGAACTTGTGGAGCAACAACTTCCTCAAATCTCAGCAGAAAATATTGTTGGCGAACCTGTAATGAAAAACACAGCTGCTTGCAACATTTATATGGCTAAAAAAATACAAGCCATTAATCCAAAAGCCAAAATGATTGTCCTTCCTGCTGATCATTTAATCTTGAACGAAACGACTTTCCTTAAAAAAGTTGAATATGCTTTCAGTGTTATCGAAAGCAAGGATTACTTGGTGACTCTTGGTATTACACCGACACGTCCTGACACCGGATATGGTTATATTCAATTTATCAAAAATGATAAAGAAGAAATTTCAAAAGTTAAAACCTTTACAGAAAAACCAAGTTTAGAAATTGCAAAAGCCTTTTTAGAATCTGGAGATTTCCTTTGGAATGCAGGGATTTTCATTTGGTCAGCTAAAAGTATTATTTCTTCTTTTGAAAAATTCTTGCCAGAGATGAATCATCTTTTTGACAGCTGCGATTACAATGCTAAAAATGAAAAAGAATGCATCGCTCTTATTTATCCAAAAATTAATAAAATCTCTATTGATAATGGTATTTTGGAAAAGGCAAATAATGTCTATGTCATTCCCTCAAACCTTGGCTGGAGTGACCTTGGAACTTGGACGTCAGTCTATACCAACGCTCAGAAGAATGACGAAAACAATGCAATTAATTCTAAAAATGTATTGACTTATAACTCAAAAGGTAATGTTATCCGTGTTAAAAATCAAAACAAAGCGGTTGTGATCGATGGTCTCAAAAACTATATTGTTGTCGATACGGACAAAGCATTGTTAATTTGTCCACGCGATCATGACCAACTCATCAAAGATTATGTGCTTGATCTTAAAAATCTAAAAAAAGGAGAACGCTTCATGTAAACTTTTTTCAAAATATTATTAAAATGCTTTAGAAATTCTAAGGCATTTTTTTGTGAATTGATGTTTGTGATTAAATATTTACTAACTTTAATAAAAACAAACACCAATGCTGACAAAAATCTATGGAAGCACCATTCATGGTGTTTCTGCCATTACAATTACCATTGAAGTTAATGTCGACCAAGGCGTCGGCTATCATCTTGTTGGTCTTCCTGACAACGCTATTAAAGAAAGTAGTTACCGAATTTCGGCAGCTTTAAAAAATGTTGGCTACAAACTTCCTGGCAAGAAAATTACCATCAACATGGCACCAGCGGATCTTCGAAAAGAAGGCTCTGCCTACGATTTGAGTATTGCGATTGGTATTCTTGCTGCGTCTGGAATGATAAATGGAGAAAATGTCAGCAACTACATTATCATGGGTGAGTTATCTTTGGATGGTGGATTGCAAGCTCTGCGCGGCGTTCTACCAATCGCCATCAAAGCACGCGAAGAGGGTTTCAAAGGGATGATTCTTCCAATTCAAAATACACAGGAAGCAGCCATTGTTGATAATCTTGATGTTCTTGGTGTCGAAAATATAAAAGATGTCATCGACTTTTTCAATGGAGAAAAAACGATTGAACCCACAATTGTTGATACTCGAAAACAGTTTAATGAAAAAATCACTAATTTTCCTTTTGACTTTTCTGAAGTTAAAGGTCAAGAAATGGCAAAACGCGCCATTGAAGTTGCTGCCGCTGGCGGACATAATATTATTCTAATTGGTCCTCCTGGCAGTGGCAAAACGATGCTTGCAAAACGTGTCCCAAGTATTCTTCCGCCTTTAACTTTGCGAGAAGCCTTGGAAACCACAAAAATCCATTCGGTGGCAGGGAAGATGGGAGCAGAAACCTCACTAATGACCATTCGTCCTTTTCGGTCGCCGCATCACACGATCTCCGACGTGGCCCTAGTCGGCGGCGGCACAAATCCACAACCTGGCGAGATATCTTTAGCACACAATGGTGTTTTATTTTTGGACGAAATGCCAGAATTTAAACGAAGTGTTCTCGAAGTGATGCGCCAACCTTTGGAAGACCGAGAAGTTACGATTTCGAGAGCGCGATTTACTGTCAATTATCCTGCAAGTTTTATGCTGGTGGCTAGTATGAACCCAAGTCCTTCTGGTTATTTCCCAGATGATCCGAACAATACCTCATCAGTCACCGAGATGCAGCGTTATATGAACAAACTTTCTGGACCTTTGTTGGACAGAATCGACATTCATGTGGAAATTCCAAAAGTTGAATTCGAGCAACTATCAGACAAACGGAAAGGCGAAATTAGTGAAACCATCCGTGAGCGTGTGATCCAAGCACGTGAAATTCAATCCAAAAGATTTGAAACTGAAAGCATTAATTACAACGCTCAAATGCCTCCAAAACTAATCGAAAAACATTGTCAACTTGATGAGGCTTCACAAAACCTCATCAAACTAGCGATGGCAAAACTTAACCTTTCAGCAAGAGCTTTTGATAGAATTTTAAAAGTTTCGAGAACGATTGCTGATCTTGAAGCCTCTGATAACATTAAAAGCCATCACATTTCTGAGGCCATCCAATACAGAAGTCTCGACCGCGAATTTTGGAATGCTTAGCTTTAGTTTTCTAGTTTAGATTTTAAAACAGAAATTCTATTGATGATTGGCAATGCGAAAATGCCGCTTTTCTGCAAATAAAGTTCATAGAATGTTTTTGCTTTTTCGGCAAAGTCAAGGTTTTCGGTTTTGTTAAAATGAAACTGAAAAACATTTCCCAACATTTCATAGTAATCCACGTGATCACGCTCTTGACGTTCGTTAACCAAATCTATAATTTCGGAAGTTGACATTGCTGATAAGGTTTTAAAATCAAATTTAAAAATATCCTTCATCAGCGAGTCAAAATCCAAATCTTTTTGCATCAAACTTTCGTCAGGTTTTCCCAACAAAATCTTTTCTAAAGCTTGTGTCAGTTGTCGAATTAATCGAATGGTAAAATCTTTATCTTGAATCATTTTATTAAAATTTAAGCAAAAAATAAATAAGCGAGAATAATGGAAGTAATAATTCCGACCAAATCTGCGAGAAGCATTGCAATGACAGTATATCTTGTATTTTTAACAGCTACTGCTCCAAAATAGACTGCAATAACATAGAATGTCGTATCGGAG
Source organism: Soonwooa sp. (assembly GCF_030151385.1). Taxonomy (GTDB): domain Bacteria; phylum Bacteroidota; class Bacteroidia; order Flavobacteriales; family Weeksellaceae; genus Soonwooa. Next base: position 86,365 of record NZ_JASLDS010000071.1, read on the forward strand.
CTTCCTTGCAATACAGCAGCTAATTTTCCTTGGAACGAATCAGCACCGAAAGTTTGCATAGTATCGACCATCATTCCTCGTGCGCCTGAGCCAGAAAGAGGTTTGATTAAAGCCGTTGGAAGTCCATCGACAAATCGAGTATCGGCGTTTAATGCATTAGCAACCCATTTCATTCCATCAATAATCACATCGAAAACGCCCGAAGTTCTCAACAACGAAATCGCGATAAGCATTCCTACCAAATATGGAATAATCTTTACGCAGGTTGTAAAGCCTTCTTTTGCGCCATCGATAAAGGCGTCAAAAACATTTATCTTTTTATAAAGAGCACCAAGGACAATTGCCAAGAAAATAAACAAGATAAGTCCATTGCTGACAATTTTGCTAAAGGTGTCTAATTCTTCTTTTGAAAGACGAACCAAATAGGCAACCAGAAGTCCAATAATTGCAGAAATTCCACCAACATATGCAATAACGATTGGCTGTAGAAGATTTATCTTTTGGTAAATAGAAACAACAATCATTGCCGCCAATGTTGCTGCAAAAGTAGCAATCATACAAGGCAGAAAAATATCTGTCGGTGTATGCGAACCCATTGATGCCCGAATCGCTATAATAGAAACAGGAATAAGCGTCATTCCTCCAGCGTGGAGACACAAAAACATAATTTGTGAATTACTTGCTGTGTCTTTATTTGGATTAAGACTTTGGAGACTTTCCATTGCTTTTAGTCCAAAAGGCGTCGCAGCATTATCCAAACCAAGAAGATTGGCACTAAAATTCATCAACATGTGACCAAAAGAGGGATGGTTTTTGGGAATTTCAGGGAATAATTTAGAGAAAAAAGGTTGTATTAATCGGCTCAAAAGGTTGATTCCGCCCGCTTTTTCTGCAATACTCATAAAACCCATAAAAAGCGTCATAATTCCAATTAAACCCAAGCAGATTTTAACGGCAGTTTCAGAAGTCCCTATAACACCATCGGTCTCTTGAATTCTGTACACTTGTACATTTTGTTTTAGAGAATCGGTTTTATAATGAATTCTATTTTCCTCAAATTTTAAATCCTTGCTAAGTCCAGCCTGTATCTGTGGAGAAAAAGCTTGCATTGGTTTTTTATCAATCTGCACCGTATCGCCGCCTTTCCCAACAACCATGTCATTGAAAATATTTTCATAATTGTGGGAAGAAATAAATTTTATACTCGCAATAGTAATGGCTATTAAGATAAATGCCGACCAAATTCTGCTAAGAACCATTTAATTTTAATTTTAGTAAAAATAGGTATAATCTTGTTTGAGAATGTACAAAGATATATAAGATACGAACAAAAGAAAATAAATATTTAATTATTAAACGCATTACTTTCATATCGATACAGCTTTTTACAACAAAACCTTGTTCATGCAATCCAATATTTTTATTTAGAAAAAAAGCTACCAACACTTAGTCTACTAAATAGATATTTTTGGAATTGAATATCCGTTAAATGCCTAAGCGATATTTTTTAATAACAACTTACCTTTGGCTATGTCGAATCTAAGATTTTCAACTGTGACACAATCGTTGACAATCAAGTATTTAACATTTTCATTATTGAATTTTATTCAGGATTTTGCTTTTCATTAAAGGTCAGAATTTTCCATCTTGAAATATTAGAGTGATAATAAAATTCTTGCAATAGCACTACAAAACAAGCGGCAAACACCGCATGACAAAATTCATTATTTTTATTTATTCTAAATAAATATATTTGCAACAAATAACAATATATGCTTAAGAGAACTTTATTATTAGCGTCAATCACAATTTATGGATTGTCGAATTCACAATGTACTCCAACTGTTGCGGGGCAAAAAACTGGTGATGTTGGTTGCGTCCAACTTACCTATCAAAATAAAACTGTTTATTACAAAACTGTAAGAGCCGCTGATGGAAACGAATGGTTGCAACAAAATCTAGGCAGCTCTAAAGTTGCTGAACAAATTTCTGACAAGGATGCTTATGGCGACTATTTCCAATATGGGCGTTGGGATGATGGACACCAATTAGCAACTTCAAAAACTTCAGAGGACTATCCTACACCTAACAACCCAAAAGGTCTCGGTGCTGGCACACCAATATTCTATATCAACGGAGGCACGCCTTGGGCTCAAAATTATACGGGTTGGTGGGCAAATCCATTGCAAAATGACAGTTGGACAGCTAAAAATGTAACCGAACTAACTGACCACAATGGTATTGACCCTTGCAAAGCGATAGGCGACAACTGGGAAATGCCATCAGAAACTGATTGGGACATCGTTATGCAAAAAGAGCTGATTTTCCCAAAGCCAACAGGCGCAACAAATAACGGAATGACTAGAGCTTTTGAAAGCAACCTAAAAATAGCAGGTGCAGGATCACGAAAAGATGATGGTTGGGCTTTTGTAGATTCTCGAGCTTATCTATGGACAAAATCGCCAAGCACAAATCCTAACTTCTACCGATATGCTTATCTAGGATCGGCAACAACAAGCACAACAGGTTTTGGTGGTGATGCAAAAAGCTTTGGATACTCGGTAAGATGTGTTAACAAATCGAAAAATCTAGGATTAGATTTAGAAAATAAAAATACAAGCCTGAAGATTGTTCCAAATCCTGCACAAAACAACATCCTAATTTCAACGTCAGATAAGGTGTCAAGTGTAGAAATTTTTAACCTTCTAGGTCAAATCCTAATCACTGAAAAGAATACAAATATTAATATTTCAAAACTACAGACAGGAACTTATTTCGTAAAGATAAAATTACAGAACGGAACAGCTGTAACACAAAAACTTATAAAAAACTAAACCAACACTATATTATTATTCTCTTAAATAGACCAAATGCTCATCGAGTGTTTGGTCTAAACTTTCCAGAATAACTGCATTCTCGGTTTTCTTTTGAAGTTCTTTGATAAAAAAGCTGGTTTCGAAAAACTGACGATGGATCCCAGGCAACATACTCATAAAGTATTGAAGTCCAACATCATTATTATGTTTATCCATCATCGTTTCCAGAGGTTTGTTTGGAAAAAGTTCTTCATGCAAATCAGTCAGTTTTCGACACCATTTTTCAGATTTTTCAGGAGAAGAAATTTTGCAGAAATACATCATAATAAGGCAAACCCAAAACGAATGCCGAAAAGCATTACCTGCACCATTTGTTGAACTTGTTTCGGGATATAGTTTTTTAGCAATATTAAAAGCTCTAAAACTCGCATAGAAATACAAAATCGAAAACAAGGGATGACAAATTCCGATTTTAAAAACAACGACAATCTTCTTAAAAGACAACGTCCGAAGTGCATTAAAAAAAATACTTACAAACTTCCTCATACAAAAAACTCTCACTTTCGTGAGAGTTATATTTTAAGCGTGTGTCAATAATTTTATCGTTTTGGCAAGCACTTCTTTAACCTCGGTTCGTTTAACAATAAAATCTACAAAACCTTTCTCTTGTAAGAATTCTGCTGTTTGGAAACCTTCTGGCAAATCACGTCCAATTGTTTCGCGGATAACACGAGGTCCTGCAAATCCAATCAAAGCGCCAGGCTCTGCAATAATAATATCTGCTGTCATCGCAAAAGACGCTGTTACACCACCAAAAGTTGGATCAGTAAGATAAGCGATATATGGAAGACCAGCATTTGACAACTGCGCCAATTTAGCTTGTACTTTCGCCATTTGCATTAAAGAATAAGCTGCTTCTTGCATACGCGCACCACCTGACTGACAAATAATCATAAAAGGCAGTTTGTGCTTCATAGCGTAATCGATCGCTCTTTTAATTTTTTCGCCCATTACAGAACCCAAAGATCCTCCAATAAACGCGAAATCCATACAAGAAACCACCATTTCTACACCATTAACTTTTCCAGTTCCGTTACGCAAAGAATCGTTAAGCTTAGTTTTAGCCTTTACTTCTTTAAGACGATCAGTATAAGCTTTTGTATCTTTAAATTTAAGAATATCAACACTTTCTACATTAGCATCAAGTTCTTCATACTTTTGGTCATCAAATAAAATATCAAAATATTCTCTACTTCCGATTCTTACATGGAAACCATCTTCTGGCGAGACATAATTGTTCGCTTTTAGCTCTTCAGCTTCGATAATTTTCCCTGTCGGAGTCTTATGCCATAGACCTTTAGGAAGATCTTTTTTGTCCTCAGTAGAGGTTGTAATATTTTGCGCTTTTCTTTTAAACCAATCAAATGCCATTATATCTGTATTTATGTAGAATGTATTATGCAACATGTACAAATCAAAAGCGTTTTAATTGCTCTTTACTTTGTACATTTTACAAATTTATTAAAGTGTATTGACGTTGTTAAGATCTTCGAAAGCTTGCACCAAACGAGTAGAGAAAGTATCTTCACCTTTTCTCAACCATACTCTTGGATCGTAGAATTTCTTGTTAGGAGATTCTGGACCGTCTGGGTTACCAATCTGAGTTCTCAAATAGTCAATTTTTCCTGTCATATAATCTCTCACTCCTTCAGTATAAGCAAACTGAAGATCTGTATCGATATTCATTTTTACAACACCGTAGCTAATCGCCTCACGGATTTCTTCTAGTGTAGATCCTGATCCACCGTGGAATACGAAGTTAACAGGCTTAGCTCCAGTTCCGAATTTCTCTTGTACGTACTTCTGAGAGTTATCCAAGATTTTCGGTGTAAGAACTACGTTACCTGGCTTGTAAACACCGTGTACGTTACCAAATGCTGCAGCAATAGTAAAGTTATCAGAGATTGCTTTTAGTTTTTCATAAGTCAAAGCAACATCTTCTGGCTGAGTGTATAGCAAAGAATTGTCAACGCTAGAGTTATCAACACCATCTTCCTCTCCACCAGTTACCCCGATTTCAACTTCTAGTGTCATACCTAGTTTTGCCATTCTTTTGAAATATTCTGCAGAGATGCTCAAGTTCTCATCTAGAGGCTCTTCAGAAAGATCCAACATGTGAGATGAGTACAAAGACTTACCAGTTTCTTTATAGAAAGCTTCGTTAGCATCCATCAATCCATCAATCCAAGGCAACAATTTCTTTGCACAGTGGTCAGTATGTAGGATAACCGTTGCACCATAAGCTTCAGCCAAAGTGTGGATATGCTTAGCTCCAGCGATAGCACCAAGGATTGCAGCTTTTTGTCCATCGTTAGAAAGTCCTTTACCTGCATTAAAAGCTGCTCCTCCGTTAGAGAATTGGATAATTACCGGCGCGTTTAGCTTAGCAGCGGTTTCCATAGTTGCGTTAACATTGCTTGATCCAATAACGTTAACTGCAGGAAGTGCAAATTGATTCTCTTTTGCGTAATCAAAAATTTCTGTTACCAAAGATCCTGTGGCTACACCAGCCGGAAACTTTCTACTCATAATTATGTTTTTTAATAGATTTATTTTAGTTTGCTAATTTACGAATTATTCACAAATCCGAATCATGATTTTTTCTAGGGCAATCCCTTGTCAATTTCCGAGGCTTTTGCAGTAGCTAGCAATGCCAAGGTCGGGCTGTCCGCTATATCTTTTCCCTCCGCTCGGTCGGCTCCGCTGCGCTCCGCCGCCTCACTCCGGAAAAAGGATGCCGCTTCCATCCCTATTGCGACAACTTAGTTTCTTTTATCAATTCCCCAAAGCAATTTTTGACGAATCGTTTCGTAGAAGCTAAAATTATTCGGAATAATAAGATTAAGACAGAATTCCCCTTTTTCAAGATAGATTTCATTGCCGATATCCATATAATATAACCTCGAATCCAATGACAAAGTAAACTGCGTTGATCGGCTTTCGACATTCAACGTAATTTTTGCATCATCATTAACAATCAAAGGACGAACATTAAGGTTGTGTGGCGCAATTGGTGTGATAACAAAATTCCCATTAGTCGGCGAAATAATTGGACCACCACAACTCAAAGAATAAGCGGTGGAACCTGTCGGCGTCGAAATAATCAAACCATCGCCCCAAAAGACATTCAGAAAATCATCATTAATATAAGAATCAATTGTGATCATCGAGGTCGTTTCTTGTCGCGACAAGGTTACATCATTCAACGCATACGGAAAATCAATAGAATTAGGTTGTGCCGTCGTTACCTTTATAATACTTCTTTTGCTGATGGTATAGTCACCTTTTAGGATAACATCAATTTCTTTAAAGATTTCCTCTTTTTTAAAATTCGCCAAAAAACCCAATCTTCCCATGTTAATCCCAACAATCGGAATTTCCAACTCTTGGATAAAGGACATCGCGCTAAGGATTGTCCCATCGCCTCCAAAACTGAAAACATAGTCCACGCCTTTAGCCTTTAGATCTTCTTTGGTTCTGAAAGTATCATAACTGCTGGAAAATTTCATATTGGCTGCCATATCAGCTTGCAAGACAATCGGGATATGTCTTTGCTCCAATTCCGAGATAAACTTGTTGAGATACAAGAAGCTATCAAAATCTTTCTTTTGGGAATATATTGCTGCAACCATAGCCTAAAACTCCAAGTATTTTTGGAAAAATCCAAAGCGATCTTTTAACAGATCTTCTTTTTGATCGTTATAAAATTTATTAATCACGGTATATCCAAAACGTTCAAAAGTCTCATCAATAGAGCTAAGATTGTCTTGGCTTATTTTTAAAGTTAATTCGATGTGATCTTCTTTAACAGCCGTTATAAAGCAGCCGTAAAGTTTAGAATTGTTACTTTCGATAATCTTTGCCACTTCCACCATCGAATAATGGAGACTATTAGTTTGCACCGTCAATATGGCGCCAGCTTCCGAAAAGATTGGATATTTCGAAAACTCGCTAAAGATATCATCACAGCAAATATAGCCGAGAAATTTTTCGTCACTATTAATAACTGGGACAACATTGGTATTAAAAGTATGAAACAACTTAATAGAATCCCAAATGTTACTATCTTCCGAAATTGCAAATTTCTCGAAGTGCATCGCAAGACTACCCAACTGTCCTTCTGGACTATCTTCCAAAAAAGATTGACTAAGCGCCCCCATGTGGATGCCCTTCTTTTTT
>NZ_JASLDS010000010.1 GCF_030151385.1 Soonwooa sp.
TCATATGAAAGAATTTTCCAAAGAGATTTACCTTAAATGGTACGAGGATATGACGATGTGGAGAAGGTTTGAAGACAAATGCCGTTCTCTTTACTTAAAACAAAAAATCAGAGGTTTTTTACATTTATATAACGGACAAGAAGCAATTCCTGCAGGTTTTACACATGCAATGGATTTGTCAAAAGACAGTATGATAACAGCTTATCGTTGTCATATTCATCCAATGGCAATGGGCGTTGACCCAAAAAGAATCCTTGCGGAACTTTGTGGTAAAGCGACTGGTACGTCAAAAGGGATGGGAGGATCGATGCACATTTTCAGTAAAGAACACCGTTTCTACGGAGGTCACGGTATTGTAGGTGGTCAAATTCCTTTGGGAGCAGGTATCGCTTTTGCTGATAAATATTTTGACAGAAAAGCAGTTAATATTTGTTTTATGGGAGATGGTGCAGTACGTCAAGGTGCTTTGCATGAGACTTTCAATATGGCAATGAACTGGAAACTTCCTGTAGTTTTCGTTTGTGAAAACAACCAATATGCGATGGGAACTTCTGTTAAAAGAACGGCTAACCACGAAGATATTTACAAATTAGGTTTAGGTTACGAGATGCCTTGCCTGCCAGTTGATGCGATGGATCCAGAAAAAGTTGCTGAAGCAGCTTACGAAGCTATCGAAAGAGCGAGACGTGGCGATGGACCAACTTTTATCGAAGCTAGAACTTACCGTTACAGAGGTCATTCTATGTCAGATGCTGAGCCTTACAGAAGTAAAGATGAAGTTGCTGAGCACAAAAAAGACGATCCAATCGAAATCGTAAAACATAGACTTTTAGAAAACAATTGGGCAACAGAAGCTGAGTTGGAAGCGATCGACGAAAAGTCTAGAGCTTTTGTTGATGAGTGTGTTGAGTTTATGGAAAATTCTCCATATCCAGATGTATCTCAAGTATACGATTTTGTATATGCGACACCAGATTATCCATTCTTAGATAAATTAGAAAATAACTAAAATTATTAATTTGGGATTTGATGTTTGACTTTCAATGAATTTCAAATCTCGAATCTCGAATCTCAAATCAATAAAAAAATATGGCTGAAGTAATCACAATGCCTCGTCTGTCGGATACGATGACAGAAGGAAAAGTTTCCAAATGGCACAAGAAAGTTGGAGACCAAGTTAAAGAAGGCGATATCTTAGCAGAAATTGAAACTGATAAAGCCGTACAAGATTTCGAATCAGAAATCAACGGTACTTTATTATATATCGGTGTTGAAGAAGGTGCACAAGCGCCTGTTGACAACGTTTTAGCAATTATTGGTAACCAAGGAGAAGATATTTCTGGTCTTATTGGTGGTGCTACATCTGCGCCAGCAACTGAAACTAAAACTGAGGAAGCTCCAAAAGCTGAAGCTGCTCCTGCATCTACTGATGCTCCTGCTGCTGTAATGCCAGAAGGTGTAGAAGTTATCACAATGCCAAGACTTTCTGATACAATGACGGAGGGTAAAGTGGCTAAATGGCACAAAGCTGTTGGTGACACTGTTAAAGAAGGTGATATTCTTGCAGAAATCGAAACTGATAAAGCGGTTCAGGATTTTGAATCTGAGTTCAATGGAACTTTATTATACCAAGGTGTTGCGGAAGGTGATGCTGCTGAAGTTGACAAGATTTTAGCAATTATCGGTCCTGCGGGAACTGATGTTTCTGCTGTTGTTTCGGGAGGTGGAAAGCCTGCTGCTGCGCCGGCACAAACAACACAAGCGCCAGCTGCAACTGCTCCAGTTGCCACAACATCAACAGAAGCGGCTCCAGTACAAGCATCAGCTAATGGAGAGCGTGTTCATATTTCGCCTTTGGCTAAGAAAATGGCTGAGGATAAAGGAATTGATCTTCAATCTGTACAAGGTTCTGGCGAAGGTGGACGAATTGTTAAAAAAGATATTGAAAATTATCAAGCGCCTGCTAAAGCTGCTAGTTCTGCGGATGCACCAAAAGTTGTTGCTGCGCCTGCACTTAACTTTACACCTGGTGAAGATACAGAAACTGTAAATTCTCAAGTTAGAAATATTATTGCAAAACGCCTTGCTGAAAGTAAATTTACGGCGCCGCATTACTATCTAATGGTAGAGATTAACATGGATAAAGCAATCCAAGCGCGTAAAGAAATCAACAGCATTCCAGATACGAAAGTGTCTTTCAATGATATGATTATCAAGGCGACTGCGATGGCACTTAGAAAACACCCTCAAGTTAACTCATCTTGGGCGGGTGACAAGATTATCCACCATGGTAATATCAACGTTGGTGTTGCGGTTGCAATTCCTGACGGATTGGTTGTTCCGGTTCTTAAGAATGCAGATTATATGAACTATAATCAAATTTCTGCTTCGGTTAAGGATATGGCTTCTAGAGCGAAAAGCAAAGGTCTTAAGGCTAATGAGATGGAAGGTTCTACTTTCTCAGTTTCTAACCTTGGAATGTTCGGTATTGAGACATTTACGTCAATCATCAACCAACCGAATTCTGCAATTCTTTCTGTTGGTGCTATTATCGAAAAACCAATTGTTAAAGATGGACAAATCGTTGTTGGTAACACGATGAAGTTATCTCTTGCATGTGACCACAGAGTAGTGGATGGTGCAACAGGTGCTGAGTTCTTACAAACTTTAAGATTGTATTTAGAAAATCCACTTTCTCTTTTATTAGGTTAAAATCTAGATTTCTAAATCTTTATAATATTAATCCTCTCGAATTTCGGGAGGATTTTTTTAGAACCTATATGAATTAATTGCTAATTTTTCTAAACTGGTGCTCAGATTTTAGAAAATGGATATCTTTGCAAAATGAAAAAAATCCTACTTCCTTTAGTTGTATTATTCAGTGTTTTTGGAAAATCTCAGAACAAGGAAAATCTTTCTGGCTTTAATATGGTATCATTTACCTACAAGTTTGCACCAGAATGGATGGCTTACGCCGAATTCCAAACACGTTCGATAGAAGATTACACTTATATCGATTACTACGAAGCTAAAGGTGGTGTTGGTTATAACCTCAACAAGGATAATCAAATTTTTGTGGGCGTTGGTCGTTACGGAACTTATAAAAACCACAAAATTTCTCAGGAAGAGCACCGCGTATGGTTACAATACACGCTAACAAACCGTCTTAAAAGTCTAAAACTAGATCATCGTGTTAGAGCCGAACAACGTTTTTTTCATAATGCGATTACAGACGAAAATACCAATACACAACGTTTTCGTTACCGTCTAAGTGCAACTTTACCACTTAACAACACGAAAGTGCAAGCAGGAACGGTTTTCGCAAATGCTTTTGATGAAGTGTTTTTTGGACCTAAAGATCAAGTCTTTAAGCGCAATCGTACTTTCGGAGGAGTTGGTTATCAGTTTAATGATAATATGAATGCTACAGCAGGTTATATGTTCCAAAGAGAATTTGCTTCTAAAGGGAACACAAACCTGCATTTTTTATATTTTGCACTCAACTTTACCATCGATACTTCGGATGACGAAAAAGACATCCACATTCCATTGGCAGATTAATACGTGCTGGTCAAATATTGATAAGCAGTTAAATATTTGTTGAGTCGTTTTAGATCTTTTGGTTCAATTGGTCTTGTAAAACGGCGCAAATCCATATTATCTTTTAGGTCGTTAATTTTTACTTTAACAGCTAGAGGATTTTGCTCGATTCTTTTGATGAAATCTTCGTATGGTTCTTGCAACTCAGGATTGTCGGATTCTCTCTTGGTAAGACACTCTACAGCATCAACGATATAGGGCGGGAAGCCTTGGTCGAGAAGATAGACAAAAGAAAACTCTGGATGATCTTCCACAACATCGTGGAGTGCGCCAACGATTTTTTCATCGATTGTTTTTCCTGCTTCCATAACGCGGAAAACATGTCCTAGATAAGGCGCATCATATTTGTCAGTTTGTTTTTTGTGCGCTTTTTGAGCGATTTTAATCGCTTTATATAATAATTGAATATCTGCCATTCGAGGATTTGACTATTTGTCGGTTTTTTCTTTTAAATCTTTTATGTTCAAGTTGGGAGCTGTTAACTCAATTTTGTTTTGTCTTTTTAAACTTGAATAATTTTCAGATTTCGGTCGTTTATTTAACATTTTATAATGCGATGCCTTTGCGGAATCAATGTTTTTATAAAATGGATTATTAACTGATGATTTCGGAATTATTGAAAAAGGCTTTGCTTCCAAAATTCTTACCGAATCTTTTTTAGGCTTTGTTTGTGCCGTTATTGTTAAGCTTACTCCTAAAAATACAAAAGTTAAAATCGTTTTCATATCCATTAGTTTTAAAAAAGTAAATTTATAAAATTGAAGTTCTCGACAATGATTTTTTTTGAAAATTTATCAACAAAAAAGCCATCATTTCTGATAGCTTTATTTTTTTAAATAGATCCTTGTAAAAGTTTAATTCAAAAATTATTGCTTGTTGTAGAGAATGTAATAATTTTCGTTAAATGAAACCGGACTATTTGATTTCAAATCTGTTGTTTGCCAATTATCTGTTGGTGTAATGACTTCTCCAGAGGTTAAACGCAAAGGCATTTTAAAATCCTTAACAGTATGCGTCCAACGATAACTTAATTTGTTATTATCTTGTTTGTATTCCAAAGTTGGGATGTAAGTCGTTCTTAAATATTGATCAAAAATCGTTGACAAATCAATCCCAGATTTTTGAATGAAATAATCTTCAACTTGCTTTCCAGTAACCGTTTGGTGATAAAAATCCTTGTTAAGACCTCTTAGGATTTGTCGGAATTTTTCATCGTCATTTATCACTTGTCGAATGGTATGCAACATGTTTGCACCTTTGTAATACATATCGCCGCTGCCTTCATCTCTCACGCCATAAGTCCCAATAATTGGTTTGTCATTTTTAATATTATGACGCGTTCCTATTACATATTTGTTGGCATCTTCTTTTCCAAAAGTACTTTCTGTGAATAAGGTTTCCGAGTAGCTTGTAAAAGCTTCATGAACCCACATATCAGCTTGATCCTTTGCCGTAATATTATTTGCGAACCATTCGTGTCCCGTTTCGTGAATGATGATAAAATCCCATTTTAGGCCCACGCCCGTTCCAGAAAGATCGCGTCCTAGATAGCCATTTTCATAATGATTGCCATAACCAACATTGCTTTGATGTTCCATACCGAGATGCGGCGATTCTACCAATTTGTAAGAATCTTCATAAAATGGATAAGGGCCAAACCAATATTCGAAAGCTTTCATCATCGGCTTAACTTGCGCAAATTGTTTTTTTGCTTTATCAAGATTGTAATCTAAAACCCAATAGTCGAGATCTAGCTTTCCTTTTTCGCCTTCGTAAGTCTCTTTAAAATTGACATATTTCCCAATTGATGGAATAATAGAATAGGCGTTAATTGGATTTTTGACTTGCCATAGATAGGTTTTCTTGTCACCAATTGTTTTGGTCTCTACCAATCGTCCGTTCGCAACACCAACTAAATCTTTCGGTGTCGTGATTTTAAAACTAATGCCGTTGTCAGGTTCGTCGCTCCAGATATCTTTACAAGGTAACCAAATACTAGCACCAATTCCTTCGTCAGCAGCGCTTATCCAAGGATTTCCTTTCTCATCTTTTACAAAAATCCATCCGCCATCCCAAGGTGGACGTTTTGCAATCACAGGATTACCTTCAAAATTAATGGTAAAAGATAGTTTTTGCCCTTTTCGGAATTTGCGATTGGTTTTTATAAAAATAAAATCATCTTCCTGATTGTAGTTAAGGTTTTTATCAAAACTAGAAAGGATACTAGCAACTTTCATTGGTTTTTGCAAGTCAATTTGGAAAGTCGGATTGACAACATCTTTTGTAATTTCAAAAGAGATTTTGTTGCTTCCAGCAATACTTTTGTTCTCATAATTGGCTTCTACGCTAACGTCATATTTTTTAACATCCCAAAAATTCCGAAATTCTGTATTGGAACCCTTTAAAGTATCTTGTTTTGTAAAGTTTTGTGCACCAATACTCAACGATGCAAAACTTAGGAATAATGCTATTTTCTTCATAATTAAAACTTCATTTAACACAAATGATAAAGTAAAGTTACAAATCATTTTTCGTTTTCGCATTTAATAAAGTTTGTTAAAATGAAATTAAATTGTCTTATGGCAAGTCCTCCGAATCTTCTAAAAAGCTAAATTTGATTTATTAATATTAATTCATAAAAAAATAAACATGGGAAAACTAAGAATATCTGCCGAGATTAATAAACCAATCGCGCAAGTTTGGGAAGCTTATAATGATCCAAAACATATTACCAACTGGAGTTTTGCAAATGACGATTGGCATTGTCCTAGTGCTGAAAACGATTTGAGAACTGGTGGTTCTTTTAAGTCAAGAATGGAAGCAAAAGACGGAAGTTTTGGATTTGATTTCGGTGGAATTTACGATGAAGTTAAACCTTTGGAATTGATAAAATATCACATGGGAGACGGTCGCGAGGTAGAGACAACTTTCAAAGATTTGGGGAATAATGCAACGGAAGTTGTACAGGAATTTGATGCCGAGTCTCAGAATCCCGAAGAAATGCAACAGCAAGGCTGGCAAGCGATTCTTAATAGTTTTAAAAACTATACTGAAAATAAACTTTAAAAACCTAGAAATGATAAATTCAAATATTTTTCCTTGTTTTTGGTTTGATGGAAAAGCTAATGAAGCAGCACAATTGTACACCGATGTTTTTCCAAATGCGGTTGTAACGGTTAATTCGCCAGTGGTTGTTAACTTAGAAATTAATGGTCAAAAATTAATGCTTCTGAATGGCGGGCCAATGTTTCAGCCAAATCCAAGTGTTTCGATTATGGTGATGTGCGAAACCGACGAAGAAGTTGAAAATTATTACAACAAACTATCGCCTGATGGAAAGGTTTTAATGGAATTAAATTCTTATCCGTGGAGTGACAAATTTGCATGGATTAATGATAAATTCGGCGTTAGTTGGCAATTTTACAAAGGCGATAAAATGGAACAAAAATATGTTCCGACCTTAATGTTTGTCCAAGAGAATAATGGCAAATGTAGAGAAGCAATGAATTTCTACACTTCTATTTTTCCAAATTCTAAAATTGATGGGATTCTAGAGCATACCGAAGCTTCTGGTGATTTGGCTGGGATGGTAGCACATGCTTGGTTCGTGATTGATAATTACTCTTTGTATGCGATGGATTGTGGAACAACGCATGATTTTAGTTTTACAGAGGGTGCTTCTATCGTTGTTATGACGGCGGATCAAGAAGAAACTGATAAGTATTGGAATGCTTTAACTTCCGATGGTGGACAAGAAAGTCAATGTGGTTGGCTAAAAGATAAATACAATTTGAGCTGGCAAATTGTGCCACATCGTTTAATTCATTTGATGAACGATCCAAATCGCGAAAAATCACAAAAAGTTGTTGAAGCGATGTTGAAAATGAAGAAGATTATTATTGCTGATCTAGAAGCAGCTTACAATTCTTAATTTTCAGACATTATTTTTTTGAATTGTTTAAAAAAAGTAAAAAAACTAAGTTGAACTGAGTAAAGTATAACCGAAAAATAAACAGTAATGTTTGTTTTAGAAGTACTATTTCGATTTTCTAACCTCAAAAAGATAAAAAGATGGCAATTAATCAGATTTATGTAAATCTTCCTGTAAAAAACGTGGAGAAAACCAGAGCATTTTGGATAAAATTAGGTTTTAGTATTAACGAGCAATTTTCCAACGAAAATGGAATTTGCGTGGTAATGAAAGAAGACCAAATTTACGCAATGTTTTTAGCAGAAGAATTCTTCCAAACCTTTACGGATAGACCGATTTCAAAAGGTGATACGACACAAACTTTACTAGCGTTAAGCGTAAATAGTCGAGAAGAAGTGGATGAAATGGTGAAAGTTGCAACCGAAAATGGAGGTTCAATTTATAGTGAAGCTCAAGATAACGGATGGATGTACCAAAAAGCGTTTGCGGATATTGATGGACATCAATGGGAAGTTTTCTATTCGGATATTTCCAAATTTCCAACTTCTTAAAATTTAAAGAAAACACTAAAAACAAAATACCAAACACTTGTAAAAATGGAAATCAACGAAGTTTACATTAATTTACCCATAAAAAATGTCGAAAAAACAAAAGCTTTTTGGGAAGCTTTAGGTTTTAAAATTAATACTCAAATTGTTGATGAGAAAACGGTTTGCGTGATTTTAAAGGAAAACCTTATCAATGTTATGTTTCTGACAGAAGATTATTTCGAGACTTTCTCTGAAAGACCAGTTCCGAAAGGTGATACAACCCAAGTTTTAGTAGCCATTAGTCTTAACAGTCGTGAAGAAGTGGATAGGGTAGTAAATGCAGCGGTTGCAAATGGTGCGCATCAACATGAAGAAGCACAGGATCATGGTTGGATGTATCAAAATTCATTCTGGGATATCAATGGACATGGCTGGAATGTGGTTTTTGCTGATCCATCAAAGTTGCCACAATAATATCTTTTTTCAACATTAAAAATCTTGCCAGAGGAAAAGTAATTCTAGTTTAAAATTAAAAAAAACGAATATGGTAATAATGACAGTTATTTATCAGACGCCACAGGATATTCAATTTTTTGAACAACATTATTATGAAGTTCACATTCCTTTGGCAAAGAAACTTCCAGGATTATTGAAGTATGAGGTTAATAAAAATGAGATTACTTCATTAACTCAGCACGAGGTTTATAGAATTGCAAACTTGTATTTTGAATCTCAAGATGCAATACGAGCTGCTTTTACTTCTGAAATTGGACAGCAATGTGCCGCAGATAGAAGAATTTTAGCTCCAGAAAGCAAAGATGTTCAAATTTACATTTATGAAACTGAGGAAGTGTAGTAAGTGTTAAAAAACAATAAGAATTATTACCAAAATTGAAAAACTATGGACACACCAAAATCAAGAAAATTAGATATTATTATTCCAGCTTACAGAATGCATTCCCAAAGTTTCTTGAATCTTTTAGATGGAATTTCAGAAGAAGATGCTTTGAAGCGAATCGATGATAAAACCAATCATATCATTTGGATGGCAGGGAATTTTGTCAATATGCGATACAGCACTGCTTGGGTTCTTGGACTTCGCGAAGAAGATCCGCACAGCGATTTGTTTTTTCAGGGAAAAGCTTTGAATACAGATTTTAAATATCCAACATTGGAAGAACTAAAAAAGAATTTTCATCACATTTCTCCTTTGTTATTCGATAAACTTCTTGAAGCTTCGGACGAAGAATTAGACGAAATTTTTGAAATGGGAATGAAGATTCCTTTCATCACAGAAAATAAACTCAACTTCATCGGAATGTGTATCGGTAGAGAAGATTATCTCTGCGGACAAATGGGATTAATGCGAAAGCTTCTCGGCTACGAAGGTATGAAGTATGACATAAATCCTGATCTTAATTATTAAACTCAGACCATGATTAGTCTGTTTACTTTAATCACTAACTTAACATTAAATCATAAAATTATGGCAAAATTAAATCCGTACCTTAATTATGACGGTCAAGCAGAAGAAGCTTTTAACTTTTACAAATCGGTTTTCGGTGGAGAATTCCTAGGTGGAATCCACAAAATGGGCAATGCGCCAGGAACAGAAAACCTTTCTGAAGATTCCAAAAATCGTGTGATGCATATTGCTTTGCCAATTGGTGAAGACCTTTTGATGGCATCAGATTTAATTCCAGAATTCGGACAAACTTTGGTGAAAGGTAACAACCACAATATTAGCATTTTCCCAGATAGTAGAGAGGAAGCAGATCGTATTTTCAATGCATTATCTGCAGGTGGTAAAATCGCAATGCCTTTGGAAGATCAATTCTGGGGCGATTATTTTGGTGCTTTCGAAGACAAATTTGGTATCAAATGGATGATTAACTACAGCAAAGATTCTGGCTACGAAGCATAGAATTGTATTTAAACATTAAAACTTACAAGAAACGAAGGGAAATTCTCTTCGTTTTTTTATTTTTGTGCTTCGAATTATAATGAAGAACTATTATTATTTTTTAGGTGTTGACGAAGATGCTTCTGTGGAAGACATCAAAAAAGCTTATCGAAAATTATCGATGAAGTATCATCCTGACAAAAATGATAATGATGCGTTTTTCGAATTGCGTTTTCGTGAAGTTCAGGAAGCTTATGAAGTCCTAATTGACGCAGAAAGACGTCGTTCTTACGATAGCCAGCTTAGTTCGGTTCAGAAAAATATAAAGTCGACTTTACCACCAAAGATTCAGAAGTTTCATTCGGATAAAATTCGTGCGCGTGTTGGCGATGAGATTAGATTGTATTGGCAAACTTACGATGCCGATTTGGTGAAGATTTTACCATTTGGACTAGAAAAACCAAATGGCGAAAGACGCTTTAAAATTACACAATTTGATAGTCAGGGAAAGTTTCAGTTGTTGTTACATGCGACCAATACGTCGATAAACAAAACCGTGGTGCAAGCAATAACGATTACGAAGTTGGAGGCTGGAGAAGTTGAAGAAGAGCCTCAGATTAAAGAACGATTAAATAATCGAAGAGAAGATGAGAATCCGAAACCATCGATTTCTCCATTGTATAGAACAAATTATAAGTTTTTAGCTTACAGAATGAAAATCATAGCAATTGTTCTATTAATTGCATTTATTCTTTTGTTACTTAAAAAAGTTTTTGCTTTATTCTAAGCCATTTTGGCTCTACCAGGACATTTTTTACAACGTTTTCCTTTTTTAAATTTTTTGCAGCAATTCTTTTTTTCGCAATACAATTCGGTATTGTTAGAAAATGCTGGCGTCAAAGCTGGAATTTTAAAAGCGATAGTTGGCTGATTCATACTGCAAATATAAATTAATTTAGAATAATTACAAACTATATTTTTTAATAATTCTAAATAATCCTAATGTTTTTTATCAGTTTTAGAATTTTCTAAACAAAAATTTTCCTCGTAAGCTCGTTGTCAAAACTTTTTTTCATTAAATATTTAAGTTTTAGAACAAAAAAAGTCTGTTTCAGAACATTTTTTCTTTGTTGTTGTAATACTGGATTAATTTTGTTCATGTAATTAATAGAATGATAAAAAAACGGCTGATAGTCTTAACATTTGCCAACATGCAGCAAAGACTGTTCGGAAGTTAGATGATAAAACTTATTTAAAGTTTTTAAATAGACGCATTGTCTAGAAAACAATAACCTTACATATACGAACTAAAAACCATGATGACTGAAAGCCTTAATAACAATTTTGTTATTGGGCTTTTTTTGTTTTTCAGAACAAATAAGTTGTGTTTGGTAACATTTTGATTTGATTTTGTTAAAAAGAGAGTATTTTAGTATAGAATAAATAAGCTTCTATTTTATTGAAAATGAAAGGCTTTTTCTTTTTACTAATATTTGTCTTCGGAGGTTTCTTGGCTTTCGGACAGGTTTCCTTTGATCAACTAAAAAAGGATATTGATAAGAGGATGTTGTCTTATGATTACAATACAACATTAGCACTTATCAACAAAAATAGACCCAATTATACAAGCCAACAAAAACTGGAGTTGGATGTTGTTAAAGTCAAAATTTTGGTAGAGTTTTCCTTGTATGAGGAAGCACTTAAGCTTTCTCAAAATCTTTTGGATAACCCAAAACTTCCAGAAAATGATCAATTAAAAATCCATATCCAGCGAGAATTGATTTTCGAGATAATGGGGATGGATAAAGAGGCATGGAAAGAAATTGGTATTTGTGAAAACATCTTTCCGAAATATCCAAACCTGAAACCTGAAAATTATGTACTATTTCTAATTCGGAAATCCTCATTATATCGTGTAACGGATCAGAAAAATATTGCTTTCAAAATCGCTAAAGAAGCGCTCGATTATGCGGAAAAGACAAAAGATAGTCTTAATATGTCTGACGTCGAATATATTCTGGGCAGAGGTTATAGTAGATTTGATCAAGATGCAGCAGAAAAGCATTTTAAACGGGCTTTATTTCTAGCAAAGAAATACCACCGAGATATTTCTGCGTACCATGGATATAATGTGCTTGCAGAATTTTATAAAGATAAAGCTAAATATCAGATTGCTAATATCTATGCGGATTCTGCATTATCAAGCATTAATAACATGAAGGACTTTTCTTACCAAAGTGTATTTTACTTAACGAAAAGTGATATCATGAAAAGTCAAAAAAAACTAGATTCTGCTTTATATTACTATAAATTGTCGGCAGAAAGAGCTAATGATTTTAATGCTCAGCAACAACTAGCAAAAGTGAACGAACTGGAGTTGCAGTATAATAATGAGAAAGAAAAAATAGAAAAGACACAACTCAAAAAAGATATTAAAAATACCCAAAAACTTAATACGACTTTGATCTTGTTAATTGTTGTTTTGATGGTATTGTTTGGTGGACTATTTTACTTTTTACTTCAGATTTCTAGAAATAAACGAAAGATTGAACAACAGAAACTTAAAATTTTAGAGAAAAACGAAGCGCTAAGTACAAGCTTGGAAGAAAAGCAGGTTTTGGTACAGGAGCTTAATCATCGTGTTAAAAATAATTTGTCGCTTATTTTAAGTTTAATTGATTTGCAAAAATCGTCCAGTCAGATTACGTCTATTAATGATTTGCATAAACGTATTAAATCCATATTAATTGGACACGAACTGTACTCGTACAACATTAATCGGAATGATCAATCGTCCATTGATATTAGAGATTATCTCGATAAGATATTTGATGGTCATCAACAAAGTGCAGCGCGAGAACTTGAATTTAATATTATTTCGGATTCAATTTTATGTAAAGTAGATGAAGCTTTATCCATTGGATTAATGATGAATGAGTTGGTAACAAATTCTGTAAAACATGCCAAAACAAATCCAGATATTCTGAGGATAGAATTAAAAATGTTTGTTAAAGAAAATAATTTTCTGGAATTAGAATACAAAGACAACGGAAGCGTTTTCGAAATGAAAAACAATAATGATTCTTTAGGTCTTATTATTATTGAAGGGATGATTAAGCAATTACATGGTAGTTATCATCGAGAGCGTTCCGTTTACACAATCACTTTTCCGCATCATGAATAATCAAGCCAAAATACTAATAGTTGAAGACGAAGTATTAATTGCAATCGCCTTGAAGAAAATGCTAGAACCTGATTTCTTAGCAGAGATGGCGCACGATTATGATGAAGCGAAAATGCTATTGTCGCACAAATTATTTGATATTGCATTAATCGATATCACGTTGTCTGGAGAAAAGACAGGTTTTGATGTTGCAAATTTTATCAACGAAAATATTTTTATTCCATTTATCTTTACAACGGCTTTAACGGACAACATAACTTTGGATAAAGTAAAAGGAGCCAAGCCCTCTGCTTATCTCTCGAAACCGATAGAACGAGTTAATCTGATTACCGCGATCAATCTCGCTTTGGCTAACCAAGAACAAAGTGTTCGTATAGAAGTCGGGAAAAGTATTTATTTTGTTTCTGTTAAAGATTTCCTGTATGCGGAGTCAAGCCATATATACACCGAATTGTTTTTTAAAAGTCGCAAAAATCTTGTTTTAAGAATAACAATGACACAGATCGAGCATTTCTTTCCAGAGAAATATTTTAAAAGAATTAACCGCAGCATTTCCGTGAATCCGCAATATATCAGTCAGATTGTTAATGATAAATTGTACATCGAGGATAAGGTTTTTAAAATGTCAAAAAATTTCTGATTTTTAAATTTTGACCTAAAATCTATTTTATAAGTTTTATCAATTGTGATGATAGCTAATATGTGATGAATAATAGGCTTTGTAAATTCTGTTATTTATCGTAAATTTACGCTCATTAATATTTGATAATTCCTAATAAAAAGTATAAATGAATACACAGCAGTTTGTGAACCGTCACATAAGCCTGAACGACGCTGATAAAGCGGCAATGTTAAAGAGAATAGGCGTTGATTCCGTAGAACAACTTATTTCGCAAACCATTCCAGATGCTATTAGACTAGAAAAAGACCTTGATATTTCGGCGCCACTTTCGGAGTACGAAATGTTATTGCATTCTAAAGATTTGGCGTCTCAAAATGCAATGTTTGATAACTACATTGGGTTTGGATATTTTAATACAATTTTGCCATCGGCAATCCAAAGAAACATTTTGGAAAATCCATCTTGGTATACAGCTTATACGCCTTACCAAGCAGAGATTGCACAAGGACGTCTGGAGGCTTTACTTAACTTCCAAACAGTTGTTTGCGATTTAACAGGTTTCCAATTGGCAAATGCATCTTTGTTGGATGAGTCAACTGCAGCTGCTGAGGCGATGCACATGTTCTTCAATAACAGAACTAAAGATCAAAAGAAAGCCAATGCTATTAAGTTCTTTGTTTCGGATTTGGTGTTACCACAAACGATTTCGGTTCTTAAAACGAAAGCTGAAGGTCTTGGTATCGAGCTTATCGTTGGTAATTTTGAAGAGCACCAACTTAACGATTCTTATTATGGTGTGCTTTTGCAATATCCAGGAAAGAATGGTGTGGTTATCGACTACACAGAAAAAATTGCTGAGTACAAAAACCTAGATCTTCAAGTAGTTGTTGCTTGTGATCCAATGGCGTTGGTGAAATTAAAATCACCAGCTTCGATGGGCGCTGACTGTGCAGTTGGTACAACACAACGTTTCGGTATTCCGATGGGTTATGGTGGTCCACACGCCGCTTTCTTTGCTTGTAAAGAAGATTACAAAAGAGATATCCCTGGACGTATTATTGGGGTTTCTCAAGATGTATATGGCAGACGTGCGCTGCGTATGGCATTGCAAACGAGAGAGCAACATATTAAAAGAGAAAAAGCAACGTCTAACATTTGTACTGCACAAGTATTGCTAGCAGTTATGGCTGGTATGTACGCAGTGTATCATGGTCCAAAAGGTTTAGATTTTATCGCAAACCAAATTCATTACAAAGCCAACGCTCTTCGCGATGCACTTAAAGTTTTAGGCTACGATGTTGTAGCTGAACCAGTATTTGATACGGTTAAATTTAGAATTCATGAAGAAGAAAAAGCATCTTTAAAGATGTTAATGCTTGATCAAAAAATTAACCTTAATTACTTTACACAAGGCTTTATCAGTATTTCGATCAATGAAACAACTACAATCGAAAATCTTCAAAAATTAGTAGCGGCTTTTGCTAGTTTTAAAGGCAAACAAGCTTACCAATTAGAATTAAAAGAAGAAATTACGATTCCTGCTGATATGCTTAGAAATGATGAAATCCTTAAAGAAGAGGTTTTCAACAAATATCATACTGAGACCGAATTGATGCGTTACATCAAACGTCTAGAGCGTAAAGATTTGTCATTGACACATTCGATGATTTCTTTAGGTTCTTGTACAATGAAGTTAAATGCAGCAACAGAGATGATTCCTTTATCTTGGGGAGAATGGGGAAGTGTTCATCCATTTGTACCAAGAGAGCAAGCTGGAGGTTATCAAAAATTAATTAAAGAATTAGAAAAAGATTTAGCAGAAATTACAGGTTTTGCAGGAACTTCACTTCAACCGAATTCTGG
Source organism: Soonwooa sp. (assembly GCF_030151385.1). Classification (GTDB taxonomy): domain Bacteria; phylum Bacteroidota; class Bacteroidia; order Flavobacteriales; family Weeksellaceae; genus Soonwooa. Next base: position 15,634 of record NZ_JASLDS010000010.1, read on the forward strand.
TGCGCAAGGTGAATATGCTGGATTAATGGTAATTCGCGAATATCATAAGTCTAGAGGCGATCTACACAGAAATGTGGTGGTTATTCCTCAATCTGCACACGGTACTAACCCTGCATCAGCTGCAATGGCAGGTATGAAAATCGTTGTTGTTAAAAATTTAGAAAATGGAGAAATCGATTTCGAAGATCTAAAAGCTAAAGTGGAGCAACATTCAGAAAACCTTTCTGCGATTATGATTACCTATCCGTCGACTTATGGTTTCTTTGATAAAAACATAAAAGAAATTACAGATCTTATTCACCAACACGGTGGACAAGTCTATATGGATGGTGCAAACATGAATGCGCAAGTTGGCTATACAAGTCCAGGTAACATTGGTGCTGACGTTTGCCACCTTAACTTGCACAAGACTTTTGCAATTCCTCACGGTGGTGGAGGTCCAGGCGTTGGTCCAATCTGTGTTGCTGAGCATTTAGTACCATTCTTGCCAAGTAATGCAAACATCCAAACTGGAGGTAAAGAAGCTATCGACGCGATTTCTGCAGCACCTTACGGATCTGGTTTAATCCTAAATATTTCGTATGCTTATATCAAAATGTTAGGAACTTCAGGTCTTAAAAAAGCAACTGAACACGCGATTCTTAATGCTAACTACCTTAAAGAAATTCTTGCGGATCATTTCCCAATTTTATATTCAAACGAGGACGGAAGAGTAGCGCATGAGTGTATCGTAGATTTCCGTCAGTTCAAAGCTTTAGGAATTGAAGTTGCTGATGTTGCAAAACGTTTGATGGATTACGGATTCCACGCACCAACAGTGAGCTTCCCCGTTGCTGGAACTTTAATGATCGAACCTACAGAATCTGAATCTAAGTCAGAAATTGACAGATTTGCTGAAGCTTTAATCTCTATTAAACAAGAGATTGACGAGATTGCAAATGGCGAAGCTGACAAAGAAAATAATGTGTTGAAAAATGCGCCTCACACAGAGCAAGTAATTATTTCTGATGCTTGGGACAAACCTTACGGAAGAGAAAAAGCAGCTTATCCACTAGATTGGGTACGCGATCACAAATTCTTCGCAACAGTTTCTAGAATTGATGAAGCTTATGGAGACAGAAACTTAATCTGTACTTGTGAGCCAATTGAAGCTTATATGTAATTAATTTTTCTCAACGAAAAATTTAGATATTAACAGCAGCAAATTTAATTTTGCTGCTGTTTTTTATTAAATTGAAATCAATAAGTGTCAGCCATTTTTATTGTGATTTGTAGTTGAGTGTCAATCTTGTTCGAAATTATTTAATGATTAAAATGAAAATTGTAGCGCTGCTTAACGAAGTTCCGTAGGAACGAACTGTTAATAGCAAAAGAAGATGAATGAAAGAGAGCTCCGTAGGAGCGACCTGTTAATTTTGTTTTTAATAATAATCTGAGTACTGGATAAGAAAATTAACGTCAGTTTGAGTGGTTTTCGCAGAAATCGTATCGAGAACTTATCATTAAAACTTCTCGATACAAAATCGTTCCGATTCTTACTCCTTTAGATTTGTAACAAGAAATAGAGATAACTTTAGGATAAAGAGAAAAGTGTTTAAGTAAACTAATATTTACTCAGAGTTGTAGCTCATCCTTCGATTTAGACTTAAACACTTCTTATCAAAAACTCAGATAGAAACCCATTACAAAGGAGTTGAGCTCTTGATAAGTTTCTCTTTAAAATCTTAAAATCAAAGTTATGGAAAAAGTTTTTATTGGAGTAGATGTTAGCAAGTTAACGTTGGACTTATTTGTAAAATCAAACGAAATTGAACAACATTATCAGATTAAAAATGAAGTTAAAGCGATAAGAAAGTTTCTAAAATCGTTTGAAAATGAGAGCGGAACTGTTATTGCAATGGAAAATACAGGACGTTATAACTTTGCTTTATATGAAGTTTTAGCATCGACAAAATTGTCTGTTTATGTGATTAATGCACTACACTTGAAGAGAAGTGTTGGCTTGGTAAGAGGTAAAAATGACAGTATTGATAGCCAAAGGATTTGCACTTTTATTGAACGAAATTTTATGGATCTTGAGCTTTGGAACGCCAGCTCAATCGAAATCCAAAAGCTAAGCCTACTAAACGCAGAACGTCGACATCGTGTAAAAATACGTGCAGGACTTCGAAATCAACTTAAAGATGCAGAACAGTTAAAAAACATTGCAGATAAAGACGTTACAAAGCTAAACAAGCAATTGATTTTGACTTTGGATAAGCAGATTAAAAGTATTGAGGATAAAATTTTTGAACTAATAAATTCTAACGAAGAATTAAAATCTCAATACGATCGCATACAAAGTATTCCAGGTGTAGGAAAGGTTTTAGCAACATTGATGATTATAAAAACCAAAGGCTTTTCAGATATAAAATCTGCTCGCAAAATGGCTTGTTATGCAGGGGTTGCACCATTTGAATACAGTTCTGGGAGTTCAATTTATCGAAAACCAAGGGTTTCTACAATGGCGGATAAAGAACTTAAAAAAGTACTGCATTTGGCAGCACTCAGCTCAATAAGATTAAAAAATGATTTGGCAATATACTTTCAAAGAAAAGTTGCGGAAGGGAAAAACAAAATGTGTATACTCAACGCAATTAGAAATAAAATTATACACAGAATATATGCTTTAATAAAAAACGAATCTGCGTATAATTTTAATTTGCATATGTCATAGAAATCGAAGTGATGTCTCATATAAATAAGAGTACTTTTCCTCGACCTAAAGTTAATATTGTTAATTTAGAAAAATGATAGCTCCAGCGGAGCTTTCTGTTAATAGCAAAAAGAAGATTAATATAAAGAGAGCTCCGTAGGAGCGACCTGTTAATATCAATTTTATTTTGTTCGTTAAAATGTTAAAAAACTTATTTATCTTTAAAATCAATTATTGCGATAAATGCCAAAACGAAAATTTTCTCTTAACAAACTTTTAAAAGATCCCTTATTCTGGAGCGTTGTTCTGCTGAATTTTTTTGTTGTTGTAAAGTATGGAAGCAATGCCGACTTTTTGTACAACCTAGTTGTTATACAGATTATCCAAACTTTTTGTTTGATTGTCGCGCATTATTTTTTGCTTCGAAATACGCCAATTAAATATCTCAAAAAAAAATACAGACTCAACAAAGCCCGAAAAAAAACAGATTCCAACCGCAAAGAATTTGGTTCTTACATCGACAAAGACGAAAAGGGAAATTACATCTATGCTGCTATTTTCTTGATAATGGGATGTTTTGTTACAGGATTTTTAATTTGTATTTTCTATGGATTTAATATTTGGAAAAACGATGGCAAATTTGTTTTTCAATGGTCCGATTTGTTGTCATCATTCTGGGCGATTGCTAACGGAATTATGTATTATCAAAACAGCAAAAAACGCTTGACATATTCTAATGCAAGCGCTTCCGATCTTATCGCAATACCATTTTTCAAGTTTTATATTCCGCTGTTCGCAATGATGTTTGGTTACATTTTGGTTCTGAAAGTTGTTGGTGATATTATTAGTTTTATCCTTTCAAATCCAAAATATTGGGAAAACGTGGAAGAAAATGAAGTTTAAATTTAACTCAAAGCTTCATTTAAAAATTGATTAAAAGGATAAATTTCCTTAAAGATTTTCACAGCCTTTTCCACAAATTTTTTGTCTAAAACGTCTTCGTCTGTTAGTTGATGAAAAACCGTGAACTGCTTGTATTTTAGATAATCTGCCATTGGATCTTCTTTATCAAATCCTTGTGGAACCTTTACCAATCGATCACCACGAAGTTCCAAGTTCTTCTTAAAATTTTTGTTATTGATGAGGTTTAAAAATTCCTCGGATTCAGAACTTATTTTTTGTCGAATTAATTTAAGATTCGCTGTTTCGGTCATGTATACGCCGCCAGCCAAAAAAGATTGTCCAGGTTGCAGATGGATGTAATAACCAGCATGACTTAAAGTCTTAGTTCCTTTTTCGGCTAAAGAAGCACCCATGTTGGTTTTGTAAGGCGTTTTATCTTTTGAAAATCGCGTGTCTTTATAGATTCTGAAAACACAACTTTTGGCTTCCAATTTTTGAACGCTGTCATCAAAGGCAGAAATTCCTTGGATAATCTCATCCACCACCGAAATAAAATTCTGTTGCGCATCAACATACAGATTTTTGTTTTCATTAAACCAGTCACGGTTGTTGTTGATTTCAAGCTTTGAAAGAAAATTTAAAGTTGAGGTTTTAATTTGGTTTTCCATCTTTGATTTTTTTTATAAAATTAAAATTTTTAAACAAAAAATCCTCCATTTTCACAGAGGATTTGCATTTAAAATTACATTGCAATTTCGATTTTCACTTTTTTGCCTTTCAGCTTTTTATCTTTGAGATTAGCGAGTAGCGTTCTCACTTTTGTAGCATTAACCGCAACATAAGCCGTGGTATCTTTCACTTCGATTAAGCCAACATCGTCTTTTTCCAGACCTCCAGTTTTGATGAGGTAACCAACAATATCAACTTTGTTAACTTTATCCTTTTTACCAGCACTGATGTATAAAGTTTTAAAGTCAGCAGTTTTCGGAAGTTTATAATTGGTGCTAAGACTTTCTTCTTTGATATCGTTTTTAAGGAAAGGATATTGCTCATCTTTTGTCATAATAAGATAGGCAATTCCCGAAGCTTTCATACGTGCTGTACGTCCGTTTCTGTGAATAAAAGCATCTTCTTTTGGCGGCAATTGGTAATGAATAATCGCTTCAACTTCTGGAATATCGAGACCTCGCGCAGCCAAATCTGTGGTAATCAAAATTCGGATACTTCCATTTCTAAACTTTAACAAAGCACGTTCGCGTTCATCCTGTTCCATTCCGCCGTGGAAAGATTCGTGTGTAACATTATTTTGTTCTAAAAGCTCACTAATTCTGTTAACGGCTTCTCGATGATTGCAAAATATCAAAGTATTTTTAGCACCGATTTTTCCAATTAAAGCAATTAAAGTTTCCAGTTTTTCTTCGGGAAGACTCATTACTTTTTTAAGCGTTAAATTCGGTTTAACCTGTTTTTCGCGAAGAAAATCAACGTATTTTTCATCTTTTAAACCCGTGAATTCTGGAATCTCACGCATTTCTGTAGCAGAAGTTAGAATGCGATGTTTCAGATGTTTCATTTGTCCGATGATGAAAGACATATCTTCTGTAAAACCGAATTCTAAAGATTTATCAAATTCGTCCAACACCAAAGTTTCAACACTTTTTGGGTTAAAGTTTTGATTTCTAATATGATACGCAATTCTTCCAGGTGTCCCAACCAAAACTACTGGTGGTTCTTTAAAGTTATTTTCTTCAATCTTTACAGAGTGTCCGCCATAACAAGAATTAACTTTGAAACCTGTTCCCATACTTTTGAAAACTTGCTCAATTTGGATGGCTAATTCTCGAGATGGTGCCATAATTAAAGCTTGAACACCTTTTTTGTCCTTTTTTAAATTTCTTAAAACGGGGAACAAAAAGGCTAAGGTTTTCCCAGAACCTGTTGGCGAAAGTAAAACCAAATCTTGAAAGTTATCGCTGGTTTTGTATGCAGAATTTTGCATCGTATTGAGCGATGGGATTTGGAGTTTTGATAAAATAGAATCGATTTGCATAGTGCAAAGTTAGTCTAAAGCTTTATCAATTGAAATTATTTTTTTGAAGTTTCAAAAATTGTTAACGAAACACGAATATGTTTAAAAATATAAAAGGAATCAAAATATTTCAATTGCTGAATACAATTAAATTGCTATTTTAGGGACTTTATTTCAAAACAAAAGAATTTGGAAACAAAACAACAATCGGGAGAATCTAAAACAGAGTTAAAAAGAGGTCTCAAAAATCGCCATATTCAGCTGATTGCCTTAGGTGGGGCAATCGGAACAGGATTGTTTTTAGGTATCGGTCCTGCCGCAGTTTTGGCAGGCCCGTCAGTAATTTTGGGCTATGCTGTTGCAGGTCTTATTGCTTTTTTTATTATGCGTCAACTTGGCGAAATGGTAGTTCAGGAGCCTGTTTCGGGAAGTTTTAGTCATTTTGCTTACAAATATTGGGGCTCTTTTGCTGGTTTTGCTTCTGGCTGGAATTACTGGTTGTTGTATATTCTCGTTAGTATGGCAGAGTTGACGGCAATTGGTGTCTATGTGCAGTTTTGGTGGCCAGAGATTCCGTTGTGGGTATCCAGTTTGTTCTTCTTTTTTGTTATTAACGCATTGAATCTAGCTTCGGTAAAAGTCTATGGTGAAGCCGAATTTTGGTTTTCTATCGTGAAAGTTGTCGCAATTATCGCGATGATTATTTTTGGAACTTATCTTTTAATCAGTGGAACAGGAGGCGAGCAAGCAACAGTTTCTAACCTTTGGAATAATGGTGGTTTCTTCCCAAAAGGTTGGATTGGTACCGATGCTAAAGGCGGATTTGTAGGGCTTTTGGCGGCAATGGCTTTGATTATGTTTTCGTTCGGAGGGTTGGAGTTGGTTGGTATTACAGCAGCTGAGGCAGAAAATCCTGAGAAAAATATTCCAAAAGCTACGAATCAGGTAATTTATAGAATTTTAATTTTCTATGTTGGCGCCCTGATTATCTTGTTTTCACTGTCTCCTTGGGAAAAAATTACAGCTGGAAGTAGCCCATTTGTTATGGTTTTTGAAAGATTAAACGGTTTTCAATTTGACTTATTTGGAACGACAATTCATTTTACAAAATTGATTGCTAATATTCTCAATATCATTGTTTTAACTGCGGCATTATCCGTTTATAATAGTAGTGTATACAGTAATAGTAGGATGTTGTTTGGGTTGGCAGACCAAGGGAATGCACCTAAATTTTTATCGAAATTAAATAAAAATCATGTTCCTGTTAATGCAATTTTGGTGTCAGCAGGCTTTGCAGCGATTTGTATTGTTATTAATAAAATTATTCCTGAGAAAGCTTTAGAAGTCTTGATGTCGTTGGTGGTTTCTTGCCTTGTAATCAATTGGATTATGATTAGTTACACACATCTCAAATTTAAGCAAGCTTATAAAAATACCAAAACTTTGTTCCCATCTTTTGCTTATCCGTTGACCAATTATATTTGCCTTATTTTCCTTTTGGGAATTTTGGTGATTATGTGGTTTACAGGACTAAAAATTTCGGTGGAACTGATTCCAATTTGGGTGGCATTCTTGTATTTGTGTTATCTAGGAGTAAAGAAAAATAAGGATAAAAATCTTTCAAAATAATTAAAACTAAAAGTCTCATTTTTGAGGCTTTTTTTATTGAAATTACTTCTACGATTAGCTTTTTTTGAAAAGGTTAAATTGATTCTTGTCAGCTTTCTGATGTACGTTTTGGTATGCATATTGCGAATTGGATGTTAGCAAAAAATAAAAAAATGAAAAGTACATTAACTGGCGGAATGCTTTTAGGATTGAGTTTATTATCAAGTTTAAGCTTTGCACAAATAACGCAAAAGGTAGATATCACACCTTTTCCAAAAGCGGAAAAAGCAATGAAACAGGTGGTAATTGAGGTGCCACATTCTGATAGTGATGCCAATAAGAAAATTGAAATTTTCGTAGGGAAAAATATGCAAACCGATGGTTGTAACAAAACGTGGTTATCTGGCGAGTTTTCAAAATCAGAATTAAAAGGTTGGGGATATGATTATTTGACTTTCAAAACCAATGGAGCAACACCATCTACACTGATGGCTTGTCCAAATGCGACACCTAAAAATGAGTTCGTAAAATCACAAGGATATTTCACAGATTATAATGGTAGAATGCCAATTGTGCTTTATATTCCAGATGGTTACGAAGCGAAATTTAGAATTTATAAAGCTGAAAATGACCTTTATAAGGCTCAAGAAATTATGTCGAAATCTAAATAAAGTATGTTCGGGAAAAAAAAATTAACGTCAGTTTGAGTGATTTTCGAAGAAAATTGTATCGAAAACAAGTTGATTTTTTTATCATTATTGACTACAAATGATTTCCCCGAAAATAATCTAAGTAAAAAAAGCACTCAATTGAGTGCTTTTTTATTTGATTCTCATCATGGTTACAAGCGAAGTTGCAACATGAGATTCCTTTTGGTTTTCGGTGATGCAATAGATTTCGGTGCGGACAACGCTGATGCTTTTTCCGCCTTTTATAACATAAGATTTGCTGAGAAGTGCATCGCCAATTGCAGGACGCAAGTAATTAACTTTTAATTCAACCGTTACAACATAACAATCCTCGTCATAATGCGTGACTGCAGCATAACCTGAGGAAACATCGACCAAAGAAGCCATCATCGCACCATTAAACATTCCGGCTTTGCGCGTCATGATGTCTTGTTTTGGAATTTTGATGGAGATATAATCGGTGTCCAATTCTTCCAAAGTTGCTTTATAAAACTTTAAAGTTTCGGAGTTGTTAAAACTTTTCTCAACCAATTGTCGTTTTTCAGGCGTCATAATTTTAATTTAAGTTTTCCTAATTTCTGAAAAAAAAATCAAAAGCTCAGCAATTGTCTTTTAATGAAAAATTGTCGACCTTTGTTTGTTCAAATTTAGAACTGAAAATCTATGAAGTTGTGCATTGCCGAAAAACCAAGTGTTGCCCGCGATATTGCCAAAGTTTTGGGCGCAGATATGCCAAAACAAGGCTATTACGAAGGTAACGGTTATTGTGTAACTTGGACTTTTGGTCATCTGTGTACACTAAAAGAACCACACGATTACAGTCCTCATTTCAAATCTTGGGATTTGGTGTTCTTACCGATTATTCCACAGAATTTTGGCATTAAATTAATCCCAAATAACGGTGTCGAAAAGCAGTTCAAAACCATAGAGAAACTAGTTGAAGATTGTGATGAAGTCATTAACTGTGGGGATGCTGGGCAAGAAGGAGAGTTGATACAACGCTGGGTTTTACAAAAGGCAAAGTGTAAAAAACCGATGAAACGTCTTTGGATTTCGTCTTTGACGGAAGATGCCATCAAAGAAGGTTTTGAAACTTTGAAACCCGCCGAAGATTATCAAAATCTTTATCTTGCGGGAAATGCTCGCGCGATTGGTGATTGGCTTTTAGGAATTAATGCCACACGACTGTTTACCAAAAAATATGGTGGTAACAAAGCGGTTCTATCCATTGGACGTGTCCAGACGCCGACTTTGGCAATGTTGGTACAACGTCAAAAAGAGATTGATGCTTTCCAAACAGAAGAATATTGGGAACTGAAAACCAAATATCGAGACGTTGTTTTTAATGCAGCAATTGACCGTCTAAAATCTTTGGACAAAGCTGAAAAAGGTTTAGAATATCTTAAACAACATCTGTTCGAAATTTTATCTTTTGAAATAAAAGAAGGTCGCGAAAAAAATCCTAGATTGTTTGACTTGACCGCTTTGCAGGTTGAAGCCAACAAAAAATATGGTTTTTCTGCAGAGAATACGCTTAAATATATCCAAAGTCTTTACGAGAAAAAACATACGACCTATCCAAGAGTTGATACGACTTACCTTTCGGATAGTTTGTATCCCAAAATTGCAGGAATTCTTGCGTCGATGAAGTTTTATACAGAATGGACAAGTGTTTTGCTAAGTCAGCCAATTCCTAAGTCTAAAGCGGTTTTCGACGATTCTAAAGTAACGGATCACCACGCGATTATTCCGACCGAAATTCCGCCAACATCCAATCTTAGCAAAGAAGAAAAACTGATTTATGATTTGGTAGCGAAGCGTTTTATCGCTGTGTTTTATCCTGAATGTAAAATTTCGAACACTTTGGTGGAAGCACAGGTTGGTACAATTCCTTTCAAAGCATCTGGGCGACAAATTCTAGAAATGGGATGGCGCGAAGTCTATGCAAAAGACAAAAAAGACGATTCTGAAAAGAAGGATAAAGACGAAGAGCAATCGATTCCCGAATTTGTTATTGGTGAAAAAGGAGAGCACGAACCGCTAATCCATCAAGGAAAAACGAGTCCACCAAAACCTTATACAGAGGCAACTTTGCTACGCGCTATGGAAACGGCTGGTAAACAAGTAGAAGATGAGGAACTTCGTGAAATGCTCAAAAATAATGGTATTGGACGACCATCAACGCGAGCCAATATTATCGAAACTTTATTTAAAAGAAAATATATCGACCGCAAAAAGAAGAATATTTTTGCAACAACTGTCGGCATCGAATTGATTGATACAATACAAGATGAACTTCTCAAAAGTCCAGAATTAACTGGGGAGTGGGAATTCAAACTTCGTAAAATTGAAAAAGGAGAGTACGAAGCCAACCAGTTCAAAGATGAGTTGATACAAATGGTGACCGAGTTGACGCACAAGGTTGTTCACGAAAAAGCAAAAGTTATCGCGCATCGTGAGGAAGAAGTCGTGGTAAAGGAAAAAAAGGAACGAGCACCTAGAAAAGTGACGAGCATTGTTTGGGAAGAAGAGGATTGTCCAAAATGTAAACAAAGCAAACTCATAAAGGGCAAAACAGCAATTGGCTGCACAGATTTTAAAGCTTGTGGTTTCAAGGTTACATTTGAAGTCTTTGGAAAGAAGTTGACTGAAAAACAAATTTTTGATTTAATTAAAAAAGGAAAAACTTCGAAACTAAAAGGTTTTACCACACATCCTAATAACATAGATGAAGGGATTCTAAGCTTTGACGAAAATTTTAGTTTAACTTTATAAACATGAAAAAGAATTTTCTCATTTTTAGTATTATCAGTTATGTCATTAGTTTGGTGACGCCTGTATTTTCCTACATTCCACCTGATTTTACGAGATCCGAAACTTTTGGTTATCAGTATGCGGGTTTGGGTTGGATGATGATTGCAGCGCCATTAGATTTTATAACATGGTTGTGCAATCTTTCGTTGATCGTTTCTTGGATAATATACAAAAAGGATCTTGCAAAATATTTAGCCTATTTTACGGTAATTCCAATGTTATTTTATGGATTAGATTATGTTCTAAAACCAGATTTATATGCCATGACCGAATACAGGAAGATTCCAATTGGTTATGTATTTTGGTTGCTTTCGGGATTATTAAATGCTTATTTTTTCTATGTTAAAAACAAAGAATCAGCCTCTGGCATTTAAAAAAAGAAAGTTTACTGAAACAAGTTCAATAAACTTTCTAAAATGTTCAAAAAATAATTAACTAACTATTAGAGCCTGTTTAAAAATTTTACCGAAACATATTTTTAAACTATTCAGCACATCTTTGCTAAATTTTAATGCTCTTTTAAGCCAATTTTTTGCTTCCTATTTTTGATTTAGCCCGCTAAATCTTCAAATATGAAATAAAAAATTCATCTCAAAATAGCTATGAAAATTTTATCAATAAAATTTACACAGGCTCTTTTTTTGATTGGAAATGAAGAGATTATTGTTTAATGATTTTAAAGTTTTTAGAACTTCCATCTTCGAATTTCGCTTCCATAATATACAATCCAACAGGTAAAGTTGCTAAGCTAATTCTGTTTTCATTGGCTTTCACATTAGTGCCAAGTACTTTTTTGCCATCTAGAGCAAAGAAAGAAATGCTTTCGATTTTCTTATCAGATTTTATATCTATGAAGTTTTTAGTAGGATTTGGATAATATTGGAAGTTAAAACGATTGTTTTCGTTTACTGCCAAAGCATCTTTACAATCACCATAAACATCGAATCCAGTTTCGTAGCTATCTGTATCTGCTGTAGAATATTGTGTCCAACTAGCATTCGGATCATCTACTCGAATCATAACAGGCTTCGAGTTGCTACCTGCGTCATAAGGATATGAAATCCATCTTACATTAACTTCATAATCATTATCCATAGTTCCGACTCCTTTTAGTCCAATCCAATATCTTGTACCATTACTTCCACCATTCAAACTAACTGCTTGTGGAAGAATTAGTTTGGCTAGATAAGCATAAGTTTTTACATCAGGATACAATGCAGATTTTGTTAAACTAGCTGGTTTTATTTTGCTAAAACTAGCAATAACTTGGTCTGGTGCATTGTTTTTGTCAGAATATATTGTAACATCAAAATCCTGTGGAAGCTCCTCACTGCTTGTTACGATAACTTCTGGGTCAATTCTTGTTAAATTGAATGACTTATTTTTTTCGATGAATATATCGTTTGCAGATTCGTAGTTTCCTCTTTTAATTTCTGGAGCTTCCAGCGCGAAGTTTGGCACGAATCCAGAATATGAATGTTGTGTACAGTCATAGTTAAGCACATCAGCATCACAAAGAAGCTCAAATGCTAGATCGCTTGGTACGTCATGTTTTTTCCATTTGCCATCTTCAAAAAAGGCAGCTATTCCTCTTGTTGCAGCATCATTTAAAGCCCAGCCTTTTCTCTTTGCAGAAATCCAGTATTTTTTGCCTCCTGGCAATTCTAAAGGATCGTCAAACATAACTGTTATTTGTGTTAGGTAGATATCTTTTCCAAGCATACCAATGTAAACAGCTCTTTTTACTGTACCAGAGAATTGTTTGATAACCTGTCCAGGAAGACCATTGTTATCTGCATATAGTGTATAATCCAAAGCACCATCAAGATCATCTAAGAAAATAAATGTCGTCTTCATTCCATAATACTTAAATGATTGACCAGTTGGAACTTGGATATCAAATGCTGCCTCATCGGTTGAAGCACCACTCCAATGGTCGAAAGGTGTTTTTTGCTCACATTCTCCAACAGCAGATTTTTTTGACTGTGCTTTGAAGGAAGAATTAATTAAGCATAACAAGCTCATGCATAGCAATACTTTAAAAAAGTTTAATTTTTTCATTTTCTTTTTTTTGATAAAGGTAGCAAGGATTGTTAAGGAGATGTTATGTATTTGTTACATGTCAACACATTGTATATGCCAATTGTATATGTTATCACTAAATAACTGATTACAGGTGCTTCTATTAAGGCTTTTGGTTTTTTGTTTATACTATTAAACCAAAGTTTAATATTGATTTTTAAAACTACATTCTGTTTACAAAGCGATTATTTTGAAATAATTTTAGGCTAGTTGTTACAAATTTGAAACAATTTTCGATTAACATTTTGCAATTATTTTAGCTCAATATCAATTATTTCTTCCCCAGTTTTCTTCCAAAAATGTTTAAGAATTGGTTCATAAATTTTATAGCCATCATCTTTGTTGGTAAAAATAAGTAAACCTGATTTTGATGCTGGAAGCAAAAAGAAAATAGTCTGCGCACCTATGTCAGAACCACCATGAGAAATAGCAATTTCATTATTTTTAAGTTTATAGATTTCGAATCCCAAGCCAAAAGCTTTATGGCCTTTGGTTTTGACTTGTTCGGTGGTCATTTGTTTAAAACTTGAAGCATTAAGAATTTGCTGATTCAGGATTGCTGTTAAGAAACTAGAGTAGTCGTCAATTGTGGTTAGCAAATCATCTGCAGCATTGATGTTGTTATTTTTTTCGATACCGTAATCCTCTCCAGAATTACTAAAACCACTCAACATCAAAGACTTGTCTTTTACTTTATTAAATGTGAAATGCGTGTCATTCATTTTTAAATTTCGGAAAACATAAGTTTCGGCTAGTTCTTCCAAAGATTTATTGAATTTTAATTCAATGGCTTTTCTCAAATATTCGAAACCTTCTCCAGAATATTGATATTTTGTATTTGGCTCGAATTTGAAATCCAATTTTTTATCATCGTTTTCCCATCTCCAATTCGGAAATCCTGTCTGGTGGCTCAATACACTTCGCGTTGTTACTTTATTAAGAAAAGGATGATTTTTGATATCGGGATCAATCCAATATTTAGAAAGTGGTTCATCGAGATTCCAAAGTCCGAGTTCGACAAGTTTTAAAACTGTAACTGCAGTAATCGGCTTGGCTAAAGAAGCAACATTAAAAATGCTATTTTGTGGCGCTTTGGTACCTGTACTTATTTCACCAAAAACTTTAGAAAAACTAATTTTTCCGTTTTCAATTAAAGCAAAACCTAAAGTAGGAATCTTGTTTTCCAACCTCAGATTTTCTATAAATGTTGAATCTAGTTGTGTTTGATTTTTTTCTTGATGATTATAACTTAAGACTTCGCTTAGCTTCCAAGTATTTTTATTTTTCAACCAAACAGAAGTGAATTTTGCAGTTCCTGTTATGCTGTCAGATTTATTTTCCTTTCGCAGGAAAAAATCATGTTCTCCAGATTGTATGGCACCGTACAATTGTCCATTGTTGTAAAGTGGAAAAACTTCCAAACTTTCTGGTTGGACCTTGCGAATTACTTTCTCATTTGGTTTCGAACAAATGTATTTTTTAGTTCTTGCAATAAATTCTTTTTTATCTTGAAAACCACCAGTATCATGAAAGAACTTTAAATTATCATCTGTTGCATTTTCTAAATATTGAATGTCGCATTGGTTAAATCCACGTTCGAAAAACAAACTGTCTTGTTTCTTTAATTCTAAAAAAAGCGCATCTGTTTTAGAAATTTGTGCTTTGTAAAAACCGCCAAAAAGTAGAAAAATAGAAATTGTTTTTAATAGACTTCGCATTGTATTTTTTTTGCAAATATTCTTTTAAACATGAATTTAATGCAAAAAAAGAAGCCGACAATAACCCGCCAAATTCCTGACAAGTTTTATAACAGGTTGAAATTCAGTTTGAAATATAGTTTTTGTTTTCTGTCGATTTCCATCGCATTTCTGAGAATGATGAAAATATTTGACAGGGCTAAAACGATCATTGTGACGACTGCCGAAGATTTCCCAAGCTTCATAAAGATGATAATCATAAAAATAATGGGAGCTAAAATCGACCACAAGATTTGCAACGAAATAATTTGCTTGACGATGTTTGATTTTTGTTTGTAAACCAACATCAAAATTAATGGTGGCAAAAAACAAACAATTGGCAGAAACGATACTGGAAGTGTGGAAAGATTAATGATTTTAATTAAACCAAAATTCGTTTCTATTTTTTCTTCTAAAGTCGTTGTCGTAATTTGAGAATCGTTGCTGGATGTTTCAAGAATCTCAGGTGTGTTTTCTAAAAAATCTCGTTCGGAAACGTCTAAAGATTTCACAAGTGCTTTCAAAGTAAAGCCTTTTGGCGACGTTCCTGATTCGATGCGTTGGATAGTTCGCACCGAAATCCCAGACAATTCCGATAATTCTTCCTGAGTTAGGTTTTTCTGCTCACGTATTTTTTTGAGTTTCGACATTTTGTTTAACAAAGATTAAACAAACCATTGATCCAATTGCGAGTCGTCTTTCAAATCAAATTTGTAGACTTTCCCAAATCCAACTTGGATTTTAAAAATGTTCTCCAACGGAATTTGCAACATATACGCAATCATACAACGGATAACGCCTGCATGCGCGACAATTACAATATCTTGATCATCGTACATTCTTAGTTTGTCAAAAAATTGGCTTGTACGCTCGAAAAGTTCTAGTAGGTTTTCTCCTTTTGGCGGATGTTCTGTAACAAAATTTTCGCCCCAAACTTTAAGCTCATCTTCAGGAATGTCTTGCCATAATACGCCTTCCCAACTTCCAAAATTAAGCTCCAGAAGTGCTTTATCTTTCTTGAATTTTGGATCTAAAAATTTTGCTAATTCTGTACAACGATGGCTAGGACTACTGTAGACGATATCATAAGATTTTGGGAGAAGTCGTTTTAACTTCACAAATTCTTTTTCTGCATTCTTCTTCAATGGCACATCTTTTTGCCCATAACAAGTCCCTTTGGGAACATCCACTTCTGTGTGACGAATTAAATATATCGACATACCGCAACAATCGTTAATAAAATAAATACCTCTGCAAATTGCTCAACTGCACCTAGACAATCGCCTGTAAAACCGTCTATCCACTTATTAAAGTAATATTTGGCATAGATTACCAAAAGGAATAATACAGGAATTATTGCCAAAAAATATAAGGAGAAAGTTACTAAAAATAATAATGTTAAACAACCAAAAAAATAGGCTCCGAAAACTTCTTTCCAAGTATGCGAAACCGCCAAAGGTTTACTCTTACTGCTTGCATCTTCGCGAGAATACGGAATGAGAAAACTTAATGTAATGCCTGCTGTTCTCGCTAAAGAATGATAACAAATAAAGCCAATATAGATAAACATCCAATTGTTACCACCAAACTCAACAAACTTAAGAAGTGCAAAAAACTTAAGCGCAAACATTAACAAAAGTGCGACTGTTCCGTAAGTTCCGAGGCGGCTATCTTTCATAATATCAAGGATTTTGGTCTTCGTCCAACCACCACCAAATCCGTCAAAAACATCTGCAAATCCATCTTCATGAAAAGCGCCCGTTGTCAAAATTCCAGCAACAAAGGAAAAAATAACAGCAATTTCGGTAGGGAAAAATAAACTAGAAATCCAAAAAGCGAAAAATGAAATGCTTCCCACCAAAATCCCAACCAGCGAAAAATAGCGTGTGCATTGGTTGAGTAATTTTTCATCATAGTTTTTGAAACTCGGAATCGGAATTCTTGTGAAAAACATTAATGATGTCAAAAAAATGTGGAATTCTCTTTTCATTTGCTAAAATTAGGCTTTACGAAATAGGATTTGTAAAATTAGTGATAAAAGATGCTGACTTATTCTTAAATCCAAAATTTACTTATTACTTACGCCAGCGCTTTCAAAACTTGCCATGTCATTTAAAAAATTAACCGCAGCCTGAATCAAAGGATAGGCGAGTGCACAGCCTGTGCCTTCACCCAAACGCAAATCTAAATCTAGCAAAGCTTTTTCTCCAAAGTACTCTAGCAATAATCGATGTCCAACTTCCTGACTTTGATGACAGAAAATTGCATTGTTTTTGATTTCTGGATTGATTTTGGAAGCGACTAAAAAAGCAGCACTTGCAATAAAACCATCTACCATCAACAGCATATTTTTTTCAAAAGCAGCTAACATTGCTGCCGTAATTTGTGCAACTTCATAACCGCCAAAAGTCTGCAAAGCTATTTTTGGATCAGTTATATTTTTGTGGAAATTTTTTGCTTTGGTTAGAATTTCTAACTTTTTCGAAACGCCTTCATTGTTCAATCCTGTTCCGCGACCAACACATTCTTCCAACGAAATGTCTGTCAACGCATTAACAAGCATCGAAGCCGAAGAGGTATTACCAATTCCCATTTCGCCAAAACCAATAATATTTGTCCCTTGTTTTGCAATGTTGTCAATTAAGATTTTTGAATATTCAAAACATTGTTCTAAATCTTCCTCCGACATTGCTTTTTCAGTTGAAAAACTTTTGGTTCCTTTTGCTATTTTATGGTGAAATAAATTTTGGTTGACATCAAAATCACCATTAACGCCAGCATCAACAATGGATAAATTGATATTATTTTGTTTACAGAAAACATTAATTGCGGCGCCATTGTTTAGGAAATTTAAAACCATTTGATAAGTCACTTCTGGCGGATATGCGCTGACACCTTCTTGCGCAATACCGTGATCACCTGCGAAGACAATTAAATGTGGATTTTTAAGCTCAGGTGTTAAAGTCTTTTGTGCTAAACCAATTTTTAAAGCTAGGCTTTCAAGCTGCCCCAAAGCACCCAAAGGTTTGGTTTTAAAATCTATTTTATGTTGAAGATCTTCTTTTAAAGACATTTTTTCGAAATGAATTTTTAATTTCTAATTATGAATTAATTTTGCCAATAGCCAATAGCCAATAGCCAATAGCCAATAGCCAATAGCCAATAGCCAATAGCCAATAGCCAACAGCTAAAAGCTAAAAACTAAAAACTAAAGCTATTTAATTCCAATAAAAATTTCGATTTCGGCATTGTTAGGATCTTGTGCTTTTTCGCCATAGACTTCATAATCATGAAGATAGGTTCTATTTAGTTCTTTATCTTTTGCCCAAATCTCTCCCCAAGTTTCGCCGACTGCTTTATGGATTTCACCCTTAGCTACAAATTTTTCAGATTTTTGAACATCAAAGGCTCTTCCTATTAATTCAGCAGGAATATGATCGAGCTTGTCAACTTCGCAGCCGATTATTGTGGTGTATTTCCCTTTGTAGTCGCTTTCGTAATCGGTGTAGACAGCGTAAATATTGTCAGAAATTTTATTCGGAATTTTAGAAGCAATGTGTTCACTAAAAAATTGTCCCCATAATTTTCCTAAATCTTCAATAGCGACGCCATTTTCGTTAGAAGTTCGGGTTTCAATACCGATAATTTTCAAAGCTTTCATAACAATATAATTTGTACAAATTTAAGCTTTATCAATCGCGTTTTCCAAGCTTTTCATTGTAGAATTTTCATATTTTAGCGAAAAATAAAAAATGACTAAAAAAGACTTTTTCAGAATTCTAATCAAACTTTTAGTGCTTTCTGCTTTTATTCAGAATTTTTTTGGATTGTTAACAAATATAGCAAATATTTTTTCCTCATCTTCAGAGTTTTCGTTTGGAGGATCATTGCTATATCCCATAATCATTAATGTTTTGATTGGTGGATTCTTTTTGTGGCTTTTAAGATTGGTAATATTAAAACCAGATTTTATCATCAACTTTTTTAAGTTGGATAAAAATTTCGATGATGATAATATTGTTTTAGGAAATCTAAATTCAGAAAAACTTTTGAATCTCGGACTTTTTACTGTTGGAATTTATTTTGTTGTAACTAGCCTTAGTTCGTTGATTTCCAAATTGTTTTTGCTTTCTGGTGATTCCTCGATGATGAATAATCCATACTTTAAAGATATATGGTCAAAACAGGAGCTTGTAATTTCGATTGTAAATATGTTAGTTGGTTTAGTATTAATTAGTTATAGAAAAAATATTACAACATATTTTGAAAAATAAAAGACCATTAAAAATGGTCTTTAATCTTAAACTCTCTCAGCCGTACATTCAACCTCGATAAGGCAACCACCATTTAGTGGACCAATCGGGATAATGCAACGCACTGGTTTGTGCTCTCCGAAAAATTCGGTATAGACTCTGTTAACATCCGCCCAATAAGCGATGTCTGTAATGTACACCACCATTCTGATAACAGATGTTTTATCTTGTCCAAAAGCTTTTAGGACATTTTCAACATTTTCTAGAGACAGTTTGGTTTGTGCTTCAATACCTTCGGGAACCTCTTTAGTCACTGGATGTTTTGGAAGTTGACCAGATAGATACAATACACCATTATGTTCGATAGCTGGCGAAAAATGCCCTGCTGGAGCTGGAAGCGAAGCGCTTTCTAAAATTTTCATTGAGATTTATTTTTTTTAAAGTTCGAAAATACTTTTTCTAAATGATATTTTTGGCATCAAAATAAAAAATCTTACGATACATCAATGGAATCGCTTCAAAAGTCTTCTATCTTTGCAGAGTAAAATTTTAAAATAATAAAACAAATGAAAATATTAGCACTTTCTGGTAGTAACGCAGAAAATTCAATGAACAGTGTTTTGGTTAAATACGCAGCGAAACAATTCGGTGAAAACAACGAAGTAGAATTCTTTGATATGAATGCTTTTGAAATGCCAATCTACAAACACGAAATCGAAGTGAAGTCTGGCGTTCCTGCGGAAGCTCAAAAGTTAGCTGAAAAAATCGATGCTTCGGATGTTATTTTGTTATCGTTACCAGAACATAACGGGACTTACACGACAGCTTTCAAAAATGTATTTGACTGGGTTTCTAGAATTAAAGACAGAACTGTTTGGAGTGAAGTGCCAATGTTATTGATGTCAACTTCTCCAGGAGCAAGAGGTGGTGCTGGCGTGTTAGAAGCGGCAAGCAAAAGATTCCCTTTCCATGGTGGTAATGTTATTGAAACTTTCTCAGTACCATTTTATCAAGATAATATTGACAAAGTTGAGGGACTTACTAACGTTGATAAAATCAATGAGTTAAACGAAAAAATTGCAAAGATTAAACAGCTAGAAAGTATTTTGGAAAACTAGAATTCAAAATTTTCTAGGATATTTATCCAAAAAGTTTTAATTTTGTCAAAAAGAAAGAAAGTGAATATTCAGACCAACTATTTGAAGCCGCATTGCTACTATTCCAATAAAGGAAAAGTTGTGGGCTCTGAAAGTCTGAACTAAAATACAGCCGATAATCTGAAAGATTGTCGGCTTTTTTATTGTCCTTTTTTTGAGGATAATTAGCTCGCAAACAATATAGTTTGAAATAAATCTGAAAGTCCTAGCAATTCTTTTGCAGGCAAAGTGAAAAGTGAAAATGAAATGCGGCATTGTCGGATTTCGACTGGGAGCTAAAGGCGTAAGACTTAATCTATTTTGCGTCTTTGGTTTTCCAAAAAAATCAAAAAGTAAAAGAAAAGAATCATGAGCAACACTTACAAGTCAGCTGGCGTAGACAAAGAGGAAGGTTACAAAACCGTAGACAAGATAAAATCTGCAGTAGCAGAAACGCATAACAAAAATGTTCTTAATAACTTAGGGAGTTTTGGAGCTTTCTATGAAATTGGAAACTACAAAAATCCAGTTTTGGTGTCGGGAACAGATGGCGTTGGTACAAAGTTAAAAGTAGCTTTGGATACCAAGCAATATGACTCTATCGGCGTTGACTGTTTTGCAATGTGTGCTAACGACATTCTTTGTCATGGTGCAAAACCATTATTTTTTCTAGATTATTTGGCTTGCGGTAAGTTGGATTCTGACATCGCAGCCGAAATTGTTCTTGGGATGGTGAAAGCTTGCAAAGATAATGAGTGTGCCTTAATTGGTGGTGAAACTGCAGAAATGCCAGGGATGTACCAACCAGGCGATTACGATGTTGCAGGATTTTGTGTGGGCATCGTAGAGAAAGACCAGATTATTGATGGTTCAAAAATTAAAACTGGAGACAAAATTATTGCTTTGCCAAGTTCTGGTTTCCACTCTAATGGTTTTTCTTTGGTAAGAAAAGTATTCCCAAATTTTGAAGAAGAATTTGAAGGAAAGCCTTTGTACGAAACGCTTTTGGTACCAACAAGATTGTATTATCAAGATATTCATAAATTGTTAAATGAAGTGCCTTTGCACGGTATCGCGCACATCACAGGCGGTGGATTGTACGAGAATATTCCAAGAATTATTGGTGATGGACTTTGTGCAAGTATTGAAGCTTCAAAAATCAAAATTCCGAATATTATGTTGGAGTTAGAAAAACGTGGCAATATTGCTAGAGAAGAGATGTTTGGGACTTTCAACATGGGCGTTGGGATGATTGTGGTTGTTGATGGAGAGCATGCTCACAAGGTTTTAGAATTGCTTGAGGATGCTTACGAAATTGGAGAAATCACGGAAGGTAACGAGAAAATCGTTTTATTGTAAAATGTAAAAAGTATGATGTACAAACTAAGATGGAGATAATATTCATTTTACGTTGTAGATTATACATTATACAAGTATGAAAAAGATTACAATATTAGTTTCTGGTTCTGGTACCAACCTTCAACGTATTATCGACTGTATTGCTGCTGGTGAAATTCAAAATGCAGAAATCAACCTCGTTGTTGCGGACCGCGAATGTTTTGGATTGGAAAGAGCTGCTAAACATCAGATTGATAATGTTTTAATTCCGAGAGGAAAAGCGTTTTCTGACGAGTTGGATAAGTTAGTTCCAAAAGATACAGATTTGATTGTTTTGGCAGGTTTTCTGTCAATTCTAAAATCAGACTTTTGCCAGAAGTGGGATAAAAAAATGGTTAACATTCATCCATCATTGTTGCCGAAATTTGGAGGAAAAGGAATGTGGGGACATCATGTTCATGAAGCGGTTATTGAAGCTAAAGAAAAGGAGAGTGGTGCAACAGTTCATTATGTAACGACAGGTGTTGACGAAGGCGATATTATTTTGCAAGGAAAAGTTGCATTGGATGAAAATGAAACTGCTGAAAGTTTAGCTCAAAAAATTCACATTATTGAATATGAAATTTTTCCAAAAGCTATTAATAAAGTTTTAAATTCTTAATTGAATTTAGTTAAAGTTTATTTTAAGTGATATTTTTAATTGTCTAAAAATCAGATGTTAAAAATGGTTTTAATTAAATACTTACTTTAAGTAAATTTAAATTGATATAAATCCTATAAAAATAAAAATCCGGAGTTGAAAGAACCGGTAAAACTGCAGTTTTGAAATGGCTGTAAAAAGTAAATTGAAATGAAAAAAAGAGCATTAATTAGTGTTTCAGACAAAAGTGGATTGCAAGATTTTGCAAAGTTTTTAGAGCAAAACAACTGGGAATTAATTTCTACAGGTGGAACTTTTAAACATCTAAAAGAAGCAGGTCTTAATCCAATTCAGATTGATGAAGTAACCGATTTTCCAGAGATGTTGGATGGTCGTGTAAAGACCTTGCATCCAAAAGTACATGGTGGACTTCTTGCGGTTCGTGATAATGAAGAGCACATGAACACCGTTAAAGAGCATCAAATCGGACTTATCGATATGGTTATTGTTAATCTTTATCCATTTTTCGAAAACGCTAACAAAGATATTTCATTAGACGAAAAAGTTGAGTTTATCGATATTGGTGGACCTTCTATGCTTCGTTCTGCTGCTAAGAATTTTAAATCTGTAGCAGTTATCACCAATGTAGAAGATTACGATTTGGTAAAGCAAGAAATGGAAACTTCTGGAGATACAACTCTAGAAACCAGAAAGACGCTTGCTGGTAAAGTATTCAACTTAACTTCTGCTTATGATGCTGCGATTGCAAAGATGTTATTGGATGAAGAATATCCGCAATATCTAAATGCTTCTTACAAAAAAGTGGCTGACCTTCGTTATGGAGAAAATCCACATCAATCGGCTGCTTATTATGTTTCGACAATCGAAAATGGTGCGATGAAGGATTTCGAACAACTTGGAGGTAAAGAGTTGTCTTTCAATAATTTGAGAGATATGGATCTTTGTTGGAAAGTTGTTACTGAGTTCAAAGAAGAAATGGCTTGTTGTGCGGTTAAGCACTCGACACCTTGTGGCGTTGCAATCGGTACATCGGCTTTAGAAACTTATCAAAAAACTTTTGAGTGCGATCCAGTTTCAATTTTTGGAGGAATCGTAGCAATGAATTACACTGTTGATGCGCCAACTGCTGAAGAACTTAACAAAACTTTTTTAGAGATAGTTATGGCGCCAGATTTTACGGCAGAAGCTTTGGAAGTTTTAAACAAAAAGAAAAACCTTCGCGTTATCAAAATCAAAAATGCTGTTTCGGACAAGCAAACTTGGGTTAAGGTTGATGGTGGAATATTGGTACAAGATAATGATAATCAGTTTTCTAACGATATTAAAGTTGTTACGGAAACGCAACCGACAGAAGCGCAAAGAAAAGCTTTATTGTTCTCGCAACGTGTGGTTAAATACGTAAAATCAAACGCAATTGTAGTGTCAAATGGCATCCAAGCGTTCGGAATTGGCGGTGGTCAAGTTAACAGAATTTGGGCAACACAACAAGCTATCGAAAGAGCAAAAGAAAAATTCTCTGGCGATTTAGTTTTGGCTTCTGATGCATTTTTCCCTTTCAGAGATGTTGTTGATTTCTGTGCAGCAGAAGGTATTACAGCAATTATCCAACCTGGTGGAAGTATGAAGGATCAGGAAAGTATTGATGCTGCTAATGAGCACAAAATCCCGATGATGTTCACGGGAATGAGACATTTTTTTCATTAAAAAATTAATAGATTAAGTAATAGTTTGTTGCATCGCCCGAGTTTTTGACTTGGGCGATGTTTTTTATTTAAGCCAAAAAAACTAAATTGTAACAACCTTTAAATTTTAAAAATGATAAGACCAATACAGGCAAATGACGCCAGTCGAATTTCTGAGCTTTTAGCACAAATGGGATATCCAAACACGGAATCTTTTATGTCTTCTAAGATTTCAAAATTTCTTAAAGATGAAAACGAATGCAGTTTGGTTTATGAAGAAAGTGGAAAGGTATTAGGTTTTATCTCAATGCATTTTATTCCTCAGATTGCGGTGGAAGGCGATTTTGCAAGAATCAGTTATTTGGTGGTTGACGAAAATACGCGTGGCAAAAACATTGGCAAAAAACTGTTGGATTATTGTGAAAAGCTAGCTGTTGAAAGAGATTGCGATAGGATAGAGCTGCATAGCAACTTTACGCGTGAGGCGGCGCATCGATTTTATTTCCGTGAAGGATTTGAGGATGTTCCAAAATATTTGGTAAAGTATCTAAAGAAATAAACTTTGCATTTTTTTGAGTTTTTGAAGAAGAAGTAAATTCTTCTTTTTAATTTTGTGAAAAATAATTTTTAAATGAAATATTTTAATTGGATAGTTGGCGGCGCAATGTTGTTGGGTGTAAGTTCTTGTCAAACAACACATAAGGCTGTAGAATACACACAGCAAGCAAAACCAGCTTATCAAAATCTTCAAGTTGATGGAAAGCTTTACGCAGCGTTTTTCCAGCAAAGAGCTGCCGAGTATCAAGCTTTGTGTCAACAAGCTTATAATGTTGCACAATTCCGCTTGGATGAGGCTTTAGCAAAGAAATCGGCAAAGCCTTTAGCGATTGTAACGGACATTGATGAGACCTTTATGGATAATTCTTATTACGCTGTAGAAATGGCTAAAGAAGGAAAAATTTATGACCTGCAAAGTTGGAAAAATTGGACTTCAAAAGGTGTTGCAACACCACTTTCTGGATCTTTGGATTTCTTTAATTATGCAGCGTCAAAAGGTGTTCAGATTTTTTACATTACCAACAGAAACGAAGACGAGCGTGCTGGGACGGTTGCCAATCTGGAGCGTTATAAGTTTCCTATCCAAAGTCCGCAAAATGTAATTTTCCGAAGCAAAGAAAGTAGTAAAGAAAATCGTCGCCAAGATGTTGCGAAAAAGTATGATATCGTGATGTTATTGGGAGATAGTTTGACGGATTTTTCTTCATTATTTGATAATCATCCAAGCGAAGAAAAGCGTGCACAAGCTGTGCAAACGCTTAAAAATGAATTTGGAAAGAAATTTATTGTTCTTCCAAATGTGGGTTATGGCGATTGGGAAGCAGCAATATTTGATTATAAAAATGATTTGCCTCAAATAAAAAGAGATTCGATTTTATACAATGTTGTGAAATCAAATCCTTAAGAATTTTATGAATTCTTTATTGCTAAAACTTTGGCAATATTTTCTGATAAAAAACGAATTTTAGAATGCTCGAAAGATGACTTAATATTTAAGTTTTTCTTTGGGCATTTTTTTTGTTTTTAAATGTTAGTTATCTGGCTGATTATTAATATGATACAAGCTTTGTTGAACAACTTGATGAGTATTAATTTAATCCGAATATAGTTCTTGACAAAAATTTTAAAATTTCTGTTTCCGATTTATGCCAAAGTGTTTTTAGGTTAACAATAACTATGCTGAGCAAACCTCAAATCGATCAATGGCAGTTAGATAGTATTTACCATCTATTGGCGCAACATAAAAAATAAAAGCATCTTGATTTTCATAGATTAAAATTACTTTATGGCTTTTGTTTTCAATCTCTTCGAATTTTTTGATTTCTGCATTCGACCAAGCGTCTTTATCGATGTATTCAACTTCGGACTTCGCTACATAAGATAGTGTTTTGTCATGCTTTTTCGTGTCAACATAGATGCCCTCAGGGTTATTCCAAGTTTCTGTTCCACAATCAAATTCCGGCAAAGTGCTATGGGTAATTTTATAATTGGTTTTGAAATCGACTACATAAGGCAAATAGTCAGGAACAGGCTTTGCGAATGAAAAATCTTCGGAAGTCCCAATGTTATTAAATGCGCCTCTAGCATAGAGAAAAGTGATTCCGTATTTTTTGTTAATGTAGCTGTTGATTTTCACATTATCTTTTTGCTGATAGGCTTTTATGATGTCAACAATGGCTTCGTCTAGTGTGACTTCTTGTGGCTTTTCTTGTGATACGACCTTTTCAACTTTTAAGCTATCATTGGCTTTGTTCTTTACGGATTCGTCATTTTTTTTATCACAAGAAATAATCGAAAACACGATTAAAATTGAAATCCATTTTTTCATAGCTAAAAGATTAAAAGTTAAATTGTTTGATACATGATAAATTTAAAAAATAAAACCAAATAGCTTTTAATATTTTACCACGGGATTTCGCTGTTTTTGTCAAGATATTTTCCTGTTAGATTCCGATCAAGATTTGTTGCGTATTTAACGATGATTTTTGAAAAATATAATTAAATAAAAAAAGCAGCCTTTAATAATCATAAAAACTGCTTTTATTGTTAGTTGGTTGGTTATTAAACAATTCCACCACCAACGATAAGTCTAATAAATCCTAAAACCATTGCAATAGAACACATGATAATTCCTGCCATGGCATTTGATTTTGGTTGGTCATCTTCTTTACCATAAGCCACAACGCTAAGTATTAAACCTATTACGGAAAATGGGATGTTAATCCAATTAAATGCGCCTAAACATGGGATAAATCCTAATAGCATCCCACAAATTGCTAGGATACCAATTACTAATGCAACTGTTTTCATAATCGTTTACTTTCTAAAATTTTTAAGTTGATATGTTATTAAAAATCCAGCATTAATCAATAATCCAAAGAATATGAAAATGCTAGATGAGTTGAGTTGTAAGGCTTTGCCGAAATGAAGATGTTTGATTTCGAAAAAAGCGCGAGATGATCCACAGAGGATACACGAACTGCCTTGCAGTTGCGAAGGACAAGTTGGTATTTTGCTAAGTAAAAAATCTTCGGTGGTAAAAAAAACAAGTGATAAAACCAAAATGGAAATGAGCCCTGAAATTTGCCAAACGATAAAAATGGCTTTGTGTAATTCGGTGTTATTTTTTAAGGTTTGGATCAAATGGGTTTGTGTTTCTTTTAAGAAGCTTCTAAATTAAGGAAAAATGTCGAGTTTAGAAAGATTGAAAAACAAAATCACTTATATTTTTGTAAAAAATACTTCTTTATTCTATTTCTGGCAAAGATTATTCGAAGACGCGATAGATGTCGAACCAATAATTTTTTAAACTATCCTTTGGATTATAATAAGTGTTAATGAGGACCATTGTTTTTGATATGTTGATATAATGATAAGCTGTATCTGTTTTATTCTGATAAGTTAATAGCTTGATTTTGTCACCAAAAAAACTATTATCATATTGCTCCTGTATAACTTTATACTCAATGTTTTCTTTGTTTAGTAAAGCGTAGATATCTTGTTTGGTGCTAATTTTAGATGGATTCTGTAGATATAAGTATTCACGAAAAATGATTTTTTTATTTGCGTTATCAGCAACATAAGCAATGAATTTTCCTTTGGTATTCTTTATTAAATACTTATCGAATTTTTCAAAATTTGCTGCAAAACCGATAAGTGGTTCCTTTTGAGGGGGAATATTACAATACATGATTTTGTCTTTGGGAAGTGGATAGCTATTTAATCCCACAAGTGAAATTTTATCTTTAGAAGCGAAAATCCGATCATCAAATTTCTCTTGACATGAAGATAGAAACAATGCATTTGCAATGATAAAAAATTTGAAATATCGAATGCTAGATTCCATTTGTTAATCTTTTGTGTAAGTGTTTTATTTAATTAAGTTTTATGTAGCTTGGATAAGGAAGAGTTAGCCGGATGTTTAAAACTACAAATATCTTTTCTATTTGTCAGCTTGTTTGATGATTATTATTGAATTAAATCTTTGTCCGAATTTGATTTTTAACTCAGTTAAAAAAAGCATCAAAATTTAGAAATGATTGTGATGTAGGATTAATAAAAAAAAATTAAATATGCTTTTTTGTTTTTCTCAAGCTTTTCAACAAAATTATTACACCAAAGTCAAATATTCTGCCGAAATAGCTATCTTTATAACTGTATTTGCGTGAGGGCGAAGCGCATTGTTGGAGCTCCTTTTTTGAGAAATGGAAAAAGAATTGGCAAAAAAAGAGCGACTGCGCGTAGACCGACCGCTTGCAGCGCGGGGCGAGCGAAGCGAGCCTAATGGCGGCAAGTGGGCCTAATGGCGGCAAGTGGGCACGCCCAAAATTTTATAAATTATGAAATACTTACTGATTATGTTATTTGGATTGTTTAGTTGTACAAAAGGAAATTCGCAAGCGAAGTCGATACATAGCTTTAAAGTTGAGGCTTTAGATGGTAGCACGATTGATTTTTCGAACTTCAAAGGGAAGAAAATTTTGGTCGTAAATACTGCGTCAGAGTGCGGTTTTACACCACAATATAAAGAGCTTGAATCTTTGTACGAAACTTATAAAGACAAACTGGTGATTGTGGGATTTCCGGCAAACAACTTTGGCGGACAAGAACCGGGCAGTAACCAAGAAATTGCTAGTTTTTGCGAGAAGAATTATGGTGTGACGTTTCCGATGGCTGCAAAGATTTCGGTGAAAGGAGATGATATGGCGCCCATTTATAAATTCTTGACCAAAAAGGAGGAGAATGGTGTTAAAAACACTTCTATTTTGTGGAATTTTACAAAAATTCTATTGGACGAAAAAGGTTATGTCATTGATAGTTTTATGAGTACGACCAAACCAAATAGTGATAAAATAACGAAATATTTGCAATAAAAAAAGAACCTCAATTGAGGTTCTTTTTTGTTATTAAGGTTCTCTTTTTGTTTTCGAGAGTTGTTTGATTAATGTATACTTTATCGAACTTGAATCCGCTGGTGGATTTTCGATTTTTGATGTGCTGACCGTCAACACATAATCGTAACCTGGTTGATAGTTGAATCCATCAATATTGCTGTAGAAATACGTCCATTGGTCTGTCGGTTTTTCGCGAACCAACATACATTTTTGTTGTCCTGCACCTGCAGAACAGTCTTTTTGTTCAGCGCTTACAAACAAGGTTTTGATGCTTGTGTTTTCGGAAGTTTGGACGCTACATTGTGCCAAAGAGAATAATACAACTCCCGCGAATAGACTTTTTGTAATTGATTTCATAAGCATTTATTTATTTTCAAAACTTGTGTCAAGTATTATGCCAACGGGGTTTTTTCAAAAAAAATCGGAACCTAAAAATAGATTCCGATTTGTATTTTTCTATGTTTGAAATAGTTTTAAGACTTATTCAATTTGCTATGTTTTCTGCCGTATGCAAAGTAGATAACCAAACCAATCGCAAACCATAATCCGAACCAAAACCAGTTGTTATGCGTCATACCTGTTAATAGGTAAAGACAAGAGCTTAGTCCAACCAATGGTATTAATGAAAGATTTTTGGTAAATGCTAAAAAGACTAACACAAAATTGATCAATAAAAATACAGTAACCGAAAGTCGGAATTCGCCTTCTACAGGATCGCTCCAGTCTAATAAAGTATGGAAAAACTCTGGCTGCCAAAAGTAAAAGAAGATTAAGCCGCCAAGGAAAACAATCGGAAAAATATATTTCGAATTGATATAAGGCATATGGAATCTTCCCTTGATTTTTTCTTTTGGTGGAAGCATCAAAACACCTGCACAAACCAATACAAACGCGAAAATTGTCCCAATACTTGTAAAGTCAAGAATAAAGGTTTTATCTGTAAAGAAGATCGGAATCCCTACAACAATACCTGTAACAATCGTCGCAAAAGACGGTACTTTATTCTTACTGTGCACTTCTTGGAATTTTTTCGGAATCAATCCATCGCGGCTCATCGCCATCCAAATTCTAGGTTGTCCCATTTGGAACACCAAAAGTACAGTTGTAATCGCCACAATTGCAATTAAAGCCACAACAAATTCCATCCATGGAATATTTAGATTTTCCTTTTGGAAGACAAAAGCTAAAGGATCACCAATGCCATCGAATTTTCTGTAATCTACCAATCCTGTTAGTGTTAAGGTCAATACAATATAGATTGCGGTACAAAGTCCTAATGAGATCATCATACCGCGAGGCAAATCACGTTGTGGATTTTTAGTTTCTTCTGATAAAACACTCAATGCATCAAATCCGATATAAGCGAAGAAAACGCCACTAACCGCCGACATAACACCAGAAAAACCATTAGGCATCATACTTTTAACACCTTCGTTGTTGGTCGGGAACCAGTTGCCTGTGTTAACATAAGCTACACCAACTGCAATAACCAATAGGATGACAAATAGTTTTAGAATTACGAAGAAATTGTTAACGTTTTTACTTTCTTTTATACCTTGATAACAAAGCCAAGTGATAATTCCGTTAATCATTAAAGCTGGTAAATCAAAGATAATTCTGAGGTTGCCAATAACAGGCGCAGTTGCCCAAGCATTAATTAATTCTTTGTTGAGAGAACCACTTGCTACAGCTTTTTTAGCTTCCGTATAGCTGCACGTCAAATAATCGGGAATGTGAATGCCAATTCGGCTCATAAAACTTGTGAAGTAATCGGACCACGAAAAGGCAACATAGATATTACCAAAACTATATTCCATAATAAGTGCCCAGCCAATAACCCAAGCAATTAATTCTCCAAAACTGGCGTAGGCATAGGTGTACGCACTTCCGGCAGTTGGTATTCTACTCGCAAATTCTGCGTAACAAATGGCTGTAAAGGCACAAGCAAATCCACAGATTAGATACAAAATAATAACACCAGGACCACCACGGAAAATTGCCTCGCCCAAACTGCTAAAACTTCCTGCTCCGATAATGGCTGCAATTCCAAAAAATACGATGTCCCAAGTGCCCAAAACACGATTCAGCTGACCTTGGTTAGGATCTGTTGAATATTGTTTTCTTCTAAAAAGTGAATTCATTAATAGTAGTTTATTTTTGAAAATAAAAACAAATGTAACAAAATTTTGATAGGCTGTTAGCTTTATGTTAATAAACTTAAACTTTGTTAAAGTTCAATTTGTTCGATATTTTTGATATTTCTCTGTAAAGCTTTTCTTTTTTAAGGAAAAAATCTTTTAAACATTGTTAAACAGAGAATTTGACTTTAATTTCAATATTTTTTGGATGAAGATTTTTCTTCTAAGAATTGAGGATTTTCTAATGATGTAATTTTCGGTTTTTTACAAATGCCTCTTTAAATTTTTTGATTGTCCGCTTAGTTACCCAAATTAAGAAAACAATGTCATTCAGAGCGAAGCGAAGAATCTCAAACATTTGATTCTAAGAGATTCCTCCTGCGTCGGAAATCGAAGATTCGGCGTAGCCAATGACAAGCTTTGTTAAAAAAATAACTTAGGCACAATTACGGATAATCATTTAAATTTTATTGGTGAAATTTTTTAATAGGCTTTCGGTTTTAAAGTTTATTTTAAATTAAATATTTTTGTGTTTTAAAAGCTTTTGTAAGTTGCTTAGATAATAAGTTTTCCTTATTTTCGTTTCGTAACTATAACATCAGTTTCAGCAAAAAGTTTTAGACTTAGATGAATTCAAAAAAAATAATCCTTGCGTCATTGATTTCTTTCTACGGAATCTCACAAGCGCAACAATCAAAATACTTTAACGACAAAGAGGCCTATCGCTACAACTTAGCGGAAAACCTTTACCAAACAAAAATCTACGGCGCATCTCAGTACGAGTACGCACGACAGTATTTTTATAATCAGACTTTGTCGGAGTCCAAAAAAGAAGCGGCTTTGTTTTTTAACCAAGTTATTTCGATGATTCTTCAACAAAATCATGCGGAGGAAGGTTTTGAAGCTTTTATGAAAGAATATCCAAAGTCTTCATTTTTTGCGCAAGCCAACGGTCCTTTGGCAGATTATTATTTAGCAAAGAAAGATTTTCCAAAAGCTTTGGAGACTTTGCAAAAGATTAATCAATACCAATTGAGCCAAGAGGAAAACACGCAATACATCATGAAGTTGGGGTATGCCAAATTTATGACTGGTGATTCTGCTGGAGCCATCGATGCCTTGGAAGAAGCCTACAAAAATGCTTCTAACGAGAATGATAAAGCAGGAGTTGCCTATATGTTGGGACATTTGTATTATGCCGATCATCAAAATGATAAGGCTTTTAGTTATTTTGACCAAGTGAAATTTAATGAGCAATATGCGGCGATGGTGCGTCCATATTATGTTCAGATGTATTTTAACAACAAAGATTATGATAAAGCAATTTCTGAAGCCAAAGATCTTTTAGCATCGGGAACTTCATCAGCTTACGAAAATGAAATCCAAAAGATAATAGGAGAGAGCTACTTTATGAAAGGTGACTATCAATCCGCTTATCATTATCTTAAAAAATATTTTGACAAAGCTGGAAATCCGTCGGAAAGTGATCTTTACGAAATGGGATTTGTTGCTGCAAAGGCTGGTAAATCAGAGGATGCCGTTAATTATTATAACCAATTGATTAACAGTAATTCGCCATTGGCGCAAAACGCGTACTACCAATTGGGAAATGCTTATTTACAGACCAACAAAAAGCAAGAAGCTCTTTCTGCATACAAAAATGCTGCTGATATGCAATATGATCCCAAAGTTCAGCAATTGGCTTTGGAACAATATGCAAAATTGAGCTATGATATTGGAAATCCTTTTGAGACAGCGCCAAAAGTTATTCAACGTTATGTTGACAAATATCCGAAATCGCCCAAATCGGCTGAAATGAAAAGTCTGTTGGTGAAATCTTATTTGTATTCTGGAAACTACCAAGAGACATTAAATGCTCTAAAGAAAATTGATAACAAAACACCAGAAACCAACAAAATAGAGCAGGAGGTTGCCTATCTTTTGGGTTCGGAAGAATTTAATAAAGGTAATTACGATGCAGCTGAGCAATATTTTAAACAAAGTTTGCAATACAACTTAAACAAAGAATTTGCGAAAAAAGCACAGTATTGGTTGGGGCAAACTTACTATCAAAAAGGAGATTATCGTTCTGCAATTATTGCTTATTTAAAACTAGAAAATGAGACTGCCGAAAATTTCCCAGAGCGCGAGCAATTGGATTACGATTTGGGTTATGCCTATTTTAAAAATAAAAACTTCGAATCTGCACAAGAACATTTTAAGGAATATTTGAGATTCCCAAGACCAGAGTTTAAGGCTGATGCAGAATTGCGTTTGGCAGATACTTATTACGCTGATAACAAGTTGAACGAAGCAATTGACATCTACAACAAAGCAGATGGTGCTGCAGATTATATTCTGTTCCAAAAAGCAATGGCTTTAGGTTTTAAAGGCGATACTGTTGCTAAAATCACTGAGCTTAAAAAGTTGATTTCGTCTTATCCAAATAGCGAATATAAGGATGATGCACAATACGAAATTGGGACAGCTTATGCTTCAAATGATGATTTTGCCAACTCTAATAATTATTTCGACCAAGTTATCAAAACCAGTCCAGATAAAGACTTAGTGGCAAATGCGCAAATCTATCGTGCTCAGAATTACATCGATCAAAATCAAATTGATAAAGCCTTAACTGAGTTAAAACAACTTGGAACGCAATACAAAAATTCAGCTTACGCCGATAAAATTGTTGCAGCGTCGCGTCCAGCTTATGTTAAAAAAGGAGATATTTCAGGTTACGAAAGCTTTGCTAAAAGTCTTGGTGTTAACATTTCGAGCACCGAAAAAGATCAACTTAATTTGACTTTAGCACAAGAAAGCTATGCTAAAAAAGACTTTGCAAAAGCAATTACTTATTACGAAAAATATTTAGCAAACGATCCTACAGGTTCTAGTTTTTATCAAGCACAATACGAGTTGGGCGAAAGCTATTATCAAAGTAAAAACCTAAGTAAAGCTTTATTGATTCTTCAAAATGTTGCCGATTTTCAAAATGATTATCAGCAAGATGCCCAAGTTAGGTTGGCGCAAATCTACATCAACCAAGGTAAATCTGCGGATGCGCAGAAATACTTAGAAGCTGTTGCAAACTCTAATGATGCGAGTATCAAGAATTTTGCTGCTTTAGAATTGATGAAAATCTATGCTGAGAAAAAGGAATTTTCAAAAGCTGAGCAATATGCAGATTCGGTATTAAAAAATACTAAAAACTCTGCAGCTGTTTTGGAACAAGCTAAAATTGTAAAAGCAAGAGGTGCAATGCAAAGTGGAAAAGATAAAGACGCGCAGACAGCTTTTGCTGCTCTAGAAAAATCTTCGAATCCAGAAGTTGCAGCCGAAGCACTTTATGCAAAAGCTTATTATCAGAACAAAGGAAAAGCATTCAAAAGCAGTAATGAAACGATTTTCAAACTCGCAAACAATTATGCTTCCGAAGAATATTGGGGTGCAAAAGCTTTGGTGATTATGGCTAAAAACTATTTGGCTCTAAAAGATAATTATCAAGCATCATACACTTGTGACCAAATCATCAACAATTATGGTGATTTCCCAGATGTTGTTGCCGAAGCTAAAGAAGTAAAAGCGCAAATCAAAAAGTAATACGTAAAGTCCCGAAGGGACGACTTAACAAAGAATAGGACGTAGTCCTATTATAGTGCAACAAAGGAGATCGTCCCGAAGGGACAAATATTCATAGCCTAGGATGTAATCCTAGGAAATTAACAAAGAATAGGAAACAGTCCTATTATTTTGCAACAAAGAAGATTGTCCCGAAGGGACAAACAATCATAACCTAGGATGAAATCCTAGGAAATTAACAAAGAATAGGACGCAGTCCTATTATAAAAAATAAAGATAAGTGTCCCGAAGGGACAAATATTCATAGCCTAGGATGAAATCCTAGGAGAAATAAGTAAGAAGCAGTCCCCATTGTAACAGATAAAATAATCGTCCCAAAGGGACAAACAATAATAGCCTAGGACTCAATCCTAGGAAAAAAGAGAAAAAATGAATAACATCACAAAAATATTATCAGCAGCAATTGTTGTATCATCGCAGTTTTTGTTTGCGCAGAAAGACCTTAGTGCAACGATTCAAGGGATTGTTAAAGACAAAAAAGCGAATATAGGTGTTGCAGTTTGGCATCTCGAAAAGCAAGATACATTGAGTGTTAATGGACATCGACATGTTCCTATGCAAAGTGTTTTTAAGCTTCCTATTGGTTTAGCGATTTTAGATTTGGTGGATAAAGGAAAATTTAAGATTGATCAAAAAATAAAATTTACTAAAGAAGAATTACTGCAAGGAACGCACAGTCCAATGCGCGATGCCAATCCCAATGGTGGCGAATTGCCACTTCGTGAAATGCTGAAA
Source organism: Soonwooa sp. (assembly GCF_030151385.1). Taxonomy (GTDB): domain Bacteria; phylum Bacteroidota; class Bacteroidia; order Flavobacteriales; family Weeksellaceae; genus Soonwooa. Next base: position 50,727 of record NZ_JASLDS010000010.1, read on the forward strand.
TATCTTGTGGCAAATAGTGATAATAATGGTTGCGACATTTTACTTAATAGGATAGGAGGCGTTGATGTTGTTCAAAAATACATGAATAGAATCGGAATTAAAGACTTCCAGATTGCTACCAATGAACAAGAGATGCACACTGTTTTGGAATTGCAATATCAGAACTACTGGAATGCAAATTCGGCAAATGAACTTTTGGAAAAGCTTTATACAAAACCGATTTTAAAAGAAGCTTCAAAAAAAGAAATTATCAAAATCCTTGAAGAAACCAACACTGGCGTTAAGCGTCTAAAAGGCGAGTTGCCACAAGGAACTTTGGTGGCGCACAAAACAGGAACATCTTATACTGATGAGGCTGGAAAAACAGCCGCAACTAACGATATCGGTGTTATTACTTTGCCTAATAAAGAACATATCATTGTCAGTGTATTTGTTAGTGATTCTTATGAGAAAGAAGCTACTAATGAGAAGATTATCGCTGATATTGCAAAGGCGAGTTTCGATTATTACTCGAAATAAAATTTAGAAATAGAACTCAAATTAATTAAAAAACCGAAAGTCAATTATTAGAAAATACGTCTACAAACTATTCGATTTTTTAATCATTTAAAATAAAAAATGAACAAACTAAAATACATTGCAGTTATTGCATTTTTGAGCGGATTCGGATGCCAAAATTCTTTTGCACAGCTTAAGGAAGAAAAATTGGTGCTCGACAGAAAGCGTGAGCCAGAAGTTAAAAGAATCGAAAAGAAGAAAACTTCGGTACAGCAAGAGAAAAATTATCCGCCTGAAGCAAAAGCCAATGAAGTTGTAAAATACGATGTAACGGATGTTCCGCCAGTTTCTGATTTCAAAACTTCTGAAATCCAAGCTGAGGACATTTCTCCAAAATTCGATTTTGAAAAGCAAAATAACTATTTCCAAATCGGTTATGGCAATTACGGAAAATTCCTTGCTGATGCTAATATTTCGGGAAAAGTAGGTGACAATGTAGAAGTTGGAGCCGATGTTCATTATTTGTCAACAAGTGGCTTGAAGAAAGAATATGATTGGTCTTCCAAACAAAGTCAGTTGGGAGCAGGTTTGTTCCTGAATGCCTACACCGAAACTGGAAAATTCAATATTGATGCTAATTTCGGAATGGACAAATACAACTATTATGGTATTTATACATTTTCGCCTGATGCGAATGTAGATTTGGAACAGAAAGTTAACCGTTTTAAAATCAATGCGTTTTATGATCATTATTCCAATGAATATCTAAATAATGTTCGTGTAAAATCATCGATTCTTAGTGACCATTTTGATTCAAAGGAGACACAAGCTGAGGCTTTGGCTAACTTTTCTAAACACGATTTAGATGTATCGACAGATATCAAATTAAATGCAGATTTGGGAGTTGGGATGGATTTGGTGAATTCTAATTTTGGAATTTTGGATAAGAATCAAAACAATTTGTTCAATTTTAACCTTGGTCCAAAATTAAGCTTTTTCAAAGGAAACTCTTATTTAACAATTGGTTCTGATTTTTCATTTTTAAACCAAAAACACCAGAGTTTAATTTTGGAACAAGAAAAAAACAGCAAGTTTTATTGGTTTCCAAAAGCAGAAGTACAAATCTCTGCAACAGATCAATTCAAGTTCTTTGGTGGTGTTGAAGGTGGTTTAAAACTAAATTCTTACAATCAATTATTGGACGAAAATCCCTATATGATTTCAGATTTATACTTAAAACCAACAGAGACCAAATACCGTTTTTACATTGGAATTAAAGGAGATGTTGACCAAACTTTAAAATACAACATCAGCGCAGGTTATAGCAAACAGAATGATATTTTGTTTTTCCAAAACAACTCAATTATTGATCAAACACTGACGAACAACCGTCGTGCGTTTGACTTTGCAAATACTTTTGGTGCTATTTATGACAACGGAACGACCAGCGAAGTTAAGGCGAGCGTTCAGGTTTTTCCTTTAGAAAATTTGGTGCTTGATGGTGAGTTTCAATTTACAAAATATACATTGGACAATCTAAAAGAAGTCTATTACAAACCTTTGGTACAAACAACAATTGGTGCAAAATATTCGATGCTTGCTAAGAAGTTAAATCTTGGCTTTAAGGGAATTTTTGTAACGGATAGAACAGCGAATACCTTCGAAATTAAAGAAAATAGTGCTACTTTTCCTACAGCTTATGATATTAAAGAAAATGAGAATCAGAAAGTTGGCGGATATGTTGACCTAAACCTTTCCGCGGAGTATAAAGTCCACAAAAATTTCAGTATTTTTGTATTAGGAAATAACCTTCTAAACACCAAGTATCAGACGTTTTATGGATACAAAGTTTTAGGCGCTCAAGTTATGGGCGGTGTTAAAATTTCCTTTTAATTAATGTATTTTTACAGAAATTAAAAAATAGCGGCTGCGTAGTTCAACTGGATAGAATATCGGATTTCGGCTCCGACGGTTGGGGGTTCGACTCCCTCCGCAGTCACAACGTAGTAAACCCAATCTCACAACGGGTTTACTACACTTCATTCATAATAATAGCGATTTAATCGGTAACAATAACAGTAACGATTAATGCACAATGAAAAAATTGAATTTCGATTACATGAGATCCAGTTTTCTTGTAAGTATTTCCAACAATAATTGATTTGTTCAATGTCCGTTCCATTAACTAGGTAGAGAAAAACCATTTACTTTTAATATTAGATTTACTCGATTTAAAGCAGAATAAATTAAATTCAAATAGTATGAAAAAATTATTACTTGTTCCGATTATGGCTATTTCTTTTATGGGTAATAGTCAATTCAAATTAACGCCTGAAAATTTTGTTACTGAATATGACAATACAAAAAACTTTATTGTCTTGGAATTCCCAGATCAAACACAAAAGCAATTATTTGACAAAACTAAAATGTATATTCATTCAAATTTTAAAAACTTAAAAGGTGATGGTTATAATGAAGTAGAGTATGGTCAAATAAAATTAAGAGAAAGTGCCATTGCCAAAGTAAATAAGATTCTCGGGCTTGCCACCATAACTTATATGATCAATACTTATGAAATAAATTTCAAAGATGCTAAGATTATGATTAAACCAACTTTTGAAGATGCGTATGTTGATGACAATTATGATTCTAATATTTTTCTAACTGGAGGAAGTGTTGTTTTAGGAAAATCAATTTTCAAAAAAGATGGCAAGGTATGGATGGAAGATTTGTACAATGGAATAACCGAAAAAACAAATGAGTTTGTAAATGGTTTAAAATCCTCTATTGACAAAAAAGATGATTGGTAAAATAAACAGAGGGAAAAAGCTAGTAACAAAAAAGTAATAATAGAATAAAAATAAGTAACAAATAAACAATCAGAAAGGACGATTGATGCGTGTTAAAATATTTAGGTGATGAGGATTAAGGGTTTGAATCCTATCGAGGTTACAAAAAACGTCCTAGAAATAGGACGTTTTTTGTTTTTCATATCATAAATTATTTATATAAAATCATAAAAATTATTCTGACGTGCTAAGATTTTGGTGTCATCAGCATTGAGCCATTTTTTGAGAACTGTTGCATAAACATTTCTAAAATCTTCTTTGTAGATAAGGTCGCCGTCGTTCAAAGTGGTTAAATCTGGAAGAGGATTTAACAATCCTTTTTTCTTAAGTCCACCACCAATGAAGAACATTTGATTGGCAGTTCCGTGGTCGGTTCCACCACTTGCATTTTGTGCAACACGACGTCCAAATTCGGAAAAAGTCATTAGCAAAACATCTTGAAATCTATTGTTGGCTTTCATATCGTTTACAAAAACTTTCACTGCGTCATTTATTTGGGTAAAGAGATTCTTTTGGGTTGCCAATTGGTTAACGTGTGTGTCAAAACTTCCTATTGAAAGGTAATACACCTTGGTATTGATGTTCGAATTAATTAAAGACGAAATCAATTTTAGATCTTTACCAATTCCCGTTGTTGGATAAGTCGCTGCTGTTGCTTTGGTTTTGGACTGGTCAAGAATGTAAGAGGCGTTGTTAATCGTGTCTCCCAAGGTTTGATAAAGATAATCTACAACTTGATCTTCGTGGGTATGAGCCGTATTTAACTTTTTATAAAAAGCTTCGTTGCTGGAATTGAAAAGTCTTTTTGGGTCGGTGAGCGCAATTGATTTCTTTTGATTCCCTTTTAATGCTAAACTTAACATATCATCGATTTCCAAAGCTTGAGTAGGATGATCGCAACTGTGACAAGCTTCGTCGAGATAACGACCAAGCCAACCTGTATTCCAGATTTCTTTAGAATCGCTTGCAGACTGCCAAATATCCATACTTCGGAAGTGGGATTTATCAGGATTTGGATAGCCAACATCGTTCATAATAGCAAGTTCGCCGTTATCGTACAATTCTTTAAAGTAGGTCAAAGCAGGATTAATAGAAGCTTCATCGGTTAAGGAAAGAGCGTCGGCTTTTTTGATGGAAATTCCGTTTCTTCCTTTATAATAAATATCGTTGTTGACAGGGATTATGGTATTCAGTCCATCATTTCCGCCACTTAGTTGTAGTACGATAAGAATTCGGTCTTGTACAGGCAAAGCACTTGGAAGTGTCATCGCTTGCAAAAATTTTGGCATCATCAGCGAAGCACTTGCTAAAGAGCCTATTTTCAGGAAATTTCTTCTGTTGATTAACATAGCTGTCGTAGATTTAACAAAGTTGATATTCTGGCGTACTCATGATGTTGATAATATCGGATTCTAACGTCTTTCCCGAATATTCTTGCAACACATTTTTGGCTGGTGAAATGTTCTTTTGCAAAAGCAAATTGGTGAGATTAACACCCTTTAGCAAATCTTCGGCACTTGACCAATTGATGGTCGCCTTCGCATTTTTTGCGTTAAAACTTGGTTTGGATCCCATATTGATATCGTCGTCCTCTTTTGCTTTATATTCAAGCGGAATAATGCCACTCCAAATCTGCGGAATCTGCATCCGAAGAAGTAAAGTGCTGCTATCAATCCAATTGACGCCACTTGGCCAACCAGCAACATTCGGCGGTCTAAAGATTACTTGTCCCAAAAGATTTCCGTAATTGATGATTACATCTGGCTTTTCGAAATACAAAGGCAAAATTCTTTCAATACCAATAAATAGCTCGACAGGAGATTTTACTTTTGCACCGACATTAGCATCGTCGTAGAACCATTTGGCAGTGAAAAGATGATCCACCAATTTCGAAATATCATATTTACTTTGATAAAAAACATCTGCAAGTTCGTTGACGTGAGCGTCGTTTACAATATCATTTACAAAGAATCTATAAACTTTTCCCGAAATAAATTTTGCCGTAGCTTTTTGCTGAACGATAATATCGAGGATATCTTTTCCTGTAAAATTTCCAGTTTGCCCCAAAAATGTTTTGCTGCCAGTATCGTGTTGGTTGGCACGTTCCTGAAAAACTCCCATTTTATCATAACCCCAACCAGTAAAGGCACGAGCCGCCTCTTTAATGTCTTTTTCAGTATAGTTGCCACGTCCGATCGTGAAAAGTTCCATCACTTCTCTCGCGAAATTTTCGTTAGGATGTCCTTTTTTGTTCTGCTGATTATTTAAAAAAGAAAGCATCGATGCAGATTGACTCACGGCTACCAACAAATCGCTGAAATTACCCAAAGCTTTTTGCCTAACAGTATTCAGAAAATCTTGATTAAAATTACTGTTCTGAATGCGCGATGCAAAATGTCCCATCCAGAAAAAAGCCATCTTTTCGCGAAGTTGCTGCGGCGAGTTTACCATCCGCTTCATCCAATCTAATGCAATGTCATTGCTTTGTTTGTTAAGAAGTTTTGTCCTAGCTTTTCTGGCTTCGGGATTGTTTTTGAAATTGTCGTCAAGCATTAAATTGCTTGCATCAACAATCGTAATATTTGACACGTCTTGTGAAGATTCGTTTTGTAGTAATTTCCACACCTCTTTTGGATCTTTTTGAAGTAGATCGAGATTGCTACTTTTGGGACCAAAACCTGCCCGCCATAGAAGATGTTTATTTTTATCAAAGTTATTCATCATTGTTTTTTTTAGTTTGGATAGTATTAAAACGAGAATGTTAAGCTAAGATTTTACTAAAAAAAGATAAAATTTCCTTAAAATTGTAAATACTTTTATTTTATGGAAATATCTTTCTTTCAAGTCATTTGTTTTGTTATTGCAATTGCAGTAATTGTTGCTGTTCTAGTTGTAGTTACCAAAATGCGACCACATGATAAAACTAAAATTTCTCCATACAATTATAATAGCCAGAATGTTGTTGTCGTTAAAATCGCAAAATTGAGAATATTTCTTTTTGGAGCTCCTTTGATTCTCATTGGATTTTTTTGTTGCTTTTTGTTTTATGGAAGTTTAACATTTACTGATTTTGGACATTTGACATTTGATGCCATTTTTACACTCCTTCTTGCATTAAGTCTGCTAATTGGAGGACTTTACGCGGCATATAATGGAACCAAACTTTTGCTAAATATTAATAACGCCATTCAGCTTTATTTTGATGATGATGCTATTCATTATCTTGATGTTGATTATGATGTTAGGGGCAGAGCAGCTTCAGGACAAGTTTTAAAAATGTTTTTTTCACGACCTACTTTGGTAATCAAATTCGTAGATATCAATAAGATTGTTAAAGATGATAGTCACCCATTTACAGATAAAAAACGGATAAGAATCTATAGAAATAATGATACTAATTTTTCGTTACCATTTCTTTTTTATGATGACAATCAATTCGATGCACTTTACGATGCTTTAGTAAAACGATGGTCTGCGAAAGTTAGTAGCTAACCTAGAGTATGTTTGAATTTTATTGATAAAATTTTTAAACAAGTTTTTAGATTTTTTCTGAAATCAAAGTCTTTTTTAAACCTTCCATAATACCTTGCCACAGCATGTTGAAGAAAGAACGATCGGCATCTCTCGCTTTTTCAATTTGCACAGTTTTGCCTCCGTTTTTGGAATCGCTTTTAACCAAAACATTCACAGCTTTGTTTAAGAGTTTCCGTTTTTCGCCCTTTTTATTAAGGAAGTTGACATAGATGTCATTATAATTAAGGAAGAAATCACCGCGGATAATATTTTTGTTTCCAGAATAATTGAATCGTAGATAGTTGATTTTTCCGTCCAAAGTAAGGTTAAGATATGGACGCACAAAAAGGTTAATTTCGTTGGCAGAAAGACCTTCAATTTTACCATTGATTTTGTATTCGTCCATTTTGTTCATAACGTCAAAATTCCAATTTACTTTTGTTGGTGCAGTTCCATAAAATTTGAAATCAGCATCAATATTTACATGACTGGACGTACCTTTTACCTTTCCATTACCAACATTTTTGATATCTGCGTTAAAGGCATTCATAAAGAGTTTTCCCGGTTTGTTGTTGTTAACCGCGTCTTCTTCGTACGAAACATAAGAGTTTTTGAGTTGTACAAGATTTACAAAAAGTGGAATCTTAATATTTCGTAGTTTTTCGCTAAACATGTTTCTTGCGCTGTGATCTTCTGGAGGTGCCAAATCGTGATAAATACTACAATTAACACCATCAACAATGACTTTGCTCAACAATATTTGATCGTGATTTTCGAACAAAGATGCTTGGTCAAAAACTTGAATACTATTTGCGGTAATATCATACAAATCCTCTTGTTTTGCAATAACTCGCGAGAATTCTTTTCGGCTGTATTTGGATTTAAAAGCTAAGTTTTTAATTGTACTTTGCTTTCCGTTATTTTCGAAATTCTTGATTCGCAAAGTATAGTATTTTCCAGCATCTAGAAAGATTTCACCAGTTTTAATATCGTGATTTGCTATGGTGAAAGGCGTTTTGTTTTTTTGCGTTGTTGCATCAATTTTAAAATTGTTAAAAGCAGCATTAATGTTGGCAACAGACATTTTTTGCTGTCCATTTGGCAATAATTGTTGAAAAGCTGCATTGTTCAGCTTGATGCTTCCAATATTTAAAGCTAAACCAGAATCTGTATTTTGTTGTTTTTTGGCTGTTTTATTAGTTTTTGGCGTCATTGCAATTTTTGCATCATCAACAGAAATTGCATTAAGATTTAGGTTGATTTTTTGACCATCAAGTTTTGGATTAATATTTTGAATATTGATTTTCTTAACAAAACCTGACCAAATATTTTCATTAGGATTGTTGCCCAATTTCGCGAGCTCGATACTATCAATTGCTAAGTTAGCATCTTTCGTGAAAATATGTCCAACACGCACTTCTTGGTTATTGTTAGCACGGAAATACACTTTGGAAATGTCAATATTATGCTGATCAAATTTGAAAGGGATTTTCTCTTTCACCGTATTTTTATCAAAAACGATTTTAGTGATATTGATGTTGAAACGGTCGGCAGACGCAGTCTTGGTATTATCAGGATTCTGCACCAACAATTTTCCATTTTTAAGGTCGATGTCTTTTAACGCAATTTTCAGATTTAGTTCCTTAGGATTGTCGTCCACAACTTTTTTATTGGTAGAAGTTACAGTAAGATTAGGCTCGTCGATAAAGGTTTTTTCAGCGATTAAAGAATCCCGATTGATGTTAAGATTTGACGCCGAAAAGTTTTTTGCTTTAAAGTCAAAAACACTTTTAGCATTGTATTGATTGGGCGCTTGGGTAGGGCTAAGGTGGAGATTTTCAATCGAAATTTCTTTGTTAACCGTATTCACTTTATCTGCCAAAACTTGATAATAATCATTAACGGTAACAACGAGATTTTCGGCATGGATGGTAAGTTTGCTAAAACCTAAAGGCAATCGACTGTTGTCATCATTATTGAGGTCGATATCCTGCAAATCGACGTTAATTTTATTACCATTAAAAACAGATTTTCCGAGGTGGTTTACTGCTTTTATTTCGCCATTTTCGATGAGTAATTCATTGAGGAAAATATCAGGTTTTTTGTTATTTTTTTTCGGGTCATCTTTCTTTTTTGCAAATTGAATATTAAGATTCGGATTTTTAATCTTTATCAATTTTGCTTTATAGGAATTCGAGAAAACCGCTTTTATAACACCAAAATCAGCAACTTCTAACTCACCAACTTTTCCAGAAATCTGTGTAACAGCTGTATCTTGAGGGTTTTTGTTTTTTATTTTAACATCTTTAATATGAAGATCACCCGATATTAAATCAAAATTAAATTGATCCATATCGACATGATAAGGTGTTTTTTCATTGATTAAATCCGGAAGTTTTTCTTTCAGATAAATATTGAGTAAAAATGGAAAAGCAAAAAGCAAAAGCACAACAACAGAAATACTGATCAAGATAATTTTCTTTCTTTTTGAAGGTTTTGGCGAAGCAGCAAGCGGTTCCATGATGTTATGTTTTAAAATTTAAAATTAATCAAAATTCAAATACTTCAAACTTATATTGACCATCAATATATTTGGCATAGATGTGATGCAAACCGTTGGACAAGATGATTTCTGGCGCTTGGATCACAGAATTGTAGCGCGCAATTTGCTCGAATTGCTTTTCGGTCAAGTTGATATTTGGCGCTTTTAGTTCCACTAGAATTTGGGCTTTTGTACGATGTGTAACAAGTAAATCTAGGCGTTTGGTCGTAGAATTGACCTCCAATTTTTGTTCCAAAATTAATGCTGAGGCATTTTTCTTCTTGATTTTCAGGAAATAAGCGACCCAATGTTGTCGCACCCATTCTTCTGGTGTCAATACCAACCACATCTTGCGCACCGAATCATAAATAAAAAATGTATCTTTGTCTTGCTTGATTTTCAAGTCAAATTCGGTATTGAAGTTTAGTTTAGCTAGTTGCATAAAGTCTGATGAAAGATATAGAAATTGTCCT
>NZ_JASLDS010000012.1 GCF_030151385.1 Soonwooa sp.
CGGAAAAGCTCCAAACGACGAGCAATTGAACACTGCATTCAAGCAATTATATCTAGAAGCTCCTGCTGATTACTAACAATTGGTAATGAGTAAAGGTAATCAGTAATAAAATAATCAGAAAAAAATGAAATTTACATATACAGAAAAAAAAGATACACGTTCAGGATTCGGAGCTGGATTGGCTGAACTTGCTGATACAAACCCGAATGTTGTAGCACTTTGTGCAGATCTTATCGGATCTTTGAAAATGGAGCAATTCATTGAAAAAGCACCTGAAAGATTTTACCAGACAGGTATTGCAGAAGCCAACATGATGGGTCTTGCTGCTGGTCTTAGTATCACAGGAAAAATTCCTTTTACAGGAACTTTCGCTAACTTCTCTACTTCAAGAGTTTATGACCAGATTCGTCAATCGATCGCTTATTCTGGAAAAAATGTTAAAATCTGTGCATCTCACGCAGGTCTTACTTTAGGGGAAGACGGTGCCACTCACCAGGTTTTGGAAGATATCGGGATGATGAAAATGCTTCCTGGCATGACGGTGATCAATCCTTGTGATTACAACCAGACAAAAGCAGCTACTATTGCCATCGCTGATCATGAAGGTCCTGTATATTTAAGATTTGGTAGACCAGCTGTTCCAGTTTTCATGCCGGAAGATATGCCTTTCGAAATCGGAAAAGGTATTCTTTTACAAGAAGGTACAGATGTAACAATTGTTGCGACTGGTCACTTGGTTTGGGAAAGTCTTTTGGCAGCTGAAGCTTTGGAGAAAGAAGGCATCTCTTGTGAAATTATCAACATCCACACCATCAAACCTTTGGATGAAGAAATCATTCTTAAATCTGTTGAAAAAACAGGTAAAATTGTAACAGCTGAAGAACACAACTATCTAGGTGGTTTGGGCGAATCTGTTGCTGGTATGTTGGCGAGAAGAAGGCCAACGCCTCAAGAATTTGTTGCAGTACACGATACTTTCGGTGAGTCTGGGACGCCAGCTGAGTTGATGAAGAAATACAAAATTGATTCGGACGCAGTGATCGAAGCGGTTAAGACAATCATTAACAAAACAAAATAAATTAAAATCCGCACTTAGTTGCGGATTTTTTTTCAGTATGCTGACAACCAAGCACAATATTCCAATTGAGAAGATCGGAAACTTTAATGGTGTGGAACTTTGGATAAAACGCGAAGACCTCATCCACCCTGACATTTCTGGCAACAAGTATTGGAAACTTTTTTATAATGTTAAATATTATTTGGAACAAAATCCAAGTAACCCAAAACTCATCACTTTTGGTGGTGCCTTTTCCAATCATATTGCAGCGGTTGCAGCTTTAGGAAAATCTTTAAACATCTCAAGTCTTGGCATTATCCGAGGTGAAGAATTAAAGGATAAAATCCACGACAATCCAACACTTCATCAAGCTTTTAACAATGGAATGGAATTTAATTTTGTTTCAAGAGAAAGCTACCGAAACAAATCTTTTTTAAGCCAAAATTTTAAACAAAACTTCCCCGATGCATTGATTATTCCAGAAGGTGGAAGCAATAATTTGGCGGTTGAAGGTGTCCAATGGATGCTCAATGAGCATACTAAAGATTTTGATTATCTTTGCACTGCAGTTGGCACTGGCGGAACGATTGCAGGGATTTCAAAATTTGCAGAACCTCATCAAAAAGTTATCGGGATAAAAGTTGTCCAAGACAACAGTCTCGAAAATCTGGTTAAAAATTGGTCAGGAAAATCAAACTTTGAATTATTAAATGCTCTAGAAGCGCGTTATGGCAAAATAACAGACGATAATATTCGTTTTATAAATGATTTTTATAAGAGCTATAACATTCCGCTGGACCCAATCTATACAGGAAAAATGATGCAAAAACTATTGCAACTTATCGATGATAATTACTTCGAAAAAGGTGCAAAAGTTTTAGCATTTCATACTGGAGGATTGCAAGCAATTGCGGGTGCTAACCAACAACTTCAAAAGAAAAATAAAACATTGATTCAGTTTTAATTCTTTTAAAATTTTGAAACTTAAAACAATTATGAAGAGAATATTTGCTTTAGTTTGTATCCTATCACTAAGTTTTGCAAAATCGCAAACTTGGAAAACGGAAGATCAATACATCCAACGATTTGCGAAATACGCGGTCGAAGAGATGGAAAAATATAAAATTCCTGCAAGTATCACTTTAGCACAAGGCCTTTTGGAAACTGGCGGCGGACAAAGTCGATTGGCACAACAAGGCAATAACCATTTCGGCATCAAATGTAAGGAAGACTGGACTGGTAAAAGCATGAAGCATACCGACGATGCACCTAACGAATGTTTTCGCGTCTATGACGACCCTCGTCAATCTTACGAAGACCACTCTATTTTTTTGGCGACCCGAAAATATTACACCAAGCTTTTTGATTTGGATATGAAAGATTACCGCGCTTGGGCTCACGGTCTCAAAAAAGCGGGTTATGCAACCAATCCACGTTACGCTTATATTTTGATCGATAAAATTGAAAAATATAAACTCTACGAATTTGACAATACGTCGACAGATCAGGTTTATTATGCTATTTTAAAATTGTATCCTACACTTAATAATGATGCGGTTTTCATGGCACAAATGGATCAAAACAAAGCCAATTCTAAAGTTACGCCTCCGACTGTTAAAACAACTTACGAGCAAACGTCTTATGCGCAATATCAAAAAGATGCAAACAAACAAAGCGAAACCTTATCGTCACCAGCTTTACTAAAGAATATTTTGGTAAAGAATCATCCGAATGGTGGAATGAAATTTTTCGTGGTTCCTGTTGATACCGATGTTGCAACGATTTCTAAAAAATTCGGCATTAGCGAAAAAAGACTTATTAAGTTCAATGAGCTTAACAGCAATGTTCTGAAGAAAAATGATATTGTTTTCTTAGACAAAAAATCGTCTTCTGGTAATGTTGAGACTTACAAAGCTGAAGTTGGCGAAAATATGCATGACATTGCTCAAAAATTTGGAATTAAACTTTCCAAACTTTATTCAAAAAACAGAATGGACGAAGGTCAACAACCACGCGTTGGACAAGTAATCTATCTTAAAAATAAAAAACCGAGAAGCTAGTTTAATTTGTAATTCGAAATTTGAGATTCGACATTCAAAACTCGAAATTAACAAGAATAAAAACTGTTTTTCAGACAATAATAAATTCATAACAAGACATGTTATATCAAAGAAGTTCTGCCTTATTTGACGAGGCGCAAAAGTATATTCCTGGTGGTGTTAACTCACCTGTAAGAGCTTTCAAATCTGTTGGAGGTGTTCCCGTTTTTATGAAATCTGCCAAAGGTGCTTACCTTACAGATGCTGATGACCGCACCTATGTTGATTACATCAACTCTTGGGGACCTGCGATTTTGGGACACACACATCCAGTTGTTTTAGAAGCAATCCAGAAACAAGCAGAACACGGTTTTTCTTACGGAACACCAACCGAATTAGAAACTGAAATTGCAAAACTTATCGTCGAAAATGTTCCGAATATCGATCAAATCCGTATGGTTTCTTCAGGAACTGAAGCTTGTATGAGTGCTATTCGTTTGGCCAGAGGTTTTACGGGAAGAGATAAAATCATCAAATTCGATGGTTGTTATCATGGACATTCGGATTCGTTTTTAATAAAAGCTGGAAGCGGCGCAGCAACTTTCGGAAATCCGAATTCGCCAGGCGTTACTAAAGGAACAGCGCAAGATACATTGATCGCAACATATAACGATATCGAAAATGTTACAGATATTTTCCGTCATAACCAAGGCGAAATCGCAGCGGTTATTGTAGAACCTGTGGCAGGAAATATGGGTTGTGTTTTGCCAGAAAATAATTTCCTTCAAAATCTTAAAAAAGTTTGTCAAGACAATGGCGCTTTGTTGATTTTTGATGAAGTGATGACAGGTTTCCGTTTGGCTTTTGGTGGCGCACAAGAAACTTTT
>NZ_JASLDS010000058.1 GCF_030151385.1 Soonwooa sp.
AATGTTATGTGACAAATTTAATTTTATTTTCAAAAAAGCAAAACAATTATTGAGTTTTTTTAATGCTTTTTAGCTTAAACAAAGATTTTTCTTAATGTTTTCATAAAATGCTTTTCTTTTTGAAAATTTAGAACTAAAAATAAAATTTTCTTAGCAAGTTATCAATCGATTAATAATTGGAGCAAGAATAATTCTTACCCGAATGCGATTTTATATATCCCAAAAGTTCCATTTCCAAAAGAATATTGAGAAGTTCTTGGGAATTTTTATCTGTTTTGTCTAAAAGTTCGTCAAAAGAAATACTAATTTTCTCTTGTATTAAATGGTATATTTCGAGTTGTATTGGATTGTCAATACTGGGAATTTCGAATTGTTCAAAAAGATTTCCGATTTCCATTTGATTTGTAAAACAAGCTTGCACCAAATCTGATATAGAATGGATAATCTGCGCTTTGTTTTGAGAAATAAGAAGATTACAACCTTGACTGTATTTGTCAGTGAGTTTCCCTGGAAGTGCAAAAACATCACGATTATAATCGTTGGCAAAGTTTGCGGTATTCATAGATCCGCCACCAAATGCCGATTCTACAATAATGCATTGTTGAGAAAGCCCTGCAATAATGCGGTTGCGTTGCAAGAAATGTTCGCGGTCGGGTTTTGATTTAGAAGTGTATTCGGAAATAATGGCGCCACCGTTTTCGATGATTAGATGTGATAATCGATGGTGTTTTGACGGATAAATCATGTGAAGTCCATGTGCCAAAACGGCAAGCGTCGGAATTTCTAATTGTAAAGATTTTTCGTGAACTTGTGCATCAACACCATAAGCCAAACCGCTGACTGTTGCTGCATTCTTGGATTTTATCTCTGTTAAAAATTCGTCGATAAATTGCTTACCATAACTTGTAATATTGCGAGTCCCAACGATACTAATGTTTCTGGTTTTCTTTGGTAATTGTCCTTTTACAAACAATAATGCTGGTGCATCTGGACACTCTTTCAGTAAAGTTGGATATGCTTTATCATTAATGCTGATAATCTGGATTTTGTTTTTCTGACAAAACTTTAGTTCCGAAGCGGCAAAGTCGAGATGTTTCTCCGATCCGATTTCCTCAACACGTTTATCACCAATCCCGAAAATTTGTTTTAGTTCAGACTTTGGGAGTTGCCATACGTTTTCGGCAGAACCAAATTCGTCGATAAGTTTTCGAAAATTAAGATTCCCAAGTTGATGGCAACTTTTTAGTGCTACAGCGTATAGATGCTCATTGTTCATCAGCTTAGGATTTTGAAAAAGAAATTAATACTATTCTCTTCGTCTTATCTCGTCCAGATGATCCCAAATATTATCTTTGGGTTTTTGTGGTAGCTCAAGAAAGTCGTCAGGGAAATTTTCTTTGTATTCTTGCCACATTTTATCGTCCTTTTCACTGTAATAATTCGGAAATTCCCAAATGAATTTTTTCTTTTTCTCACCGTATTTTCTAAACAAAAACGCGAGAATAACGCCAACCAAGCCTCCTGCGAGATGCGACTGCCAAGATATTCTGCTTGGCTCCTGTAAGTTACTAAATAATTCTTCAGGTAGCATACCCCAAACCAAACTTCCGTAATATAATGCAACCAATAACGAAATGGTTAGGAGTTTCATATTCCATCTAAAGATTCCGCTGAAGAATAAAAAGAATGCTAAAACATAGACCAAACCACTCGCACCGATGATACAAGCATAATTCCATTGTCCTGTAAAAATATCAACTGGAGGAAGTAGCCAAACAAGAAGCCCCGTGCTAATCCAACCAATGCCTAGAATTTTGTCAGCAATTGTTGGATAAAATTGATACAACAAAAATAAAAGTACTGCAATGGGAACACTATTTCCGAAAATATGATCGAGACTGCCATGAAGAAATGGCGAGGTAATAATTCCTAAAAGTCCGTCAGGCATCAACGGAATAATGGCACCTGAGCAATTGCTGAAAAAGCCAATGTTTTGCAGCGCATATCCAATCCACATCAATGCTAGGATTATGATCGGAACGACAAATGCTTTTCTGTTGATACTTTGTTTTATCATGCTTTTGCTAAGTCAAATTGGTTGCCAAAGAACGGATTAGGAAATTCTGTCCATTTTTTAGAAAATAAAAGCTGTGTTAAATATTTTAATTAAAAAAAATCTAATTATTTATTTTGTATTAATTTTGCAGGTTATTAGATGGATTATTAGGATGAAGAAATTACTATTACTAGTATTTTTAGGATTAAATTTAATGTTATTTTCTCAAAAGAAACCAGACTTAACAAAGATTATCGACTCTATTGCACAAGCCAACTGGACTGCTGCAAATAAGGAGTTGGATAGTATTGATGCGACTTCGATTTCGAATATTAAAGTAGCTAAAAAGTCTGACACAGTTATTTTTGAAAAAGTGCCACAATTGTCTGTTCAGGATATGCCAATAACGCCTTACGCTATGTTGAATACCGTTGAAGCACAACGTTGGTTTATTTTCGGACAAAACAGTTTGATATTTAATCAATCTTCATTTTCTAATTGGTATGCTGGAGGAAATGACAATATTGGTGTTATTGGAAAAGTGAACTACAATTTTAACTATAAGTCAGGTAAACATTTTCTAGAAAATAATGTACAATTGGGTTATGGTTTTGTGTCGTCAACGGGACAATCGACAAGAAAAACCGAAGACTATATTAATATTTCATCCAATTACGGATATGATTTAGGGTCTAATTATTATCTATCAACAGGATTTCAATTTGCGACACAGTTTGGAGCTGGATATAATTATTCTTTGACACCCGATCCGACCTATAGCGACCGCGTTTCCAAATTTATGGCGCCAGGATATCTTAATCTTGGTCTAGGTATTTCGTATAACCCAACAGATAATTTTCAATTGGTGATGCGACCTATTAACGGAAAGTTTACCTTTGTCTTAGACCCTGATCTTCAGCAAGCTGGACGATTTGGTCTTGAACGAGATGGACAAAGTATGCGAGCAGAGCTTGGTGCGATGGTTAACGCAACCTATCGTATCAACATTATAAAAGATATGACGCTTCTTAATAAGCTTAATCTCTTTTCTAATTATCTTCAACATTTTGAAAGAGTGGATATTGCATATTCTGCAGTGCTTAATCTGAAGTTCAATAGATTTATTAATACACTTGTGACTTTTGATATGGTCTACGATCACGATCAAATTGCAGGTTTACAAACCAAACAAACACTTGGTGTTGGATTGACATACAACTTTGGCTTCAAACTTGAAAGAGAAAAAAACAATAAAATAATTAATCCTTTTATTAAATAATTACAAACATGAAAAAACTTTTATTTGCTTCATTATTCTTGACAGTTCTTGCAAAGGCGCAAGACAACAAAGAAGTAGCAGTTGCTGACTCTACAAAGGCGTGGTCAATTGTTGGTCAAAACACATTAATGCTTAACCAAGCGGCTTTCTCCAATTGGGTTGGTGGTGGTGCTAACAACGTTGGTTGGTTAGCAGGTGTTAACTACAATATGACTTATGAAAAAGACAAAGACCTTTGGGAAAACATTGTGATTCTTGGTTACGGTATGAACAATACACAAGGGATGGGAAATCGTAAAACGCAAGATGTTATCAACCTTTCGACCAATTTTGGTAGACAGATTGCGGGACATTGGTACGCTTCTGCTGGTGCTAGTTTGTTAACACAATTTGCTGCAGGTTATGCTGATGGTAACAATCCTGATGCTGCGAAGATTTCTAATTTTATGGCGCCCGGCTATGTTAATGTTGGTGCAGGTTTCACATACAAACCAAATGACAACTTTACAATGACGTTGCGTCCTGCAAATGCTAGATGGACTTTTGTAGGTGATAAAGATTTACAATATGCAGGTAGTTATGGTCTAAAGCATGATGGCGATTCATCATTATTCCAATTCGGTTTCTTGGGAACAGCGCAATACAAATTGCAGATTATGGAAAACATCACCTTGATGAATACAGGATCTGTATTTTCTAACTACCTAGATCATCCAGATCGTTTGGTATTGGCGTATGGCGGTATCCTTAACATGAAAATCAATAAGTATATTTCTACACAAGTAACTTTGGATCTATTGTACGACCACAATCAAATCAAGAAAACGCAGTTAAAACAAACTTTAGGAATTGGTCTAGCTTACAACATCGACAATGGTGTTAAACGTTCTGCTAAAAAAGACAACCAAACTTGGAAATAGTTTTTAACTAAATTTAAAACATATAAAAAGCGCTTTAGAATCTCTAGAGCGCTTTTGTATTTTATTCGGATTTCAGCATATTAAGCTCGCCAAAATGTTTTTTAAACTTCTGGATTTTTGGTCCAACCACCGCACTACAATATGGTTGTGTTGGATTGGCATTGTAATAACCTTGATGATAAGTTTCCGCAGCCCAAAACTTTTCGAAAGGAACTATTTCTGTTACATATTTTCCTTCCCATTCTTGTTTTGCTTCCGAATTTTTAAGAGAAACTTCAGCGTCTTGTTTTTGTTGTTCAGAATGATAAAAAATGACAGAACGGTATTGAGTACCAATGTCATTGCCTTGTCTGTTAAGCGTTGTCGGATTGTGCAAAAACCAAAATACTTCCAAGAGTTTTGAAAAAGAGATAATACTTGGATCGAATTTAATCTGCACAACTTCTGCATGACCTGTTTCGCCTGTACAAACTTCTTCGTAAGTCGGATTATCTTTGTGACCTCCCGAATATCCAGATGTTACACTTTCGACGCCTTTTAACATATTGAAACAGCTTTCGACACACCAAAAACAGCCTCCTCCAATTGTTGCTAATTCCATTTTATGATTATTTTTAGGTTTAATATTTATTGTTTTCGATTTTGAATCTTGTCCATTACAACCGACAAATACGAGTAAAGTCAATATAAGTAACGCAAGATTTTTCATTTAAAAAAGATTTAAAAAAGATAAAAAAAAACTACTTTTCCCAAACCAATGCACTTGCTCCCAAAATGGCAGCATCGGCTTCGTCCAATTCGCTGGTTACTAACTTTACTTTGTCACGAAATACAGGTAAAAGATTTTTTTCCATGTGAAGTTTGGTTGGTTTTAGGATATAATCGCCAGCTTTTATAACACCACCAAAAAGTAATATCGCTTCTGGAGAAGAAAACATTACAAAATTGGCCAATGCTTCTCCTAAAATTTGTCCAGTGTATCGAAAGACTTCGATTGCAACTTCATCGCCTTTTTTAGCACACTCATGGACTGTTTTGGAGTTTATTTCTTCTTCAGGGAAGTTGTTTAACATAGAACTTGGAAACTCGGCGCGCATTTTTTTTGCAGTAATACTAATGCCAGACGCAGATGCATAAGCTTCTAGAGAACCTTCAGATCCTGTGCTCCAATGTTTTCGACCGCCAGGTTTCACAATGGTATGGCCCAATTCGCCAGCAAAACCGTCATGTCCATAGATCAATTGTCCATTGGAAATAATACCGCTACCAACGCCTGTTCCTAAAGTCATCATAATAAAATCCCGCATACCTCGCGCTGCGCCATACATCATTTCTCCTAATGCTGCAGCATTGGCATCATTGGTAATACTGCATGGTTTTTTGAATTCGGCAGAAATCATCTTTGCAAAAGGTATAATTCCTTTCCAAACTAGATTAGGAGCATCCTCGATTGTCCCATTGTAATAATTGGCATTAGGCGCACCAATACCAATGCCGCGGACATCAAGTTCTGGATGATTTTGTAATAGCGATTCGATATTGGTATGAAGATCTTTGACAAAGTCTTCGATGTTTTCGTAATCGGTTGTTTTTAGGCTTCCTTTTTCGTGGATTTCGCCACGGTGATTAACGAGTCCGAATTTTGTATTTGTGCCGCCGATATCGATGCCGATTGCGACTTCGTTGGATAAATCTAGTAATGCCATCTTGTATTTTATCGAAAGATAAATTTAGTGAAAATCTTTGTCTTAAATTGGTTGTATTATTTTTATTTAAAACAAAAAAAACCGAAGAGATTGCGCTCTTCGGTTTGTGATATTTTGACAATTCTTATTGTACAGGGATTTCGCCTTTATATAAGAATGAAATAACTTCTTTGTTAATCTTGTCAACCATTTCGCTAAACAAGAAGAAAGATTCTTGCTTGTAGATTACCAATGGATCTTTTTGCTCGTATACAGCACCTTGCGAAGATCTTCTTAAGTCATCCATTTCGCGTAAGTGTGTTTTCCAATTTTCATCGATGATTGCTAAAGAAATATTCTTTTCAAAATCTGTGATTAGACTTTCTCCTTTTGACTCATAAGCTTCTTTAAGGTCTGTTACAATTGTCATTGTTTTTGTACCATCGCTGAAAGGAACTTGGATCATCTTGAACATGCTACCTTGGTTAAGGAATACATTTTCTAAAATTGGATTTGCCTTTTCTTTAAGAAGTTCAAGTTTCATTTTGTAATCTTCTTGAGCACTTTTGAAAACTTTATCTACCAATGCTTTTTCTTGCAAGTTGTTGAACTCTTGCTCCGTCACTGGTGATTCCATTGTGAAATATTTAATTAAATCAAATTCGAAATCTTTGAAGTTTCCGTTAGTTTTAGCAGAAGAAACAATTGAAGCCGAAGTATCATAAATCATGTTAACGATATCATACTTCAAGTGATCTCCAAATAAGGCGTTCTTTCTTCTCTTGTAGATTACGTCACGTTGCTTGTTCATAACGTCATCGTATTCTAGAAGTTTTTTACGAATACCGAAGTTGTTCTCTTCAACTTTTTTCTGTGCTCTTTCGATAGATCTAGAAATCATAGAATGCTGAATAACTTCACCTTCCTTATGACCCATTTTGTCCATCATTTTCGCAATTCTTTCGGAACCGAATAGACGCATCAAGTTATCTTCTAGTGAAACATAGAATTGTGATGATCCTGGATCCCCTTGACGTCCTGCACGACCTCTCAACTGTCTGTCAACACGTCTAGAGTCATGTCTTTCTGTACCAATAATTGCTAAACCTCCAGCATCTTTAACTTCAGAAAGTAACTTAATATCGGTACCACGACCTGCCATGTTGGTTGCAATAGTTACAACACCTGGCTGTCCAGCACCAGCAACGATTTCTGCTTCTTTTTTATGCAATTTCGCATTCAATACTTGGTGCGGAATTTTCCTTAATTGTAATGCTCTAGAAAGCAATTGAGAAATTTCTACCGAAGTTGTCCCTACAAGAACTGGTCTTCCAGCAGCTGTTAATCTTTCAATCTCTTCAATTACAGCATTGTATTTTTCGCGATTTGTTTTGTACACCAAATCGTGTCTGTCATGTCTTTGGATTGGTCTGTTAGTTGGGATTACAACAACATCCAATTTGTAGATTTCCCAAAGTTCGCCAGCTTCCGTTTCTGCTGTACCTGTCATACCTGCCAGCTTGTTGTACATACGGAAGTAGTTTTGTAAAGTAATTGTTGCGAAAGTTTGTGTTGCCGCTTCGATTTTTACATTTTCTTTTGCTTCAATCGCTTGGTGAAGACCGTCAGAATAACGACGACCATCCATAATACGACCTGTTTGCTCATCCACGATTTTTACCTCACCATCGATAACAACATATTCGTCATCTTTTTCGAAAAGCGTGTAAGCTTTCAACAATTGGTTAAGGGTATGGATACGTTCTGATTTAACAGCGAAATCTCTGAACAATTCATCTTTTTTAGCGAATTCTTCTTCTTTTGTTAAACCTTGTTTTTCTAGTTCTGCTACTTCTGTACCGATGTCTTGTAATACGAAGAAGTTAGGATCTTCGTTACCAGCAGACATATATTCTACACCTTTATCCGTAAGATCAATCTGATTGTTTTTTTCATCAATCACAAAATAAAGATCTTTGTCAACGATAGGCATATCGCGGTTGTTGTCTTGCATATATTGCGCTTCAACTTTTTGAAGCAATGCACGGTTTCCGCTTTCTGATAAAAATTTAATTAAAGGACGAGATTTTGGAAGTCCTCTGTAAGCTTGTAATAGTTTGAAACCACCTTCTTTAGTATTTCCGTTAGCAATTAATTTTTTTGCTTCGTTAAAAATACCTGTGATGGTTCTTTTTTGGATATCAACGATACGATCGATTGATGGTTTTAAAACATCGAATTCTTGTCTGTCTCCTTGTGGAACTGGACCAGAAATAATCAGCGGTGTTCTTGCATCATCTACTAATACTGAGTCAACCTCATCGACAATGGCAAAGTTAAGTTCGCCTTGTACCAATTCTGTTGGTGATGCCACCATGTTATCTCTCAAGTAATCGAAACCAAATTCGTTGTTAGTTCCGTATGTAATACTTGATTGGTAAGCTTTTCTTCTTGCGTCAGAGTTCGGTTGGTGATTATCGATACAATCGATGCTCATCCCATGGAACATATATAAAGGACCCATCCAAGCCGAGTCACGTTTTGCAAGGTAATCGTTAACCGTTACAACGTGTACACCACGACCAGGAAGTGCATTAAGGTAAATAGGAAGTGTTCCTACCAAAGTTTTACCTTCACCAGTTGCCATCTCCGCAATTTTACCAGAGTGCAATACGATACCACCGATAAACTGTGTATCATAGTGTACCATATCCCAAGTAATTGGCGTACCAGCAGCGTCCCATTGGTTTTTCCAAACCGCAGTGTCGCCATCTAGCTCAACGAAATCTCTTGTTGCAGCCAACTCTCTATCCCAATCCGATGCTTTCACACGGATAGAGCCATTTTGAGCAAGACGTCTAGAAGTTTCTTTTAATAAAGCAAAAGCTTCTGGAAGAACTTCATTAAGGACTTTTTCTTCAACTTGATAAGAATCTTTTTTAAGACTTTCTATCTTAGTGAATAGTGACTCCTTTTCGTCAACATCATTAGAATTTTTAATTTGTTCTTGTACAGTGTTAATCTGCTCTGTAATAGAAGCTGTAGCAGTTTTGATTTTTGATCTAAATTCTTCAGTCTTCTCTCTCAGTCCATCGTCCGTCAGTTGTTGGATGTTAGGCTCTACAGCCTTAATCTTGTTAACAACTTTTTTTACTTCTTTTAAGTCCTTTGCGTTTTTGTCACCCAAAAAACTTTTAAGAACACTATTTAAAAAACTCATTATCTATTGATTTTTTCGTCAGGAATCCTCCTTAATTTTTGAAGAAAACCGAATGTCTTCTTCGTTAATAATTCAGTGAAGCCTTTGGAGGTTGTCCAAAGGCATTATTATAATATTAATATTCGTCTTCGTTCCAAAGGAAGTCTTCGTCAGACGGGTAGTCAGACCATACTTCTTCGATGCTTTCGTAGACTTCTCCTTCGTCTTCGATGGCTTGTAAGTTTTCTACAACTTCCATTGGCGCACCAGTTCTGATGGCATAGTCGATAAGTTCTGCCTTAGTCATTGGCCAAGGTGCGTCGCTTAGATATGAAGCTAATTCTAAAGTCCAGTACATAATTTAATTTTTTGCAAAAGTAAAAAAATAGGTTATATAATATAAATTTTATTCTCTGTTTTCAAAGAATTTTTTAAAAACTTTTAAAATTTCTTTAATTTAAATTTAATAAAAAGCTTGCAAACATTGTATTAAACATAGTTTTGCGAGACTTGCTATGCTTTTCTCAAAAACCATTCCACAAATTTTTTTATGCCATTTTGGAAGTTGGTCGTTGGTTTATAGTCAATTATTGTCATAGCTTTTGTGATGTCGGCGTTCGTTTTTGTCACATCGCCTGCTTGCATTGGCAGTTTTTTGAGATGTGCTTTTTGTGACATTTCGGATTCGATGGTGGATAGCATTTCGTTGAGGTTAATCACTTCGCTTTCGCCAAGGTTCAGGATTTCATAGACATTGTTATTGTTTTCAAGATAGCTAATCGATTTTAAAATACCATCAATAATGTCGTCGATATAAGTGTAATCTCTTGCTGTGCTACCATCACCATAGAATGGAAGCTCTTTTTCTTCAGAAATTAATTTCGTGAATTTATGAATTGCTAAATCTGGACGTTGTTTCGGACCATAAACCGTGAAGAAACGCAACTGTATCATATCTATATTATAAAGATGATGATAAACGTGTCCCATTATTTCACCACATTTCTTGGTTGCTGCATAAGGCGAAATCGGTCTGTCAACATTATCCGTTTCCGAGAATGGAATTTTTTCATTGTTGCCATAGACGCTTGACGACGAAGCACAAACAAATTTTTTAATGTTATGTTTTTTGCAAAGTTCCCAAAGATTCATGGTGCCACGGATATTAACCGACTCGTAATCCAAAGGTCTTTCAATCGATGGTCTAACACCAGCTAAGGCTGCAAGGTGAATGACCAAATCAATTTTATGATTGTCAAAGATTCTTTCTAACCCCTCGAGGTCGCGAATGTCTTGATAGTAAAGCTGATACTTGTCGCTTTTTGCTAAATTTTCAAGCTTTGCAATATCTTCTTCTTTATTGTTAAAATCAAATGCGGCTGAAAGTCCAATACTATCTAGCGTGTTTTCAATCTTGATTTTGTAATCGTAAAAGTCATCAAAATTATCGATGTTAATGACAGAATGTCCATTTTTGAGAAGATGTTCGACAAGGTGAGAGCCAATAAAGCCAGAGCCACCTGTAACTAGATATTGCATAATTGTGTTTTCTTGTTTCGCAAATGTAATAAAATAAAGAGATTTTTGGTAAAAAGCTTTTGTAACAAGTCCAATATTTTGATTAATTATTGTATTGTTTCTAAATTCTGAAAAGACTAATTTTATAGTCTAAATTTTTGCAATGATATTTTCTGGACAAATTCTTAAAATGAGTTCTCAGTTGGCAGAACCAATTCAATATTTTCTTAACCTAAATGATGATTTGATTTCGATGAATCAAATTTTTGGTAAAGAACTTCGTATAAAGCATATTGGCTACCAATGTGTGAATTGCGGCAGTGACGAGAAAATCTACAGAATGGGTTTTTGTAAGAAATGCTTTTTCGAAAGTCCGTACGCGAGCGATACAATTATTCGTCCAGAGTTGTCAACAGCGCATCTTGGTGTTGCAGAACGCGATTTGGAGGTTGAAAAATCGATTCAATTGGTGCCGCATGTTGTATATCTTTCCTATACTGGTGATGTTAAAGTGGGCGTAACGCGAGAGACGCAAGTGCCAACACGTTGGATTGACCAAGGTGCTACTTTTGCTTTGCCAATTGCGAGAACCGAAAACCGTTATGAAGCGGGAATGATTGAGGTTGCGTTAAAAGAACATATCGCAGACAAAACCAACTACAAAAAAATGTTGATGTCAGAGGTAACCGATGATCTGGATTTAAAAGAGTTCCGTGATAAAATTTCAGAGTTTTTCCCAAATGATTTTAAACAATTTGCTAGTGCTGACGAAGAAACTGTCAAATTAGATTATCCTTATACGCCGTCTGGAAAGGTGAATGTTTTTACATTAGATAAGCAACCAGAATTTACTGGAGTCCTTAAAGGCATCAAAGGTCAATATCTACAATTCGAAGGGGATTACTTCATAAATGTTCGTGGGCACGAAGGTTATGTCATCGAACTTGAAATTAAATAAAAAAATGGCGCTCCAATTGTTGAGCGCCATTTTTATTTTGTCAGTCTAAACTGCGAATTGTCATCCGATGGAATAGCTTTTAGAAAATCATCGAATTCAGGACCGTCGTAATTGCTTTCTGCGCCGTAAGCTTCAATCAGGTAAGATATTTCTCCATCTTTATCTTTCATAACGTATAAGGCTGCGCTATCAGACGGATTGCTTTCACCTTCGAATCTGTAAGCACGAATAATTAGTAAATCAGTTGGATTGCTATAGATTTTTCCTGCGCCTTGTAGCTCAAACACTTTATCTTCATTCATCCGAACTTCCTTGTTTATCCCATTTTGGGCAAGTTGGGTCATTAGTTCGCTAAGCGTTGTCATTGGATAATCAAATGTCATAATATTAGGATTTTGGTTATAAAAGTAAAAGCAAAAATTATGCAATAAAAAAACCTCGCTTCAGAAATTCTGAAACAAGGTTCACGCTAAAAATAAAAGTTATGAAAAATTATTTGTTTTCTTTGTAACGCTTATCTGGCGTACCATCTTTCTTAAGATGCTGATTTTGCTTATAACGCTTATCAGGTGTACCGTCTTTTTTAAGCTTTACAGAGGTTGTTTTAGTATCTGTCACAACAGTTTTACCTGCTGGAGATTTAACTTCTTTAACTTCTGTTGTTTTAACTGTTGCAACAGGTTTAACAGGAGTTGTTTTAGTTGTCGAAGGTTGAGTGCTTTGTGCGCTTGCTAAGCCTAAACCTAAACTTAATGCTAATGCTGCTAATATTCTTTTCATTTTTAATTACGTTGTGAATTCTTTGGTAAATGTATAGCAAAATTTCAATTGCTAATATCATTGTTTTATTTTTAACTATAAATTATTAAAGATTAAAAAAAAATTAAAAGAATTTATTAATTGAAATAAGCTTTGTTAGTGGTTTTGTCGCTACTATCGCTCGTTCAAAAATGAATAATATTAAGTTTTTACTGTATATAGGCTTTGAAGACTTAAAAATATCAGAATTCTTATCTTTGCAATATTAAATACGATTCCGGAAAATATTCGGCGTCGTTATGTCATTTATAGACTATATATTTTATGTCACTAAAAACCATTCAACAATATCTGCTTCCAGACCTTTTAAAAAATGAATTTGGTAGATCCATTTTCGAAGCTTTGGAGCAGCATCAACATATTTCGGTTAAAGGTTCGGCAGGTTCGTCTGCTTCTATTTTTGCTGCGGAATTGTTCGTTACTCAGAAGAGAAATATTCTTTTTGTGTTTAATGATAAAGAAGAAGCACTTTATGCTAACGCGGAAATTGAAGACTTGGTTGGTAAGGAAAATGTTCTGTATTTTCCTGCAACGCATCTTGATCCTTATCAAATAGAAAAAACGCAAAATGCCAATCTTGTACTTCGAACAGAGGTTCTTAATAAATTGAATTCCAGTAAAAAAGCTAAAATAATTGTGGCTTATGCTGGAGCGCTTTCGGAGAAGGTTTTGAAGAAGGAAGATTTCAAAGCGATTTCGCATCATATTAAAGTTGGAGATCAATTGGATTTTGACTTTGTCGATGAGTTATTAAATCATTACCAATTCAACCAAACGGATTTTGTGTCCGAGCCGGGTGAGTTTTCTGTTCGTGGTGGTATTGTCGATGTTTTCTCTTTTGCCAACGAAAAACCTTTCAGAATTACATTCTTTGGAAACGAAGTTGAAAGTATTAAAACTTTTGATATCGAAACGCAACTTTCTGTGGATAAAGTGACAGATTTTCAGTTGGTTTCGAATATGAATTATAGCGTTACTGGAAGTAAGGTTTCGTTGTTTGACTTGTTGCCAAAAGATTGTTTTGTCTTGGCAAAGAACGCTTTTATGTCATTAATTCAGGTTAAGAATTTTTACGAAAAAGCGGAAGAAAAATTTGAAAGCCTCAATAAAGATATCAAACATCAAACGCCTAAAGAACTTTTTGTATCTCAAGAAGATTTTTCTAAAGCTTTGTCAACGAGGACTTTGGTGGATTTTACTTTAGATACACTTAAAGTGGATGATTTTAAATTTCATCAAGTTGATGCTTTCCAAACACAGCAGCCATCTTTCCATAAAAATTTTGAACTTCTGATTGAAGATTTAATGGAGAAACAAGCAGAAGGTTATGACACTTGGATTTCTTTTTCAACAGAAAAACAAAAAGAAAGACTCGAATCTATTTTTGAAGAACTGGAAAAAGAAGTGCCTTACAAAGGTTTTCTATCAGAGCTTCACGAAGGTTTTGTCGATAGCAAAAATAAAATTTCGGTTTACACAGATCATCAGATTTTTGATCGTTACCAACGCTTTAAAGCAAAGAATTCATTCGCTAAAAGTGAACAACTGACACTCAAGGATTTAACATCATTAAAAATTGGTGATTATATTACCCATATCGACCATGGAATTGGAAAGTTTATGGGTTTGGTAAAAATAACTAATGATGGAAAAGTACAAGAGTGTTTTAAGCTAAGTTATAAAAATGGCGACTTACTTTATGTGAGTATTCATTCACTACATAAAATTTCAAAATACAATGGTCCAGATGGTCGTGAGATTGTTTTAAGCAAATTAGGTTCTCCAGCTTGGAAGTCCTTAAAACAGAAAACCAAGGCTAAAGTTAAACAGATTGCCTTTGATTTAATTAGACTTTATGCGCAACGGAAAATGGCGCGCGGTTTTGCCTTTTCGCCAGATTCTTATTTGCAGAATGAATTGGAAGCAAGTTTCTTATACGAAGATACACCAGATCAAGAAAAGGCAACGATTGATGTGAAACATGATATGGAAGCTGAAACCGTGATGGATCGCTTAATTTGTGGAGATGTTGGATTTGGAAAAACGGAGGTTGCAATCCGTGCAGCCTTTAAGGCAGCAACTGATGGGAAGCAAGTTGCGATTTTGGTACCGACAACAATTTTGGCATTTCAGCATTATCGAAGCTTTAAAGAAAGACTTAAAGACTTTCCTGTTAACGTGTCGTATCTCAACAGGTTCCGAACTGCAAAACAAAAGGCGGAAACTATCCAAGGACTTGAAGAGGGTAAAGTTGACATTGTTATTGGCACGCACCAATTGGTTGGAAAAAATGTTAAGTTTAAAGATCTTGGACTTTTAATTATTGATGAAGAGCACAAGTTCGGGGTTTCTGTAAAGGATAAACTTAAAACCCTTAAAAACGATATCGATACTTTGACTTTGACAGCGACGCCCATTCCGAGGACTTTGCAGTTTTCGTTGATGGCAGCTCGAGATTTGTCTGTTATTAAAACACCACCGCCCAATCGTCAACCAGTTGATACGCAATTAATTGGTTTTGATGAAGAGTTAATTCGTGATGCCGTTTCTTACGAGCTGCAACGTGATGGACAAGTATATTTCATTAATAATAGAATTGAAAACCTTAAAGATATTGCGGGACTTATCCAAAGATTGGTTCCAGACGCTCGTGTGATTACTGGTCATGGACAAATGGATGGCAAAAAACTTGAAGAAAATGTCCTCGACTTTATGGAAGGTAAATATGATGTTTTGGTATCGACAACCATCGTGGAAAGTGGAGTAGACGTTCCGAATGCGAATACGATTTTCATTAATGATGCACACCGCTTTGGGATGGCGGATTTGCACCAAATGCGTGGCCGTGTTGGTCGTAGTAACCGAAAAGCCTTTTGTTATTTATTAACGCCGCCGATGGATATGATGACTTCTGATGCTAGAAAACGTCTTGAAGCTATTGAGCAGTTTTCGGATTTGGGAAGTGGATTCCAGATTGCGATGAAGGATTTGGAAATTCGTGGTGCTGGAGATTTGTTAGGCGGAGAGCAAAGCGGTTTCATCAACGAAATGGGTTTTGAGGCTTATCAGAAAATTATGCAAGAAGCTTTGGAGGAATTAAAAGATGATGAAGAGTTTGAGAAATTGTTTGACAATGAAGAAGAACGTCAAAAACTAATTAAATCTACTAAAGAAGTTAATATTGAAACCGATTTGGATTTGATGTTGCCAGACGATTACGTATCGAGTACCGAAGAGCGACTTTTGCTGTATCAAAAATTGGCGGACATCGACAACGAAAAAGATTTGGTGAAATTCGAGCACGAGCTGGTTGATAGATTTGGTGCATTACCAAAAGAAGCGATTAATTTATTAAAAAGTGTTAGCCTAAAATGGTTGGCTGCAGATATTGGTTTTGATAAGATTGTTATGAAAAATCGTGTATTCTTAGGTTATTTCCCAAGCAATCCTCAAGATAAGTTTTATCAAACGGATAAGTTTAAAAAAGTTATTTCGTATCTGCAACTTAATCCGGCAGAAGCTCAACTTAAGGAAAAAGCTGGTAAGGAAGGAAGCCAGTTAATGATGCGTATTGACAATATTAATGATGTGGATGCCGTTAATATTTTATTGCAGAAGATATTGGCTAGTTGAGATTAATAGAAATATAGTATTTTTGTAAAAATTAGAAAGATGAAATTAGGTTTCAAAACTTTATTTATAGTTGGTGTCGCAGGCTTGTTATCGGCTTGTGATTCGACAACAGACAGAAATGGCGATCCGTTAATAGGGATGGATTATGGTGGTGTTATAATTAAAGATGCTAAAAAAATTAAGAAAATCGTTGAAACGGATTCTGAGGGCATAACCATGACAACTACCTATACTTATGATAAAGATGATCTAGCTACGGTTGTTGCAAAGTCAACAGATGGTGATGAAGCGACATATACCTTATCTTATACTGATGGTGTATTAGATAAAGTGACTGTTGATGAGATTAAGGATGCAGAACCTCTTACTACAGTTTTTAATTTGTTGTATGTTTCTGGAGGGAAGCAACTTCTTAGTGCAAATGGTACCGCAACTTCTAGCGGAACAGAAATTCATACAGTAACAACTAATTATAATTACTCTGGTTCCAAAGTATCTAAAGTATCAACCGTATATAATACTTCAGCAATGGAGATCGGACGTGTTGATACAAACATCGGATATTCTGGTGATAATGTTAGTACTTTTGATATTAGTACAAGCATGTTTGGCACTGCACCGATAATTGTAAATTCTGAATTATCTGGATATGATGACAGTAGAAAGAATCCTTACGCGGCTTTTCCAGATGCGTTTAAGGCTTTCTCAATTAATTATATGTTAGGATCTGCTCCGATGGTTGTAATGTCTAAATCGGTAAATAAATATTTGAAGGTAAATGCGATGGGGCAAACAATCGGAATTAATAGCGTTTACAAATATGGAGGAGACGGTTATCCTATTAGTGGGTCAAATGATCAAGGAGGAAAAATTACTTTCGAATACTATTAAACTATGAAATATCTTATTGTTGGCTTAGGCAACAAAGGTGACGAATATACTGAAACCCGGCATAATGTCGGGTTTAAAGTTGCTGAAAAAATCGCTGAAAAAATTGAAGCGCCTTTTAAATCTAGTAACTTTGGATTGTTGGC
The DNA here is from genome assembly GCF_030151385.1 of Soonwooa sp. GTDB lineage: Bacteria > Bacteroidota > Bacteroidia > Flavobacteriales > Weeksellaceae > Soonwooa. The sequence continues at coordinate 17,102 of NZ_JASLDS010000058.1, forward strand.
GGAAGGCAAGCACAAAGGCAGAAAAGTTTTTGTTCTAAAACCAGATACTTACATGAATCTTAGCGGAAATGCGGTTCGATTTTGGATGCAAAAAGAGAATATTCCTTTAGAGAATGTTTTGGTGGTTACGGATGATTTAGCTTTACCTTTCGGAACTTTAAGAATGAAAATGAAAGGTGGTGCAGGTGGTCATAATGGACTTAGAAATATTGAAGAAGTTTTGAATACCGGAAATTATACAAGACTTCGTTTTGGCATTTCTGCGGAGTTTAAGGATGGACAACAAGTCGATTATGTCCTTGGAAAGTGGTCTGAAGAGGAAAATGAAAAACTTCCCGAACGATTGGAGAAATTTGCAAATGCTAGTTTGTCGTTTGTCTTTGCTGGAGTTGGTAATACCATGACAGCTTTTAATGGAAAATAAAATCGAAAAGCGAACCAAATTTTGGTTCGCTTTTCTTTGATAGAATATTGAAGCTTGTTTGTAAGTTTAAAATAAAAATTAAACAAGCTGCGGGTGAGAAAAGAGTTTAATAATTAAATTGCACGTCGATGTTCGATGATAACATGCGAATCTTCGTCAAGTGCGTAATCTTTGTAAGAGGTTTTAAAACCGATTAAACGGACTTCAATATCTTCTTCGTCGGCTCTTACATTTGCGAAATCTTGTATCATTTCCAAAACATCGGTTGCGATATAAGAAGTGCTTCTAGCATCGATGGTTACAATAGAGTTTGGTTTAATGTTTTTCAAAGTTTTCTTAATTGCTGCTTTATTTAAAAACGAAACCTCTTCTGCTAGTTTAATGTTAATTTCATCCGCTGAGTCTAGGTTTTCGCGACTTAAATAATAGGCACGTTTCATATTTCCTTGAAGAACATAGATAATAGAAATCGCTAGACCAATACCAACACCTTTTAACAAATCAGTTGCTACAATTGCGATAATTGTTGCAATAAAAGGAATGAACTGGTATTTGCCTTTGTGCCAAAAATGCATAATGTTTTTAGGACTTGCTAGCTTGTAACCAATTAAGATTAAAACCGCAGCAAGCGTCGCCAACGGAATCATATTTAACAAAAAAGGAATACTCAGCGCACATACAAGTAGTAAAATACCGTGTATCATTGTTGAAATTTTGTTGGTTGCACCAGCATTAGCATTGGCAGAACTTCGTACGACAACCGAAGTCATAGGAAGTCCTCCAATAAAAGAACTCAAGATGTTACCAATACCTTGGGCACGTAGCTCAAGATTGGTATCTGTGATTCTTCTTTTAGAATCGAGTCTGTCCGAAGCTTCGATACACAAAAGCGTTTCGATGGAAGCAACAATCGCAATCGTCGTACCCACAATCCAAACTTTGTAATTTAAAAAACCTTCAAAAGCTGGGAAAGTAATCATGGCTTTAAAATCATCTGCCGTTTTTGGAACGGGAAGATTAACCAAATGTTCTTTTGAAATCGCTAAAGAACTTCCACTCGCCAAAAATATTTGGTTTAAAACAATACCAGCGATTACCGCTACCAAAGCGCCTGGAAGAAGTTTTAGTTTCTTTAAAACTTTCACTTTGTCCCACATCAGAAGAATTGAAATGGAGACCAAAGTCACCACAATTGCTCCTGGATGTATCGCCGAAATTAGGTTTCCAAAAAAGGCTGGATTAAAACCATCTTCAAATATCGCTTCACTTGCGATATTGCTGTTATAACCTAATGCCAACGGAATTTGTTTAATAATGATAATAATACCAATACCAGCCAGCATTCCTTCGATAACATTATTTGGGAAATAGTTGGAGATACTACCAGCACGAATAAAACCTAAAATCAATTGTATAACACCAGCGATAATTCCTGCTGCTAGAAATAATTCAAATGAACCAAGGTCTGTGATAGCAGCGATAATAATAGCGGTAAGTCCTGCTGCGGGACCTGATACCGAAATGTGAGAGTTACTGATGAATCCGACTACCAAACCGCCGATAATACCTGAGATAATCCCAGCTAAAGGTGGTGCGCCAGATGCTAATGCGATACCGAGACAAAGTGGTAAGGCAACTAAAAAGACGACAAGTCCTGACGGAAAATTCTCCTTGAATAATCCCATGAAGTTTTTTGCTTTTTTCATGTCCGAAAAAGTATAAGTATTCAACCTCATCTTTTTTATAAATGAAGTTTTGTACGTTGAAAATTTAATTTTAATTAATTGAATTAGAGATGTTTCCTAAGAGTAAATAAAGGGAAGCATGATTAAAATTAAATCTGATTCGGAGGTGGCGAAAAAATAGGGATATACGGAGAGATGCTCGCATTGTCATCAATAAGAGCGAAAGATTTTTTGCCAAGGTCGGATTCAAAAAACTTAATAAAGTCGTGAATTGAAAGCGGTTTTGGCGTTACTTTTTCGTTGAATGACGACGCGCTCGTTTTTACTTCTTCTTCAGCAATTGAGATGTTAGTCGTTGGCAAATCCCATCCGAAAAGCGCAGCCATACCAGGTAAAGCTGTGAAATTCAGAAAGAATGCTAAAACTAAAATACTCAAATACTTCATAAGATTGTCTTAATGACAGATGTCCGAATTTACTTTTCCATTTTTGGAACTGACCAAGTCGATTCTGTCAAATCATAAATTTTCTGAATATGATGAAGAATACCTTCAAAATTAATATTCAGATCTTTAAGTTTACCGGTTTTCAAATCGAAAACCCATCCGTGCACAACGGGATAACCATTTTGGACAAAGCCTTTTTGTACTGCTGCAGCTTTCACTACATTGATGCATTGTTCTTGTACATTAAGCTCTACCAATCTGTCAAACTTTTGGTGTTGGTCCGAAATCGAATCTAACTCCTCTTGGTGCATACGATAGACATCGCGAATACTTCTCAACCAAGGGTTAAGTAGACCAAGGTCTGTTGATTGCATAGCTGCATTAATACCACCGCATCCATAATGTCCACACACAACGATGTGTTTTACTTTTAGGTGGCTAACGGCATACTCAATAACCGAATTAACATTCATGTCGATATTGTTAACCATGTTAGCAATATTTCTGTGAACGAAAATTTCACCAGGTTTCAATCCCATAAGGTCTTCTGCCGGAACTCTACTGTCGGAACATCCGATGTATAGGAATTCTGGGTTTTGACCTTCTGCTAAGTTTTTAAAAAAATCTGCGTTGGTAGATTTCATTTCCTCTACCCATTGACGGTTGTTTTCAAAAACTTTGTTGTACGAATCTTGCATAATAAAATATATTTAAGGTTAAAATTACTTTAACTATTAAATAATGTGTTTCGATAGATTGAATCAATAATGATGCAAAAGTAATTTATTCTGATTTAAAATTGAAAAATATTAACAAAGTTTAATATTTTACTTTATTGTTGATGTAGCCTTCTGTCGCCATTTCGTTGGGTGTGATCTGCGCGGGATTACCGATGACTACGGAGTTTGCTGGCACGTCAGTACTAACATAAGCATTTGGCGCGATAAGAACATTATTCCCAATCGTAATGCCACCAACAATAACGGCGTTTGGACCAATCCAGACTTCGTCGCCAATTGTTGGTACGCCTTCGCGTTTTCCACGGTTGGCTTGTGCAATGGTAACGCCTTGCGCAATATTACAGTTGCGACCAATTACGGCTTTGGGATTTATTACTAAAGCGCCCCAATGTCCAAGATACAATCCACCGCCAATTTGGGTTTCTGCATAAATCTGGAAACCATATTTAATTTGATAATGACGAAGTATGAATCTGTAAATCTTTCCTGTTAAAGAAGATTTGGGATATTTTTGTGCATTTCGGAACCAATAGATGTAATGCAGATTTGGACTAAAACATTTTTTTAGTATCTGAAAATGTGACAAGTATTGTCCACTTTCTCTGTAAAAATCTTTTTGAATGGTCGTGTAACTCATTTTATTTTTTCAAAAATCTTGTTATAAATGAAGTATAAAAGGTAACAAGTTGGTAGTAACAAAATTAAGTATAAAAATATTCTTTCTGCTCTTATATCCATATTTTCTATGTCAAAAAGAGGTAATATTCTAAAAATACCATTGGTTACAAAAATGATCATTGAGACTTTTCCGATGCTAATGAATATTTTTTTCCAAAATGAACCTAGAACAGTGTATAAGCTTTCAAATGTGTATAACAGAACAAGTGTAAATGCTAGAAAGCTAAATGGAAACAGAAACTCATATACTTGTGATACCGAAAATATTATCAAACTAATGATAAATACTAGCAAACTTGGTTTTTTCCATTTGTTTTGGGCGAAATATATTCCTAAAAAAACTTCTGGCAAATGGCCAATCAATGTAGGGAGTATATTAAAACTAGTTTGCTTATCAACCATGTAGTAAAGTAGGATAATCAATAGGTAAGTTACTGAGAGTATTACTACAAGCTTATATTTTTTTAAAATTTTAAACAAAAAAGGAAAAACAACATATAACTGAACCATAAGTCCAAAAAACCAAAATGGACCACTCAACATATTATAAGTCCAAGGTTTATAAAAATTAGAAATTGAGGAGCTTAGCAAAATACTTTTAACAGCCGTTTTTTTCAAAGAGTAAAATTCGCCGAAGCCAATGTAGAAAAATATATGATAGACAATAAAACCAAAAATTAATAAAAAGTATAATTTTTTGAGTCGTGATTTTAAATATTTAAAATAGTTAAAACTGGTGTTTTCATTTTTAATAAATTGAATACTAAGGCCATAGGCACTAAAGAAGATGAAGAGTTGCACGCCATAATGACCTAAAAAAGAGAAAATCGAAACAAAAAAGCTTGGCCATTTTATAGGATATAGATTACTTAAAAATACAATGGCATTATTTGCAGAAAAATCCGATTCGTTTTCTATGCTAAATCCAGCTTGCCAATGCAAATAATTGTGAAGAACGATTAATAAAATGGCAATGCCTTTAAAGTAATTGGTGTCATCTAGCGTGAAGCTTCCTTTGGATTGCATTTTGGTAATTTTGGGACTTCAATTTATAATAAAAAAATGAAACTTCTAAAGATTGTCAATAATATTCGTGATGCCTTTTACTGAATTTTTTAGGTTAAATGGCATTTCATATTCTTGAAGCTTACTTTGGTAATTTTCAAAAGATTGAGGATTTAATAAAGCTTTTTTCATGCCTTCATAGATGCCACCGTCAGAGTTTTCGATGATAAGACCCAAGTCACCGTTATTTAACATTTCTCGAACACCCGAAACATCTGTTGCAATAATGTTTTTGTTAAGTGTCATCGCTTCGAATAAAACGGTTGGAAATCCTTCGTAGCGCGAACTCAAAATATAAAAATCTGCTCTTTTAAAATAAGGATAAGGATTATCTGTAAAACCTAGCATGGTCGCAGTGTCGTCAACGCCAAGTTCGGTTTTTAGTTTTTTAATATTCGGGAAATCGTAGCCATCGCCAACAATAAGAAGCCGATGATCCAAGCCTTCATTTATAAGTTTTTTATGAGCCTTCAGAAGTCTGTCAAATCCTTTTTGTGGAAAAACCGTACCTACAGAAATGAAAGTCGGAAGTTTGTCATCAAACTTATAGTTTTCCACAGGCTTTTCAGCTTTTGTTAAAATCTCGTCAGTGTCCAAAGGATTGAAAATCCTAACAATTTTAGATTTTTCAGCTTCGGAAATGGCGAGATCTTCAAAAGTCTTTTTAATCTTGTCCGAAATCACCATCACTTTATCATATTTGAAGAAGCGTCTGATTTTTTCTTTGGTGTAACCTTCAACTTGCGTCAGATCGTTATGGATCCACATCAGCTTTTTTGAGGATGTCAACGGACTGTTGAGTACTTCGTCCATAAAACCATGGATTGCCGCAAATTCGATGTCGTATTTTTTGTTTTTGAGCTTTCGTTTATAAAGAATTTTGGGATATTTTTTTAATAAACGTTGGTAGACAACACGATAGGCTTTTTTGGGAATATCTTGTGGGCGATTGGTGGTAATCATTTTGCCTTTGTTGAGGTACATCACATTAACCCAATTCGGAACCTCGGTAAGATATTTCCCCGAATATAGGTTAAGTAAAAGATCCACTTCGTATTTGTCAGACGGCAAATTTTTGAGAAAAGTCACCAAAACTTTCTCTGCGCCACCATGTCTTAAGGAACCAATACGAATAAGGATTTTCTTTTTAATCAATTGTTTTCTTTTTTGATTGTCACCAAAAATACTAAGAATATTTAGATTTTAAAACTACTTTACAAAGCTTTGCCATTCTTGGAATAGCTCATCCGCAATGTTTTTTCTATCAATTAAATTATCAATGTGATGTGCAATTGGTTTCAGCTTTTCCGCGTAGTTTTTGTTGGCATAGTCTAGCAATTTTTTCCAGTTTTTGTAGTCTAGGGAAGCGTAGGCTTCGACTGCATAATGTTTGGTTTTAACAGCATTTAGCCGTAGTTGGTAAGCCATTCTGGTAATTGGCGTGTTGAATTGCGATATATAATGTTTAGAAAAAACCTGGATTTTATAGTTTAAATCTTTCTTCGACATTGGACGATATTCTAAATAGAGACCAGATGGAAAAGGCACCGAAATTTGATAGAAATATAATTTGTTCTGCTGAAGCTTTGGGTATTTCTCAAATAAAGAAAGAAGAATATCATTGACCTTGATGTGCTCTGGATGCCAGTCTATTGGAAATGGAAGAAATATTTTGTCAAAATTCCCATTTTCAATAAGTTTTGCAAGATTATCAAAATCATCTTTACTTTCAGCTGATATCAAATTGAATCCAATTTCTTTTTGGACATTCTCAATTTCCTTGCGGCGCATACTTTTGTTTGCCTCGTTGTAATTTTTTCCCAAAAACTGAAAATAAAAAACGCTTGCATCTGTATTCAACAGGATTTGACTTGCGCCAATCCACTCGTCGTCAGCATGAGGTGCTAATACAAGAGATTTAGAATCTTTAGTAAGCTTTAATTCTTGTAAGTTAGAGTAGGAAAGATGTTTGCCAAAATGAAATTGTAGATACCACTTTAGTAAGTATTTTTTCCTACGAAGTTTAGTTCGTAGGCTTTTGCTAATCATGTTTGTGTTTTAATAATTCGAAAACGAAATTAGTAAAAAATATCAATCCACTTTTGAATTATTTTATCCTTTTGCCATTTTTTTGAGAAAGTGTAACTACCGCTATTAAGTTGCTTTAATTGTTCTTCGTTATTGATAAGCGATTGTAGCTTTTCTGCAAAATCAGTTTGATCGCCAAAAGGGATTAGAAAACCATTTTCTTGGCTAACAATATCAGATGGTCCGTATTTGCAATCATAAGAAATGATGGCGTTTCCTGTTAAGTTGGCTTCAATAAGAACTGTGGGAAGACATTCAGTTTTACTAGTAAACAAGAAAATTTTGCTCAAACTTAAAGCTGAGTATATTTCGTCAAGATTTTTAGCTCCCAGTAGCTCTACTTTATTTTGTAATGATGGAAGGTTTTGTATTTGTTTTTCGAGTTGATGCTTTGCGGGACCATCACCAATAATTTTGAATTTAAAACTTTGTAAATCGGTTTTGTTTAGGATTTCTAAAGTTTCTTGTACATTTTTATCATTGTCTAATCTACCAACAAATATTAAGTCATTTTGTTTGTCCGAAATTTTTTCAGGGTTAAAATTTTCGAAAGGCAGTCCAATTAAATTTGGGATAAGAAAAGCATTGTTGTTAATCTGCTTGTAATGAGCTAACGAAGGCGAGTTAAGACAAACAACAGCTTTGAAGTTTTTATAATTTTTTCGGAGTAGATCTTTCCAAAGTTTACCACCAACTTCAAAGTTAGCATGTTCCCAAGCGATGGTTTTGGCGGCAATTGTTTTGTTTCGAGAAATTTGTGAAGAAAGTTTGTACCAAGACGATATAATCAAATCATAATTTTGATGGTTTTGTTTTAACCATTTTGCTAGCATTTCCCATTGTCCAAAATCGTAGATATAGTTTTTTATACTCTTTCTTCCTGGTATTTTTGGAAAATATTTGTCGATGTTGACGTTGACTTTTCGAAAGCCCCAATGCGAGAAGGTGTCAATACTTAGAATTTTAATCTTAGGATTTAAGGGGAAAAAACTGGATTTGTCTTCCATCAAAACCAAGATGCTAACATCATATCCCGCCTCACAAAGCTCGTTGGCAAGCGAGGTCAAAACGCGAGCAACTCCTCCAGGCTTAAAAAGCTTGTAGTAGATGAAAAGTATTTTTTTCGACTTATTATTTGACATAAGATTATTTTTTATCTAAAAAAGCTTTAACGTCTTTTACCAATACTTTGTTGAACTTTTCTACTGCAATTTGGTTGAGGTGGTTGTTGTCAAAAAAATCTGTTGAATCTTTCAAAGCTACAGCATTTTGATAACTCTTGTAAGTTCCAACACCTGATAAGAATTTGTCGACTTCGGGATTATTATTTACAGAATTATACAAGGTTTTGGTAATAGGCGCTTGTATCAAAAATACCTTGATGCCTTTACTTTCTATATAAGCAACATTGTTTTTTAATTCCTCTTTTTGCCCTTCAATAAGATTCCATTTCGAAATACCTTCTTTATTGAAAATGTTTGGTCTATATTCGGTCTCTACAAAACCTGTTGGCGAAATATAGTGATCTCCCATTTGTTTTAAGGCTTCTTTAAATCGATCATTTAAACCAAAAACTTGTCGAAAACTTGAGAATATCAAAGTGTTGTAAGCAAGTAGGTTGTGCATCTTGTTTGCCATTTCGATCGAGTTAATATCGATTTTGTTATTACTTAGTATGTCTAACGAAGATTCTACACCATCGATATTCATTGTTCCAGCATAGGCTTCATACAGAACCATTTTTGGTTTTATTTTTTCTAAATATTGATGTAGCAATGCTTTGGTATTAATTGGTGTTTGCGCACTTGATCCAAGATTAAATGCTGTGATGCCTTCTTTTTCAAAAATTCTAGGGTCGATTCCACGATAGGCATGAGACGATCCTACAATGAGAACATCGATGTCTTTGGTCTTGGCAGCATCTTTCATTCTTGTAAAAGTATGACCATAGCAACCCATGCAACTTCTAACATTTTTTGCCATGAAAGGTGGCAATATAGAACTCCATATTGGCATCACAATGACATAGAAAAGAATCGTGAAGACTGCAAATAAACTTATGTTGACTAAAAATTTTTTCATCTGTTTAAAATTGGAAATAGATAAAAGGGCTCTCGTGTGTCTGTAAAAACAATGCAATTAACATGATGATAAATGCGTAAAAGCACCATCTTATCCAACGTTTTTGATTAAGCAATAGCTTTTCGATTCCGTAATTATTGCGTCTGCCAATCCATTCGACAATTAATAAAAAAGCAATTAATATCAATGTTGCTAACGCACTTTTTTTAAGTTGAGGAAATTGAAATAAGCTTTTATTAAAAATACCACCAATATATTCAAAAGCGTGGGTTACTGAGTTGGCTCGGAAAAATATCCATGCGAAAACAGTTAGTCCAAATGTTATAATCATGTTGAACAACTCTCTGAAAGTTGGTAACATCCGATCTTCGGCAACTATTTCGAGGTTGTTTCTATTGGTTTTAAGAACAATAGATGGCATAATGAAAAGTGCATTTAGAAAGCCCCAAAATATAAAGGTCCAGTTAGCGCCATGCCAAAAACCGCTGACAATAAAGATGATAAAGGTATTTCTAATTCGCATCCAGTTGCCACCTTTGCTTCCTCCTAGTGGAATATAAAGATAATCTCGGAACCAAGTAGATAACGAAATATGCCATCTTCTCCAGAACTCTGCAATGTCTCTTGAAAAGTAAGGATAGTTGAAATTTTTAAGAAGGTTAATTCCGAAGAGTTTGGCAACACCTAAAGCAATGTCCGAATAGCCCGAGAAGTCACCATAAATTTGAAAAGTAAAATAAATAGCTCCTAAAACAAGATTTGATCCCGAGTGCGCAGCTGGATTTGCAAAAATTTCGTTGGCGTATATGGCGCAATTATCAGCAATAACCATTTTCTTGAAAAGTCCCCAAAGTATTTGGCGCATGCCATCTACCGCCATTGGATAATTAAAGACTCTAACTTTTTTAATTTGAGGAAGTAGATGCGTTGCTCTTTCAATAGGACCTGCAACCAATAGTGGAAAGAAGCTTACGAAGACGGAATAATCTACAATATTTCGTTCTGCTTTTATGCGATCTTTATAAATGTCAATGATGTAAGAAAGTCCATGAAATGTATAAAATGAGATACCAACTGGCAAAATAATATTAAGTGTCCAAGGATGTACATTTAACCCAAAACCATTCAGGAACTCTGTCATCGAATGGGCAAAGAAATTGTAGTATTTAAAAAAGCCTAAAAAACCTAAGTTAATCCCAATACTAAGTGTTAGCCAAAATGTTTTTAGCTTCTTGCTTTTTGCCTCTTCGATTTTGATGCCCGAATAATAATCGAGAAAAGTTGAAAACATTAACAAGAACATGAAACGCCAATCCCAACAAGCATAGAAATAATAACTTGCAACCAGCAAAATTAAATTCTGAAGCTTCATGTTTTTGCGAAATATCCAGTACAGCGCAAATACGATCGGCAAGAATATGGCGAAAGAAATAGAGTTAAATAACATTGGCTATTGTGTTTTTTTATAAATCAAAGATAATGGATAGATTAACGTCGATAGAAATTTGAAATTAGAAATTCCTGCATTAATTTCGCTTAGATTTTTATTATTTATCAAAGAATATGTTTGGTAACCAATGAGATTCTTCAACAAGGTTTTTGGATAGCTGTTAAGTTGCTTGTGATAACAATTGAGGAAAGACCGATAACCTTCCATCAAGCCAAAAGTATTTTTTCCGGACCATCTTGTGTTAGAAACCGATTGTTGATCTGCCTCATCAAAGTGGTAATAGCGGATTACTTTGTTAATGAAACGTGTTTTGATGCCTTGTGAATCATAAGTGTTGAAAAACACGGTTTGCGGAATATAACCTTTGCCTTTGTATTTTTGATAGTCAAAATTATCCAAATATCTGTGATAGGTTTTTGTGAAAAAAATACCATTCTTGTCACCTCTCACTTTGTATTTGTAACGCATGTCAAAGATGGAACCATCAAATTCCACTGGAAATTTGTCTCCAACAACATTGCCATTTTCATCAGCAGAAAGTCCAATGATGCCAATGTAATCTGCTTGATTTTGTATTTTTTCGGATTCGTCAAAAAGTATTTGTAAGGCATTTTCAGGATAAGTATCGTCCGAATCCAAAATCATAAAATAAGGACTTGTAACTTTTTTAATACCTTCAAAAACAGTGATGAATTTATGCCGATTTTCATTCCAAAAATAATCGATATCGAAGATGTTTTCGCTTTTGAATTGTTCCACCAAATCTTTTGTATTGTCGCTGGAACCATCATCCATAATAATCCATTTGAAGTCTCGGAATGATTGTTTCTTCAAAGATTCGTAAGAACGTTCTAAAGTATGTGCTCTGTTAAAAGTTGGGGTAACAATGGTTATTTTAGGACTGTTCATTTTGTAGTTTCAATTGGTATTGTTGTTCAAAAACTTCGCTCACTTGTCGGTATATTTCTTTTTCGTCAAATTTTTGATAGGCATTTTTTGTTCCGTCGCATATTTTCTCAACCAGCTCGGGATTTGTCATAAATTCTTTCATAGAATTATACATGTCTTTTTCATCATAATTGATCAAAATGCCATCTACGCCGTCGTCTATCATTTCTGCAATGCCGCCAACATTGGTTGATATTATCGGTTTTTGCATGCACATCACTTCGCCAATTACGAGTGGATAAGATTCTGACTGCGAAGGTAAAATAAAGAAATCCGAAGCTTTGATGTATGGATATGGATTGGTCTGTGAGTCAAGCAACAAAAATGAATTTTCGACACCAAGTTCTTTACGTTGATTGATGAGGTTTTCCATTTCGTTGCCACCACCAATAACTGCAATAATGTGCTGAAAGCCGTCGTCTAATAATTGCTTGTGAACTTTCATCAAAGTATGATAACCTTTGCGGTGATGCAATCTTCCCATCGATGAAAACACAGGATAATCGGTGTTAAAAGAATGATTAAACAAAGTCGCTTTCTTAAGAACTTCATCCACTTTTATCACGTTATAAATCACAGTGCTTTTTGGGTATTTAACTTGATAAAGATCGTCGATAACTTGTCGCGTTTGTTTGGATCCGAAAATCATGAAATCGAATTTTTTCATTTTTTCGATTCTGCTCATGACGCGTTGTTGGTCTTTGTCATATCCAACGTCTGTGTGGAACCAACCGATTTTTCTAGATTTTTTGTTAGGCGAATTTAATACCATATCAAACTCCGCATAACCTGGAGCAACTTCGATGTCGTAAGTTTCGAGACCTTTAGTTTTGTAAAGAACAGCAGGGAATTTATCATAGATTTCCAACTTCAAACGTCGGAAAGCCAATTGCATTTTTTGGATAAAAGGATTGGAACTCATTTGTTCTTTACCTTTTTCCACAACGATAAGTTTGATGTCTTTGGGAATATCTTTCACCAATTCGCCTTGATACAAATTGAGCATCAAGGTAAAGTCAAATTTATCTTTGGGAAGGTTTCTTAAAAGATCCAAAACCACGCGTGGGACGCCACCCATCTCTAGTGATCTCAGTCTAAAGAGTATTTTTATTTTTTTCATGTTGTGTTTTTCGTTCTCAATTATCGACTTCTGCACCCAAGTTTCGATATTGTGTTTTAAATTGCTCTGACCATTTTTTCCATTCCGAATATTGAGCGTCAGGATGATTGGTTTGGTCTAAAAAGCTCTTTATATAATCATCAGAATAATCTTTTGGGTAATTTTCCATCGGATTAAATTGTCCATCATACCAAGCCTCGTTCAGGATAAAATTCATGCGGTTAACATCAAAATTCTGACCGTATTCATGGTAAGATCCTGTTGCTGAAGATTTGAAAGTTGTTTTTAAAACCTCTTGTTTTGTTCGTGCAAATATGGCTTTTTTGTTTTTATGATACCAAGAAGCAGCATTACGTAATTGTTGTTTTTCATCAACTTTGCCTTGTGCATCTTTCCAGATTTGTAACCAATAGTCTTTTTGGTACAATCCCATCAAAATGGAGTTAATAGCCCAATATTTAATTTTCGTGTTGTTGTCTGCAAATCCCAATTTATATAGAATTGTAAAAAACTTGTATTTGTTATACATGAAAAGATCCATAACAAACGGATTACCTGTAAACAGTTTTTTGGGAATAACAGCATCCAGTGTTCCTAGATTGCTAACATTGCAGTATTGATCATCAGCGTAATTGCCTAACCAGCCTAACTTTAACAAAGGAATTTTGTTTTTTTGCATGTCCTTTATTAAGTTGTCAAAATTGATTGGCTCGATCATCCAAACATCATCTTCAGTTACCAAAACATAATCTGAAGCATTTTTAACTTGCTCATACCAAAGCTGGGTCGGAATCGTAAAACCATCAATAGATTTTCCATCTTTGATGTTGCTGTCAATCGCTTTGATTTTATCAGCATATTGTTTTGATTTTACAATACTTACGGATGGATATTTGTTTTGTATTTTTTCTAAATATTGTGAAGGCGTACCATCATCCAAAACAATAATATTGAAATCTCCTTTCGCATTTTCCAAAATAGAAGCAATGCAACGATCTAGGTAAAAAGGTCGGTTGAAGGATTTTATGATGATGTCCATTAATTTAGTTTTCTCAGTAGTTTTTTTAAAAAGCTGTTTTCCTTTTCATGGATGAACTTTGGTAAATTTGGGATGCTGTCAACATTTTTGCCATAGAGTTTTTTGATATCTCTACGTTTGCAAGTTTCAAGAATCACATTATGCCAATTTTCATTTAATTTAGTTTTCTTATTCGAGTCTTGAGAAACGCCTTTGTTGTGCAATCTATAAAGATAAAAGACTTCATTTATTAGCAGAAAATCTCCTTTTTCGTATAGTTTTAGATACATGTCTTGATCCACAGCAGAGCTTAATTCAGGATTAATTCTTATCGTTGAATCATAAACTGATTTCTTAAATGTAAAAAAGTGAGCAACCTCAAAATTGATATTGAAAAATTCTTTTTGGGAATTTGGTATTTTTCGGGTAAGTTTAAAAACGCCTTTAGATTGCATAGTTTCGTTAACCGTTTCGATTAAAGAGTAGGTCGCGATAATTGATGGATTTGTTTTGTAGCAAGCCAAAGATGACATTATTGCATTTTCTGTCAAAGCATCGTCAGGATCTACGAAACCGCAAATCTCGCCAGAAGCCATTTCTACACATTTCCTCTTAGTATATCCAACGCCTTTATTCTCTTCGTTTCGGAAAAGCTTAACTCTGGCATCATCCTTTGTCAATAAGCTTAGTTTTTCAAAAGAGTCATCTGTAGAACAATCGTCCACAACGATAACTTCAAAATCTTTGAAAGTCTGAGCCAAAAGACTATCATAACAATCTTTGAAATAATCAAAATTATTATAATGAGCGATAAGGACGGAAAAATTTTTCATCAAATAAGAATATCGTCAAAATTAACAAAATAATCTTAGATTTGTGGCTTAATATTGCTATATGTGCGGAATCACAGGAATTGTAAAAAAGAATATTCTAGAGGAAAATTTATACAAACAAACTCTTAAAAATATGACCGATTCTATCATCCACCGAGGTCCGGATGACGAAGGTCACGAATATTTTCAAAACTGTTTTTTAGGCTTTAGAAGATTAGCAATTGTGGACCTTTCTACAGATGGACATCAACCGATGTATTCGGACACCAAAAATGAATGTATTGTTTTCAACGGTGAGATCTATGGTTATCGAGATCTGAAAAAGAATATTACTGATTATCCTTTCAAAAGTAATACGGATACAGAAGTCATTTTGTCGTTGTATCAAAAAAATGCCCACGACCTCCCAAAACTACTAAACGGAATGTTTTCTTTTGCGATTTGGAACGAAGAGAAACAGCTGCTTTTTTGTGCAAGAGATCGATTTGGTGAAAAACCATTTTATTATGCAATTGGTAAAAACGGGGAGTTTATTTTTGCCTCAGAGGTTAAAGCTATTTTGGCGACTAATCTTGTAGATGACGAACTGAATGACGAAGCCATCTTTCATTATTTGCGTTTTATGTATGTTGATAGTCAGCAAAGTATTTATAAGAATATAAAAGTTTTGCCGCCTGCACATCAATTAATCTATGAAAATGGAGAGATTAAAATTTCACAATATTGGAATTTTCCACAAGAAGAATTAAACATTTCTGAAGACGAAGCAATCAATAAGTTTCAGGATTTAGTAGAGAAATCTGTTGATAAGCAGTTGGTTGCTGATGTTAAAGTTGGCGCTTTTCTTAGTGGAGGCTTAGATTCTGGGACGATGGTCGCGTTGTCTTCTCGAAAGAATCACAACTTAACAACTTTAGGCTTTCAATATGAAGGCGATTGGGACGAGATGCCCGATGCAAGGACGATTGCTAAAAAATATAATACCGATCATAAAGAAGTTGCATTGCAAAGTGCAGACATACCGAAAACTTTAGTTGAGGTTCTTGGAAAGCTTGATGAACCGCTTGCCGACACTGCAATTCTTGCGACTTATATCATTTGTAAAGAAGCGGCTAAAAATATGACGGTTGTGATTACTGGTAATGCAGGAGACGAACTTTTTGGAGGTTACAAATGGTACCAAAAAGAAAAAGAAATACTCGACAAAGGAAAAGCAAACGAGTCTTTTCTAGGACTATACAAGATCGGATCTAGTATCAGTGCGAAACTAGGACTTGAGAAGTCACGACAATATTTTTTAGATCAAATTTTAAGGTCTAAATTTTCAGATATTGTTGCTTACCAAAAAGGCAAGGTTCATAATAATTTCAGTAAAGAAGAGACTTTTCAACTTATGAAGAGTCAACAAAATTACGAACACCAATATCATTTTAATCTTGATAAGTCCAATCTCAATACACCAATGAAGATGGACCTTACCAATATTATTGCTGGTGATTATATGGTAAAAGACGATCGTATTGCGATGTTGCATTCAATAGAATTGCGAACGCCATTTTTAGATAAAGATTTGGTGGAATTTTGTTCGATGCTGCCAGCAAAATATAAGGTTAATGAAAGTCAAACCAAAATAATTTTGAGAAAAGCCTTTGGTGATTTATTGACGCCAAATATCCTGAACAAAAAGAAGCAAGGTTTTGGCGCTCCAATTTCGAAATGGTTAAAATTCTCAGAAATGGAAACTTTAACAAGCAATATTCTTAAAAATAAGAATTCTAAAATCTTCAAAAAATTAGATTTTGAAGTTGTCCAAAAGCAACTGAATTATAATTATAAACATTGGAGCCTACTGGTTTTAGGCATTTGGATGGAAGAGCATTTGTAAATTTTAAAAATACCTAGAAAGCTTTTATAAGGCTTTCAGCATTTGGTCTTGTTTATTAATGATAATGGCATTGTTAGGAACATCCTTATGTATAACACAGCCTGCACCAATAATGACGTTGTCACCGATTGTAACGTCTTTTAGGATGATGACATTTGCGCCTGTCCATACATTATTTCCCATTTTAACAACGCCGATATTGAAGTCTGTTTTTGCAACTGAAAAAGGATTGGTTGTGTACTGATGGTTATGGTCAAAAATCTTCATGCCTTCTCCTAGAATACAATTGTCACCAATGCTAATTTTGCCTAAACACGAAATTGTAGCACGCGTTATGTAAGTGTTTTTACCAATGCTAAATTCTGCATTTTTTTTAACGGTGATATAGTTTGATTCGTTGATGACAACATCTTCCGCAATATTGATGATGGCATTTTGAGAAATGTCGTAATAATTGTTAATTCCTAGCTTGAAGCTTTTATGGATATTTGATTTTGGATTAGCACGGAAAAGTGAGTACGCCTCTTCTTTTTTTGCGTTACTTATTAATTTATCCAAGAGAAGAAGCAGTTTTTTCATCGTCGTTTTTTAGTGTAGCCCAAAGATACAGCTTTCGGAAATAAAATGATAATTTTGCAAATAATGAAAAACATGAATGCTAAAAAAGTAACGATTTCGATCCCGATTTTTAAATGTGAAAACTTTATTATCAAAACTTTGGAATCGGTTGTTGCTCAGACTTATCCCAATATTGAAGTTGTTTTGGTAAATGACAAAACACCAGACAACAGTGCTATTTTGGTTTCAAATTTTATTGAAGAATATCAACTTAGTAACTGGCGACTTGTTGAGTTATCGGAGAATTCTGGGCTTTCGGTTGTGCGGAATAAAGGAATTGACGAAGCGACTGGGGAGTATATTTTTTTTCTAGATAGTGACGATACTTTAGTGCCTACGGCGATTTCTGATTTTGTTGAAAGGGCAGAGGAGACCAATGCTGAGGTCGTTGTTGGAGAAGTGCGAGGAATTAAACTTCCCGAAAATGAAGAAGTTGATGTTTTTCCATTACTTGTTAAAGAAGATTTGTTGGAAGGCAACAATGTTATTCTAAAATGTTTAGTGGATGGTGGTTTTCCTGTTTCGAGTTGGAACAAATTGATCAGAGTGGACTTTCTAAAGGAAAACAAAATATATTTTACCAAAGGATTATACGCGCAAGATTCGTTGCATACTTTTGAGATGGCGTTAAAGCTTAACAAGATTGCATTTTTAAGAAAGAAAACTTACGATTATTATCTGCACTCGGATTCTGTTATTCATAACCGTAAGAAAGTGCATTTTGATAATTGGATAACGATTGCCAATAAGCTTAATGATTATTGTGTTGCCGAAAAAAATGAAGCACGACGACTTCAAATTCTAAAGTATTTGTTAACTTTTAAGTCAGCTACATTGCTTATGAATTGGAAAGCTCAAAAAAATGAAGAGCTTTGGAAATATAGTTATGATGCGTATTCTAAGTTGGAAGGATTGCGTGTTTCTGATTACTTTTCTTCGGCATTTTCATCAAAAGAAAAGAAAGATAATTTTTATATGTCTTTGCCAACCAATCTTGGTTACAAATTATTTAGACGACGATTCGGAAATTAAAATAGAATTGAAAAAGCTCACAAAATATGTGAGCTTTTTTTGTATTTATAAACGTTTAATATTTTTTTGTGGACTAAGTTTTCCCTTTACATCATAGATGACAGCTTTTTCATTTAAAAATTTAGTTAAGTCTAAATTCTCAAATTCTTGATGCGAAACCGCAACTACAATGGCATCATATTTACCTTTAGGTTCTTGGTTAGAAGTATCCAAACCATATTGCTTTTTCACTTCATTAGGCTTTGCCCAAGGATCATACGTGTCAACTTTAATATTGTAATCCTCAAGTTGTCTAATAACGTCTACAACTTTTGTATTTCTGACATCAGGACAATTTTCTTTAAAAGTAAATCCTAACACCAAAACTTTGGATTGATTAATCGTGATGTCGTTTTTTGACATCTGTTTTACGACTTCACTTGCGACGTAGTGTCCCATAGAATCGTTCATACGGCGACCAGCCAAAATAATTTCTGGGTGATAGCCAAATTCTAAAGCTTTTTGCGCCAAGTAATATGGGTCAACACCAATACAATGCCCACCAACCAAACCAGGTTTGAAGGGAAGAAAGTTCCATTTTGTTCCTGCTGCAGCCAAAACATCTTGTGTGTCGATGTCCATCAAATTAAATATTTTTGCCAATTCATTGACAAAAGCAATGTTGATGTCTCGCTGAGAATTTTCGATAACTTTAGCAGCTTCAGCTACTTTGATATTTGGCGCAAGATGTGTCCCTGCAGTGATGACAGATTTGTAGATGTCATCAATAATCTTTCCGATTTCGGGAGTTGATCCTGATGTTACTTTGAGAATTTTTTCGACAGTATGTTCTTTATCTCCAGGGTTAATCCGTTCTGGTGAATATCCTGCGAAGAAATCTTTATTAAACTTTAAGCCAGAATATTTTTCTAAAATAGGAACGCATTCTTCTTCGGTGACACCTGGATATACGGTGGATTCATAAATGACAATATCACCTTTTTTAAGGACTTTTGCGATGCTTTTACTAGCATTAGAAAGCGGTGTAAGATCTGGACGATTATTTTTGTCAACAGGTGTTGGTACAGTAACAATATAGATGTTGGAGTCGGCAATATCTGTTAAGTCATTTGAGCAAAAAAGACCAATTTCCGTTAAAGTAGGATTGTGGCTAATTAAAGCCTTATTCAATATGTCTGAATCTACTTCCAAAGTGACATCAACGCCTTTGTTTAATTCTGAAATTCTATTCTGATTTGTGTCAAAACCAACCACAGGATATTTGGTTGCAAAAAGTCTTGCTAACGGCAAACCAACATAACCAAGGCCAATTATACTTATCTTGTACTGCATTATTTTACTTTAAATTCTCCCAATACCATTTCACGGCTTCTTTTAGCCCATCTTTCATCGAAAATTGAGGATTGTAATTTAGTAATTTTTTTGCTTTTTCTATACTCGCAAGAGAATGAGGGACATCACCTTTTCTATAATCACCGTATATGATTTCGATATCAGCAATTTTGGGATCAAAAAAAGAAAGGTATTCTTTTAAATATTTAACCAAATCGTTTAGTGTTGTTCTTTCTCCAAAAGCTGTGTTGTAGACTTGGTTATAAGCCTCTTGCTTGTTGGAAGTTATCGCTAAAAGATTCATTTGTATAACATTGTCAATGTAGGTGAAGTCGCGGGAATAGTCCCCACCACCATTTATAATAGGCGATTCGTGATTCATTAATTGTTTCACAAATTTTGGAATCACAGCTGCATAAGCGCCTTCAGGATTTTGCTTTCTCCCAAAAACATTAAAATAACGCAAACCTATGCTGTCGAAATCATAAGTTTTTTTGAAAACCTCAGCATAAAGTTCATTCACATATTTTGTAATTGCATAAGGTGAAAGAGGTTTTCCGATGCGCTCTTCGACTTTTGGAAGGGCTTCCGAATCTCCATAAGTGGAAGAGCTTGCTGCATATACCATACGTTTGACGCCAGCATCTCGCGCAGCAACCAACATATTTAGAAATCCGCCAACGTTAACGTCATTACTTGTAATAGGATCATTAATGGATCGCGGAACAGAACCTAAAGCAGCCTGATGCAATACAAAGTCTTGATTTTCGCATGCTTTTTTGCAAGTTTCTAAATCGCGAATATCGCCCTCAACCAATTTAAAATTTGGATGATTAATGACAGCCTCTAAATTTTCGCGACGCCCTGTCGAAAAATTGTCAAGGCAAGTGACAATGACATTATTCTCTAGTAAAACCTCACAAAGATTGGAGCCGATAAAACCAGCACCACCTGTGACAAGGATGTTTTTATTTTCGAGTTGAGGTTGAAAGTTCACGTTTAAAATCTATTAATTATTAATATGCCATTAATCTACAACAGCACCATAACTTAGACAGTCTTCCTTAAACTCGCCAATCCATTGATGCCAAAGTTCCATATTAATTTCATTTGGATAATTAACATTCACTAAATCTGTTAGATATTTCAAGTCAAAATCTTTGGGCATATTGTTCTCAGAATCTAGTTTGTCATTTAACCAAAGATCATTCAAAATACGATTTATTTTATTGATGTCAACTTTGGTTTTATATTTTCTATAAGAATTGGTCGCTGTGGAAGAATAAGTTGTCTTCAGATATTCTTTGTCTGTTCTACAGATGCTACTTCTTTTTTTGATGTTTTTTGAACGCCATTCAATTGCATTTACCATCTGTTTTCGCTCGCTAACTCTTACATCAATATCTTTCCATAAGTAGTTCCAGTAGTCTTTATTATAAAGTCCCATTAGAATTGAAAACAATTCATAATATTCCAATGGCGTGTAATTATTAAAAAGATTTAGTCGACATAAAATTGATTTTAGCTTAAATTTATTTTCTAAAACCATATTCATTGTTTTGGCATTCGCTAAAAACAGTTTTTTGTTTGGATACTGCGCAATTACTTTCTGATTGAGCTTGGTTTGCGTATAGTTAAAGTTATATTTTTCTGCACCTTGCCATCCAAGTTTAACAAGGTCAATTGATTCGGCATCCATTGTTTGAATAATCTCATGAAAATTAATAGGATCGGTAAACCAAACATCATCTTCAATAATTAATGTATATTTATCTGAAGAATTCACCGCTTTTTTCCATTCTTTAACAGGAATTGTGAATCCGTCAACTTCTTTTTGGTCAGAAATAAGTTGTGACTTTATTTGATAATTGTCAGACAAAATAATTTCAACTGTTGGATGCTTATCCTTTATTTTCTGTAGATATTTTTCTGGCGTTCCATCATCAACAATTTTGATTATGAAATTCCCTTCTGCAAATTTGAATATTGAAGAAAGACATCGATCTAAATAGAAAGCTCTATTAAATGATTTAATAAGTATAACCATAATTTAATTATTACCAATAACAACCTCCTTCAACCTTATCAAAGCCCCTTGGTCTTTCATTAGCGAACACCCAGCCACTCCCACGTAAGCTTGTGTAATGCTCCCAATCTTCCCATCTTTTTCCTTTAATGCCAAATAAGAGCTGTGTAACTCCACCAAGATGAATGGCTTGTTTGCCTTTATTTTTTATATAGCTTGCTAGTGGTAAGCCATATGCGCCACATCCTAAGATTGCAATATCGAAATCTACAGTATCAATCTTTTGTTTCATGTCATCTAAAGCATCGAACCAGCTGTCAAACTCAGCGTTTTCATCTGCAATACTTTGTACTGCTTTTATCGTTTTTAATTCAAAAGTTGGTAAGACATTTTGATTTTTGTAAATGTTTTCTCGGTTTAAATATTGACTTCGGATTGTATCTTCAAAAGGATGTACAATTAACACTTTTTTGCCTTCCAAAGCTTTTGACCAAGGTTTGTCAAAAAACCAAGGTTCTAGTTCCCTAATGTTGCATAGATTTACATTTTCGGGTATGCTTGGGATGTATTCTTCCAATCCGTTCCAAACGCCTAATACATCTAAGTTTTTCGCAGCATCAACGTAGCAATTAACAAAGTCTTGCATTAATTTTTGATCATTTGGGAAGAAACCAGAAAGCTCACATAAATTGTGCATATATTTTGACGATTGTAACCAACTATTACCAATTGTTCCTGTTAAATATTTATAAATGCCTTCAAGATCATTTGATATTTCTTTTTGTAAAAGGAAGTTGGCTATAGCTTCTGATTCTGTACTTCCTAAACGACCTAGCATAAAGGGTTTACCGAGCTTTATTAAATCAAAAATTTTTTGATTGGTGTCCTCGCTTTTCGACTCAATATGATAAAGAGGAAAATACTTGCTTTTTTTCCTTAGAAAAAAAGGTCTTGTTCTTTTCCCAAGACGAAATAAATAATGAAAATTAGATTCGGTTATCATAATACTTATCGATTAAATCGTTTAGATATTCTGTTTTATTCTTTGTTCTAAAATCATAATCCAACTCGTGGATGTCAATTGAGTAATTTTCACCTTTTTCTTCGATGTTCTTTTTTGCTGAAATTTTAAGTTTTTCTTCAAATGCTTCAATAATTTCGGGGATCGAAAAATTTTCCAGGTAAGCAACATTTATTATTTTATTCCAATCTTGTGATTTGATATATTCTAACGCAATGTTTTTAACATCTTCAACATCTATCAGATTTCTTGTCGCATGACTATGAACAGTTAATTGTTGATCTGATGTTATTTGACGATGCAAATAATTCATTAACAAATTAGGGTTTCCACCTTTGCCAACTGCATTGCTAACACGAAGGATAAGATAATGTTCGGCTTGTTGCTTTATAAGTTCTTCAATATGAAGCTTATGCAAAACATATTGGCTGTTGTACTTTGATGAGTCATAAATCGAACAAGTACTGAAATAAACAAATAGTTTCTCAGAATTCTCCGCTAAAGTTTGCTCTACCAAATTTTGTTCGCGCAGAAATTCTTCTTTTCTCGTTTCTGATGAGTTAGAAACACCAGAAGCAAAAAATACAACATTATTGTAATCTTCTTCGGTAAATAAAGAAGCGATTAGTCCCTTACCAACAATCATATCGAATCAAATATTAGTTGTGATGCTTTTCCGTTGCCAAAAGGATTAGTGAAAGAATTGTTTTTATTCTCTAATTCTTTATAAAACTCATTTTTAATTTTGTTTTTATCTGCACCAACTAGGACGCCACAGCCGCATTCCAAAACTTCGGGACGTTCGGTTTCATCTCTCAGGATAATTACTCTTTTTTGCAATGTAGGAGCTTCTTCTTGAATACCACCAGAATCCGAGATTAGCATTTTACATTTTGCCATCAACTTAACTGCTTGGATATAATTAAGCGGCTCGATGAAATTAATATTATTTGGGATTTCCTTAAAGGCTTCAAAAATAAATTTACGCGTATTTGGATTTGGATGAAGACTCCAATGGAATGTAAATGTCGGATTTTCTTCTGCTAATTCTCTTATCGCAGCACAAATTGAATACATATTGTCTCCAATGTTCTCTCGGCGATGTGCTGTGATGAAAATATCATTTCCATATTCTAATCTAATATTTTCTTTTTCCAAAACATATTGCAGAAGGTCAATAATAGTATTGCCTGTTACGCTAATTTTCTCTGAGCTAATATTTTCTTTGGAAAGGTTGTTTGCAGCCAGTTTTGTTGGAGCAAAGTTGAGATCAGAAGTCAGTGATACAACACGTCGATTGTACTCTTCGGGAAATGGAAATCTAATGTCATCAGTTCTTAAGCCTGCTTCAATATGATAAAATTTTCTTTTCTCTAGAAAAGCAACCATTGATGACGCAAGCACTGTAAAAGTATCACCTTGTGCGATTATTTTTTCGATTTCATTTTCTTTAACAACTTCTGAAATGTCGTTAATAAGCTTTGCTAAGAGGTTAGAATTTGAAAAATCCGAAGATTGAACTGCTAAATTATAATCGGCGCTGTAGTCAAAAACCTGTTCCATTTCGCTAAGCATTGACGTATGTTGTCCAGTATTGATTGTTACAATATCAATACTTCTTTTTTTAGCTTCGAGAATTAAAGGATAAACTTTCAGGAATTCGGGTCGCGTTCCGTAGATAATAGCAATGTTTTTCTTGGTCATCATTTGATTTTGTGTAAAAATACTAAAACTTATCCTTAAGACGTTTGCGAATGTGTTTTAATAACATTTTTAAAGGAAACTGACTTAGGATATCATCGGCGGAAATTTTGTTCATGTTTTCTACAACATTATGGATTTCTTTTTTGCCATTTTTTATGTCAGCAACATTTCCCAAATGATAATAAGCGTGAACAAAGTCTTTAAACGGATTTGGTGTATCTCTTTCGTGCCAAGTACCAACAAAATGATGGGCTGCATAATTTTTTGGTAAGTCTAAGCAAAAATAGGTTGAGGGATAGATCACGATTCCATCTGCAACTTCTTGATATTCGTCACGAGTAGGGTCAACTTTATATTCTTTAATTAACAATTCTGAAACAAAAATTGTATTGGTCGTTAGGTCAAAGTCTGTTTTAACATTATAAAAATCAAGGACTTTTTTCGGCCAAGGATGTCCAGCTTCCGTTGCCCAAAGTGCTGTGAAGGGTGAACCTTTTATTTCGAAACCAGAGAATGCGCGGTGTACTAAGAATTCATTTAGGGAAAATTTGACTTCCACATCAATGTCCATATAGATACCACCTTGCTCGAACAATGCTAATGCTCTAGCATAATCGGATACGAAAGCCCACTTTTTGTTTTCTGCTGCTAACTTAACATAGGTACAACAATTGATATCGAAATTGGATTCGTTCCACTCGATAATTTCATAGTCGGGAAGATTTTTTTTCCAACTTTCCAGGCATATATAAAAAGATTCTGGTTTTGGATTGCCTCCAAACCAGCAATAATGTATTTTTTTAGGAATCATTTAATGAATTTGTGTTTTAAATATCGGTTAACAGGTTTTTCAAAATACTCAAAAATTAATGCGCTTAAAGTAGTTGTAACGATTAATAATATGCTTGGTGTAAAAATATAATGTACTGGCAAATTACAATACTGATACAACTGAATCAATAGTAAATGGATCATGTAAAACGCAAAACTAATTTCTCCCAAATATACTAAGTATTTATTCTTTAAAATTTTTGAGAGATAGCCTTTTTGTAAAGCAAAAATTAAAATAATAGATGCCATAGGAATCCAATAGTATAAAGAATAGCGGTAGGTTTTGTTAATGAGATTATGAGAAACAAAAAATAATACAAATATTAGTAGACTGACAAACTCTAGTACTGTTCCTGTTTTTGGCGAAATTGTTTTGGTCTTCAAATTATTATATATGTAAAACAGTATGATTCCTAAAGTAAAATCTAATATTCTTGTAAATGGATTGAAGTAGTAAACTAGCTTACTAACATTTTGGTCAACGTACGGCACAGAAACGACAAATAGAAGAGAGATTATTATAAAAGCAATTAAAAATGCTTTTTTGTTTTTTAGGATCGCTAAAAAGAGAAAAGGAAAACATGCGTAAAAAAACATTTCATTCGAGATACTCCATGATGGTCCATTTAAAATATTTAGAAAAGCCATATCTGGTATAAACGATTGGACTAAAAATAAGTTTGCGAGAACTTTATTAATGCCTAAATCAAGACCAGCGTAAAGCGAGAATAATAAAGCAGCTAAGAATGTCAGCAAATGTAATGGGTAAATCCGGAATACTCTAGCTAAGTAAAAATTTTTGCGGTTGAAATCCTTTGCAATGAATTTTTTTTGATTGCTATATGATAATACAAAGCCACTAAGAATAAAGAAAAAACTTACTCCTATGTAACCTTCTGAAAAGATATTTCGTTGAAGCCATGTGTAAATTACATTGTCAGACGTAATGAATGCCAAATGACTAAGAAATACAAAGAAAGCAAAGAAAAATCTTAATGACGTTAATGTATTTAGCATAGGTATTAGCTTATTTTTAGTTTTTTGTAATAAAATGATTTTAATTTTTTTCCCAATTTCATTTCGATTAGATGATAACTAATACTGCTTATTATGATAGTTATTAAAACAATGAATAATAGCGCCGAAATACGATTTTTAAAAATAATTGAATCTCTTAGATATGTTGTTGCTAGAGTAATTATAAGGTAATGTGACATATAAATACTGTAACTAATTTCTCCAAGATAAATGAAAATTTTGTGGCTAATGATTTTAGAAAATGTGCCAGTTGATAATGACATTACTATTATGAAAACGACCATTGGTAGCCAAAAAATAGGAAACACTCTATAATAGTCCATACCAGAGAATAGATAAAGACTCGATACTAAGATAACAATAGATGCAACTTCTATTACTGATGTTGAGAGTAAAGATAAATCTTTGAACTTCGGTTTTGCCCACGTATAAATTTTATAACTGAAAATCCCAACTATAAAATCTGGCAATCTGAAGAAAGGTGATATGCCAATATACATAGATCCACTATTATTTATTAAATATAGTATGATGGGGAAAACCAAAATCAATATAAGAAACAACAATGTATTCTTCCTAATTCTTAAAACTAGAAATGGAAAAAGAAAATAGAAAAATAGTTCACAGCAAATACTCCATGAAGGCTTATTGAAGTTACTGTACACATCTTTGATTGGGATATAGTTCTGAATCAGGAAAAAATGAGACAAATATTTTAGGAAGAAATTTGGAAAAAGGTTTCCTGAGCAAATAAAAAAAAGTGCGAAAAAACTTAGAAAGATGATGTGAACAGGATAGATCCTTATAATACGATCAAGCCAAAACTTTTGTTTATTATAACCAGAAGCAAATCGCGCTTCATAATTGTGCGTTAAAATAAAACCACTTAGGATAAAGAAAAAACTAACGCCTACTGATCCATTCGAAAATATTTTGTAAAAAACATTATTAAATGGAAATGGAAAGTGGCTCAGTAAGACCATAAACGCAAAAAAAAAGCGTAACGAAGTTAGAGGTTTTATCATATGTGTTTTTTCAGTTTTTTAGTGACAATTATAAATAACCAAAATCAAAATCTCTAATCATATTCCATTCTGGGTTAAACTGATAGAGGTCAGTGTTAATAATTCTTCTGCTTCCAAAAATAGGACAATAAGTTTTACTTTCATTGTGTTGCAAGTAATTCGAAATGTATGCACCCCAAAACGAAAAAGTCGAATTGGACAGAATAAGATTACTAGCTTTCGTAATCCAACAGAAGCTTTCCTGAATACTATTCTGACTAAATTTAGGATATTCTACTGTTGGCGAATACTTTTCTAAAAAAGAAAAATTTTGTTGGCACCATTCCATGTTGTCAGAAATGATAATGATTTTGTCAAAATATTGCTTATTCAGATACTTGTCGAAGACATGTTTTAAGAAGCCTATTTGATCGTAACCATAGATTGAGCCTTGTTTATTTTCATAAAAATCACCTCTTCGAATGTTGATGGTCATCGTGTTATTGCTTGGTCTTTCAATAAGGTCATAAACCTTTGTAAATGCTGTAGAATTTATTAAATATTTCTCTATAAAAGCATTGAGCTGCTCTTTAGAGAAATCCTTTCCAAATACTTGGAAGAACTGATTGGAAGCATCTTTTTTATGATAGAACGCGACATCATTTTCGTGAATAACAAAAGCTTCTAATGCTGGGAATAGTTCTAAAAGCTCCTTCATGTGTTCTGTATATAGAAGTTTTAGACTATGTTTGTTTTCTTTGTAAATGTAAGCTCGCAGAAAGAAATAGAGAAGATTTCCCCAACGTGCACCCTTTGGAGTAATGATAATTTGTTGTGGATTTCTATTAAGTTTGAAATAGAATCTTTTAAGGATGTCTTTCAGCATTATAGATATTTTAATCTATTTAATATTTTAATAACATTAGAAAGTCCTAGTAGACGAACACTAAGATATGGATAAATGATTTTGAATGCTTCGGCACGCGAATAATTAAACAGTTTTAGTTGATTAATGAGTTTGTAAAAGTTGTTGACTTCTAGTTTTTTGTCTATTTTTTGTGCTGGATTAAATCCTACAATTTCTCGAACTTTTATTATATTTTCCAACCATTTTCTATCTAGGTTACCAGCAGAAAAGTGATGGATGAGTATTTCTGAAGTTACATAGTTTTGGTATTTCTTTGAAACTTGAAGCGAGAAAATTAGATCATAGCCGTGGTAATTATCTATCCTTTCGTCGAAGCCAATTTCATCGAAAACGTTTTTTTTACAAGCCATAAAAACACCGTCTAGTGCTATAGCTTCTTCATTGTCTTTTTTAAAATTAGCCTTGTTGTTGAATGTTGTTGAGGTGGGGTCAACTTGTTTTAAGTGCAGAAAATTGTAGCCTTTGTTCCACCAGCTTCCAGGGACGTAGGCGTAGTAAGAACCTCCCGCAACACCTATTACACCACAGTCTTTAACACTCAAAAGTTTAACTAGAATATTTCCCCAGTTTTTTGTTTCAAAAATTATGTCTTCATGTATGAAGAGTAGATTATCATATTTTGCTTTTTTTCCACCAATATTATAAGCTTGTGTAAGGCTATATTTTGAGTGATTTTCAATTTTTATGATTTCATATAGAAAGCCATCTCCAATACTGGACTTGATGTTATTTTCAAGTTGTTCAAAATAATCTTGTTTGTAAGAAGAAATAATTATTGATAACATTTTACAGCAGGTTAAATATTTTTTTTAATGAAGACACTTTGTAGAACTTAAAATATTCTAAAATAAAACTATTGAAATCTAGTTTTAGATTATTGTTTTTTAATATTGTATAACATTGATCTAGCATAAATTTTCTCGCGTTGTCAGATAAGTTAGACCAGCTTTTAATTTCTTGATATGTATCCCAATAATAATAGAAATAATTTATCTGTCGCTGCTTATCACTTACACCTTTTCCATATTGAAAAGAACCTTCATGGTATCTTCGGTCAGTAAGAACAATATCTTGATCAATGGCGTTTTCTGTTTTCAAAACGAGTTTTACAAAATAATTATACTCTTCTGCAGATTGATTTTTCTCTGTGAAACTTATAGACTTTGCAATGTCAGCCTTTACAATGATGTCGAAGGTTATCCAATTGATCTGCTTTGTGATAAAATTATCAGCAGTAATCGGTTTTGTGCCCAAATCTCGATAGTTAATAGGATTGATGTTATCAGGATTATTAAAATAAGCGGATCTTGTAACCGCAAAATCGTAATTGTTACTCTTGATAAGCTTTAGTTTTGCTTCAATGTGATTCTGTAACATCAGGTCATCACTATCAAAAAAGATAATATAATCACCAGTAGATTTTGACATCCCTATGTTACGGCAAGCATTGGCACCTTTTGGATAGTTTTGTGGACGCTGAAATAATTTAATACGAGAATCTTTAGCTGCGAATTGCGCTATAACTTCTAACGAATTATCTGTCGAGCCATCATCAACAATGATACATTCCCAGTTATGGTATGTTTGGGAAATAATCGACTCCAAAGTTTCTCCAATAAGAGAAGCCCTGTTGTAGTTGGGGATGATGATGGAGACAAGATTTTCGTTATTAAGCATTGTTTCTTGTTTTTACATTTAATACAGCTTGTAGCCACTGATGACCGTATTTTCTATCAGGTTCGAGATAGTTGCCTTCAGCCCATTCGTTCCATGATTTGATGACTACTAATTGTGGATTTTCAGGGTGTTTTTTTAGTTCTGTTACAATTTTTTCAAGATACTTTTCCCAACGTTCAGGTGTTGCATTGTGGAATACCATAGACTTGTTGCCACTTCTTGCTGAGTTATCCCAATTGGGAACCGCGCAAGGAATGATTTTAGGGTTATTAATTTGTACAATTAGCTCTTCGGCAACTCTTTTGTAATCGATTATTAATGGTCGTTTTCGATGAATGACATTGTCCGTATAGCCGATTTTTTTCTTTAATCTTAATTCATAATGTCTCAAAGTTCGATTTGAGAAAAATGGATCATAATTGTAGCGGATTTTGTTGAAAGAGTCTGATGCGACTGCACCAAAAACGCGATCATCATCTTTTACAATTGAAAGATCTGGGTAACCAATTGATATAAAATGAATCCCTGCAAAACCATTTTCTTTTGCTAAATCATTAAAAGTTGATAAAAATAAATCTAAGTCAGGAATGTCTTTAATTTTATAAATATAAAACATTGGCTTACCGTCGACCATAATATATCGTTTGTCCTGGAAGAAAGGAAGCAAATAGTTGAAGTAGTCAATATAATCTTGCTTGCCAGGATATACTTGTTCGATTAGAACAGCACTTTCTTTCAGACCGTGCCAGATTCCTTTCCAGGTTTCATTAGCCCAACAGAAACAAAAAGGGATGTCAATTTTATCATTTTTCAACATGTTTTCTGCTGGTTTTTCTAGGAGCATTTTTTTGTTCCCAAACCAGTATTGATAATATATAAAACCATCAATGCCATATTGCTTTGCAAGCTTCGCTTGTTCTTCCTGAGTTTCCGCAACTCTTAAATCATAAAACCCAAGATCAGCAGGTAGTATAGGTTGGTAATGACCTTTAAATAAGGGTTTTGCTTTTGTGACATTTGTCCATTCTGTAAAACCTTTTCCCCACCATTCATCATTCTCGGGAATAGGATGATATTGCGGGAGATATATGGCTAGGTATTGTATTTTACTCATTTGAGAGTGTTTTTATTAGTTTTGCAGGAATACCTGCAATTACGGAATTGTCAGGAAAGCTTCGATTAACTACCGAATTAGCTCCTATAATTGAGTTTTTTCCGATGCTTACACCTGGTAGTATGCAAACGCCTTCGCCAACCCACACATTGTCCATTATTTCTACATTACCTTTTGAATATAGAGGCCTTTCTGATGGAATTTTTTGTAGATCTTCATTGTTTACAGCACCATGAGAATGATCCGAAATGTAGATTCTACTTGCCATCAATACATTATTACCGATGATAATCTTGTTGATTGCGCCAATATGTACGTCAGAATTAAAAATAACATTGTCACCGATTATGATTTCTGGGCTGAATTTTTGTTCCTGAAATTGATCCCAAGCCTCTAGTCGTAAGTTAAATAAAGATCTAAAGCCATCTCCTATAGAAATATACTGTGGGTTCTTGATATGTGATAATTCTGGTAGATTAGAGTTTGTTCCAAAGCTTTTAAAACTAGCTTTTGCCCAAGAATTATCTCTGCTTTGCTTGTATTGTTTGTAAGCATTAGAATGTAATATTTTGTACAACAGCTGGATGATATATTTTTTTAAAAAACTCATATTTTATTAATTAATTGGTAACATAAAGTTTTTACAAACTGAATCTTGTTTTCATTAAATAAATTTTTATAATGTTCTGCTCTATAATCTGGAAAAATATTAAACTTTTCCCAATGGGATAAATAATTATTGATTGTCCTTTGAAGAGATGGATTATAAAGGTTTTCGGACTCCAATGTTAGAGCATTATATGTTATGACAGATGTACTTACATTTTCTCTTTTTTCTAAAAATGCCATTGGGTTCTCATTATTAAATATTTTTTGCAAATTCTCAGCAAATTCTTGTTCTGTTACTATTGCATTTTTATAAGAAATTTTTCTTTCACCAATTTTATATGCTTTTGTAAAATCTTCTACTAGTTTATTTAAATTATCAGAATTTTTGAAATCATCAGTTTTATAGAATAAATCTTTGATGTCATTATATTGACAATCTTTATGAGCATAAGCAAAAATCGGAAGTTCTGCTTCTGCTGCAATTTGAGTAATTAATCCTCCAGCGAAAGGAAAAGTCGCGATGTAATAATCTACTCTTTTCATGATTTCAAATAAATCATACCTGTCACCGATTAAGTAAATTCTACTTTTTAGATTATTATCCTCAATAAACTTTGTGATTGAATCTGTATTTCCACTTCCCGCTAATATAAAAATAAGGTTTTCATCCACATTCAAGAGTTCTTGGATCGTTTCGAAAAATTCTAAATTATTTCCTAACATTTTATAAAGTGCTCCTCCTGAGAAAATTATTTTTTTCCCAGTTGTATCAAAATCAAATCCTTGAAACGAAGTTTTTGATAAAATAGGGTAGTAAGGTAGCAACCGATTTTTATTACTTGGTATATTTCTATATTGTTCTGACAAGTTTAACCCATAAGAACGAAATCCAAGATTAATATCTGTAATATCTGTTCCTAACCAAAAGGCTTGGTCAGTAAGATTTATTTGATATCTTTTAGTGCCTTTCACTTTGTAAAAAGCCATATATGCAATTGTATTCCATGGAATTAAATGCATTAAAATGCTCTCTGGTTTTGTAGATGCAATTATTTTCAATAAGCATTTACTCTTCTCAATTCGGTCCTGCCCTTCAAGGTAATATATTTCCTTGTTTTCGTAATCATTAATTTCGGCTAGGATAGCTTCATTTTTATAATGTCTATCTTCATTTTCGAAAACAAGAATGATTTTTTTATTAAGTCTTTGTAATGCTCTTAAATATTGTTGAGTTAATCCACGGTAATCATATCCAAAATAATCATAAAACAAGACTACATCTTTGTCAGGAGTAACGATTTGAGTTGGGAGATGCAAGTCAGCAATTTGCTTCAAAGAATCTTCTAGATCTTTATCATACCAAGATTCATTAAAGCAGTAATTATACTGCAAATGCGCAGATAATTCTACCAATCTCAGTGCTAAATCATAGTTTTTTTTCTTAATGGATTTTTTTAAACTTTTCTTAAGCAGTTGGTCAAGATCTATAAGTTCTTTATTTGAAGTCATTTATTACCTTAATTAATTCTTTAATTTCTTCTTCTGTCATTACAGGAGAGATAGGAAGGCTTAGTACTTCTTCGTGTATTTTTTCACTAATGGGAAACGACATATCATTCCATTCTTTGTATGCCTCTTGTTTATGAGGAGGAATGGGGTAGTGGATCAAGGTTTGAATATTATTATCAGCTAAATATTTTTGAAGTTGATCTCTTTTTGTTGATCTTATTACAAAGACATGCCATACATGTTCCTTTTCATCTTCCGGATATTCAGGAAGAGTAATTTCTGGATGTTTAATTTCATTGATAAAGCGCTTTGCGATTTCTCTTCTCAGCTTATTTTCTTCGTCTATGTATTTTAATTTAATATCTAAAATGGCTGCCTGAAGTTCATCTAATCTAGAATTTAGACCTTTGTAGATATTAACATATTTTTGGTTAGATCCATAATTAGCGAGGGCTCTTATTGTTTTTGCAAGCTCATCATCATTTGTTGTTACAGCTCCCGCATCTCCTAATGCGCCTAGATTTTTACCAGGATAAAAACTAAATCCTGCCGCATCACCTAAGTTGCCAGATTTTACATCTTGCCATTCTGCTCCGATTGCCTGCGCATTATCTTCGATAATTTTTAAATTATATTTTTTTGCAATTTCCCTTAGTTGTTCCGAAAAAACGAGTCTTCCTTGTAGATGAACAATAAGAATTCCTTTTGTTTTAGATGTGATTTTTTCTTCAATTTTAGAGATGTCGATATTGTATGTGTTAATTTCTGGTTCTACCAAAACAGGAATTAATCCATTGTCAGAAATAGCCAATATGGATGCAATGTATGTATTTGATGGGACAATAATTTCATCTCCCTCTTTCATAAAGCCCATTTCAATATATCCACGAAGAATGAGACGTAAGGCATCTAGTCCATTTGCTACTCCAATTGAATTTTTAGCACCAATATAATGTGAAAGGTTCTTTTCAAAGTTTGCTAGTTCATTTCCCATAAGATACCATCCAGAACGAAAAACATCTACAAGTTTAGCTTCAATCTCATTTTGGTATTGTAGGTTTACTTTTTGTAAATCAAGAAATTTAATCATAATCTAAAGTTTTATTGAATAAAAGTCTAAGGTGATTCCTCTCGCTCCCATATTTTCTTTCTGCTGAATCAGTCCTTCATTTAAGAAATTTCCTTGGTTCTCTGTAGAGATTCCAAAGCTATAATATTTTTTATAGTTGAATTTATGTGTAAGATAATTGTTGATAAAATCTAAAGCGCCAATCTTTCGCCCTTCTTGAGAGGCTGCCATGTATTGCGTATGTACGACATTACCAAAGTCAAAAATTACAATTCCTGCATATAGATTTCCTTCTTTTCTCGCTTCAAACAGTTTTATATTATCTGGAAACTTTTCTTTTAAAAGTATAATTTCTTCGATTGTGTGTACTGGTTTAGTATCAAATTTTAAAAGTACATCAGATAGTAATTGCCAGTATTCGGAAAGATTAGTATTTTCAGTTACAAGAATATCTTTTTCTTCACATTTTCTGATTAATTGCCTTTTTGTTTCAGAAAAACGAATAGGTTCGGATAAGTCAATTACTGAGGAAATATCTCTTCTGAAAAGAGTTGCTTCATTTCTAAAAAGTGCATAAAGATCTTCTTCAGCTGGATATTTATGAAATATTTGAGGAATTGCTTTATAAATTATTTTTTTGAAGGACAAGCCAGCATAGTATTTTTTTATCTCATCAAAGATATCCAAAACATCTTTAGTCTTTAGGTAATAAGACATAATTAGAGATCCAAAGGTTAATCCTCCATGGGAGATAATTTCTGCGCCATCTTCGTTTGCTGGAAAAACTGCTATCATTTTTTGATTATCAAAAATGAGAAGTGAGTGATCTATAAATCGATCAGAATGATAATCCATAAAATTTCTATCAAAAAAGAAAAGTCCATTTTTTGAAGATGAAATAAATTCGTTCCATTCCTTTTTGTAAGAATTATTATATTTTTCTAGTCTATATTTCATCTGGACGAGAAATTGTTTTTATAAGTTTTGCGGGATTTCCTCCAATCATTGAGAAATCAGGAAAACTTGAGTTTACAAAACTATTTGCTGCTACAACACAAAACTTCCCCAACTCTACTCCTGGCATAATAACAACGTTTGCGCCAATCCAACTGTGATCACCTATGTTTACTTCGCCTTCTATTAATGGAAATATTTTTTGCATTTCTTCACTAGCGTTAGGTCCAGAATCTGTCATCATGTTTACATTCTGAGCAATTGAGACATGAGATCCGATTTTTATTTTTTTTCGAAATCCATTTAAGATACTAAACATTCCGATATAGGAGTTTGCTCCAATTTCAAGTTGATTGATCTCAGAGCCATAGATACTGCAGAATTTTGCAATTTTTACATTGTCTCCGATTTTTACATTATTAATTGACGTCGTTGGATCAATAATAGTATTTTCGCCCAAATTTATGTTACTCATTTTCATGGATAAAAAATTCAATAAGGTTAATAATATAATCCATTTCAAATATGCCTAATGCTTGATTAACTGGTATGAAAAAAGCGTCCTTACCATAAAAAATACTACATTCTATTCCATTCTTTTGAAGAAATACTTTAAGGTCAGGAAGATTATAGCCATTGTTTGTAAACATGCAAACTGACGGCGTTTCAAACTGCGAGTATTCAAAATATGGTTTTAGTCCAAATTTACTTAAAGCAGCAATCAAATAAGAGTTGTTTTCTTTCCTTTTTTTTATAATATCTTGAGTATTTTCAAAATAATGAAGTATAAGTTTTTGAAGATGGTTTTTATATGGTTTCTCTTCGTTTATAACAAAGTTATCACAATTTACTCTTAGTATTCCACCAAATTGGATAGGAAAAAACTTTGGAATACTGTAAATTGTAAAGTCGCCATACTGACCAATATAGTTGGTCTCATCGTTGGAAAACATACTCATCGCGCAATCTTCAATGATTGGAAGATTATATGCTATGACAGTTGCCATGTCCGAATAAACTTTCCCAAACTCATGTATAACAAAAACAAGTTTAGTTTTTTCGGATTTTACTCTCGACCATCGACAGAATTTTTCTATTTGTGTTGTTACACAGCTGCTTACATATAGATTTGAAGATGTAGTAAGAATGAGAACTTCATCTTCTGGTAAAAGATTATAATGACTTAGCGCTTTATAGATTGCCTCTTTTCCATTCATGAAGTACTCGTGTTCTCCAAAAAAAGAGTTGTATTTTTGTAGAACATCCTTATTTAAAATGCTATTTTTGATAATAGCGTCATTTTTTCCTAAATCAGTTGTCGTAAATGGACTAATATAGAAAGCAGGTTGTCTAAAATTTTCTGGATTTATTATTTGGTTTTCATAAAAAATCATCTCTCAATTTTTTGAAATCTTCATAATTCCTTACGTAATCTTCCTCTTTGTAAGAATGCGATGCTAAAACCAAGCATATGGCTCCTGAAGAAAAGTTAATTTCTGATGCCCAAATTCCTGGTGGGATATGTAATCCAACATTTGGCATATTGAGTGATATTGTTCTTTGGACTTTGCCATCATCAAGCAAAACGTCAAATGCACCAGAAGCAGCAATTAAAAACTGATGGCATTCTTTGTGTGCATGCGCACCACGACTTTCACCGCCTGGAATGTCATAAAGATAAAAAATTCTTTTTACAGAAAAAGGTACATCAGTATCATTCTCAATAGCCGTTAAGTTGCCTTTTCTGTCTTTTATCTTCTTAAGCGTAATTAAATCGCAGTTATATACTGTTGGCTTCATTAGTTTTCAGTTTAACAAATTGATCAAAGTCTCTAATGTAATCATCTTCATTATATTTGCAATCGCTAATAATAAGTGCTAAAGAGTTTGTTGAGAAGTTTTCTATTTTGCGCCACATCATTTTTGGAATGTATAATCCATAATAAGATCGATTCAACGAAAACTTTTGCTCTTTTATTCCATCATGAAGGATGATATCAAAACTACCTGATAAAGCTACAATAAATTCATTTTGATTTTTGAAGGCATGACTACCTCGTGTTTCTCCTCCGGGTACATCATATATCCAATAAGTTCTTTTTATTTTGAATGGAATTTGATTTTCATTCTCAAAAAATGAAAGGTTTCCTCTTGGATCTACTATTTTTGGAAGATGGAAAATTTCAGGTGTTTTCATTCTTGGAAATCTACTTTATAGTCAAAATGTGGTCTAAGAATACCTGGGTAAATGTGGGTTTTAGTACCCACTTTTACATTCTCAACTTCAAAACCAATTAGATTATCTATACCAAATAATAATTCGGTTTGATCTTTGCCAAACATTAGCTTAAAGTAATAATTACCAGTGTTTAGCATACCAGGAGGCATGTCGAACTCTACTGTATATATTCCCTTTTTAACATTTGTGAAGTCTCCAATTTGCTTACCTACATGATAGACGACTAACTCTTCAAAATTTCGCAATTCGAATGTTGCATCTAGATTTATATTAGGTGTATTGTTGTAAAATTGTAGTTTAACTCTGATGCCTGAGTCGATGTCTAATAGCTTACCAGTAATAGGTTTTGCTGAGAATTCTAAAATTCTAATATTGTCGTTACCAACTGCAGTTTCAAAGCTATCAGCGATGTAAGATGTTGATAATTCATAATCTTTTTGATATTCTAAAATGGTTTCTAGCATTTCGCCTTGGTGAGCAATCTCACCATATTTCATTAGTATACCATGGTCGCATAATTCTTTAACAGCAGTCATATTGTGGCTTACAAAAAGAATTGTTCTTCCTTCGCCTTTTGTAACGTCTCCCATTTTGCCTAGACATTTTTTTTGGAATTCGGCATCACCTACAGCCAACACTTCATCTACAATTAAAATTTCTGATTCTAAGTGTGCAGCAACAGCAAAGGCTAGGCGAACGTACATCCCAGAAGAGTATCGTTTTACTGGTGTATCAATATAGCGCTCTACTCCTGCAAAGTCTACGATTTCATCAAATTTTCTATTGATTTCTTTTCTAGTCATTCCAAGAATAGCACCGTTCAGATATATGTTTTCTCTACCTGTCATTTCTGGATGGAAGCCAGTACCTACTTCTAACAAAGAGGCGATACGTCCTTTGTATTTAATAGTACCAGTCGTTGGCTTTGTAACGCGAGAAAGTAATTTTAAGAGTGTAGATTTTCCCGCGCCATTTCTTCCGATTATGCCTAGGGCTTGCCCTTGCTCAACTTTAAAATCAATATCTTTAAGTGCCCAGACGTAATCTGAATCGCCTTTTTGCGTACGGTCATTGGTTTCGCCTATCTTTAAGAAGGGATCTTCTTTCCCTCTAATGTTTGCCCACCAACGCTTAATATCATGTTGCAAAGATCCTGTTCCAACTTCACCTAGGCGATATTGTTTGGATACATTATTAACATCTAGAACTATATTTTTGCTCATAAATTTTCATCATTAGGTCTACTATACAGTATCCATAAAAGATTTTTCAACTTTGTTAAATATTATTGTACCTATTACAAGAATAATAAAGATAACAATTGTCGAGTACAATAACATATTAATACTAAAATCGCCTACACCAAGATATGCATATTTGTAACATTCAAAAATACCTGTTAACGGATTAACATCAGCGATCCATCGGTATTTTTCTGGCATTGCTGAAACTGGATAAACTACTGGTGTGACATACATGTATAACGATACTCCGAAACTTAATAACATAGCTAAATCTTTATATTTAGTTGTCATTGACGAAAATATCATACCAACACCCATTGCGAAAGCGGCCATAAGTATAATAAGTAAAGGCGTTGCTAAAATCCAAATATTTGGATGAACTTCGCCTAGAAAAGTATAATAAATTATGACACCAACAAATAGCACGAATTGAACAGCAAATTGCATTAAATTTGAAGTCACAATTGCTAATGGCATTACCATTCTAGGGAAATATACTTTTCCAAATATTGAGGCATTACCTCTAAAAACATTTGAGGTGTTGTTAAGGCAAGACGAAAAATAATTCCATAATGTAACACCAGCTAAATAGAAAGCTAATTGTGGAGCACCATCGGTCGAGAGGTTCGCGATATTTCCAAAAACAATTACATACATAATTGTCGTAAAAATTGGATTTATGAAGAACCACAATGGACCAAGAACTGTTTGCTTAAATGAAGTTACAAAATCTCGCTTTACAAGCATATACACTAGGTCGCGATACTGCCAGACCTCTTTTAAATTTAAAGATAAAAGCGAATGTTTGGCGCCAATTGTTTGACTCCAGTTATTATTCTCTTCAATTGTGTTGTTCATGTTTTATTTTGTTAGTGCTTTTAGGTATGTGCCGTAGCCACTTTTACCATATTTTTCTGCTGATTTTAAAAGCTGCTCCTCATTGATAAATCCTTTACGGAAAGCAATTTCTTCAATACAAGAAATTTTGAAACCTTGTCTTTTCTCAAGAACGCGAACAAATTCTGAAGCTTCGTGCAAAGAGTCAAAAGTCCCTGTATCTAACCAAGCTGTTCCACGACTCATCACGCCAACTTCCAATTCTCCTTTTTCAAGATATATTTTGTTAATGTCCGTGATTTCTAGTTCACCACGTGGTGATGGCTTTAAGTTTTTTGCATATTCGACAACCGAATTATCATAGAAGTACAAACCAGGAACCGCAAAATTTGATTTTGGCTCAGTTGGTTTTTCTTCAATAGAAAGGGCATTAAAGTTTTCATCAAATTCGACAACACCATAACGTTCTGGATCAGAAACTTGATAAGCGAAGACGCAACCTCCTTTAACATTGGTTTTACTTTCTAAAAGCTGAGGTAGTCCTGTTCCATAAAATATATTGTCGCCTAAAACCAAAGCTACAGAATCATCTCCAATAAAGTCCTCGCCTAGAATAAAAGCTTGTGCTAAACCATCTGGAGAGGGCTGAACTTTGTATTCGAAACGACAACCGATTGATGAACCGTTACCTAATAGTCTTTGGAAAGCCCCTTGATCATGCGGTGTTGTGATTATTAATATTTCTCTGATTCCGGCAAGCAGTAATGTCGAAATTGGAAAATAAATCATCGGCTTGTCATAGACTGGCATCAACTGTTTGCTAACAGCAATCGTTAATGGATATAGTCTTGTGCCAGATCCTCCAGCTAGAATAATTCCTTTCATAATGTTGTGATTTTTTGGGTTACGAATATTGCTTGTCGTAATATTTTTGATAATCTCCAGAAGTTACATTCTCTAACCATTCTTTATTGCTTAAAAACCAATCAATGGTTTTAGAAAGTCCCTCTTCAAAAGTTACTGAAGGCTTCCATCCTAGGTCTTTATTAAGCTTTGTTGCGTCAATTGCGTAGCGCTTGTCATGACCTGGTCTATCTTTAACGAAAGTAATTAACTTCTCCGAATATCCAGCTTCTTTTCCCGTTTTTTCGTCCACTTGTTTGATTAATTCTTTAACCAAGTCAATGTTTTGCCATTCGTTCCAACCTCCAATATTGTAGGTTTCTCCAGTTTTAGCTTCGTGGAAAATTTGGAAAATCGCTTTGGCGTGATCAATAACATATAACCAGTCTCTAGTATATTTTCCATCGCCGTAGATTGGAAGTGGCTTTTCATTTAAGATATTGAAAAGACAAAGTGGAATCAACTTCTCAGGAAA
The DNA here is from genome assembly GCF_030151385.1 of Soonwooa sp. Lineage (GTDB taxonomy): Bacteria > Bacteroidota > Bacteroidia > Flavobacteriales > Weeksellaceae > Soonwooa. The sequence goes on from NZ_JASLDS010000058.1 coordinate 57,728, forward strand.
ATGATTTGGACCATAATTATTAGAGCAATTAGAGACAATAAAAGGCATTCCATAAGTGTTTCCGTAAGCTCTTACCAAATGATCCGACGCGGCTTTGCTTGCAGAGTAGGGTGATTTTGGATCGTAAGAAGTTTCTTCTGTGAAGAAACCAGTTTCTCCTAGTGCACCATAAACTTCGTCTGTTGAAACATGGTAGAACAAGTTGGTTCTTGGTCCGTCAGGGAAGTTGCCATGTTGATGATCAGGATTAAGAGTCCAAAACTCTTTCGCCAAATTCAATAAGTTAGCTGTACCATTAACATTCGTGTTGATGAATGCATTAGGATCTGTTATACTTCTGTCAACATGAGATTCTGCGGCTAGATGTATAATAGCATCAGGATGATGTTTTTCAAAAACCTTTCTTAGTTCATCAGGTTTTGTAATGTCCGCTTTTTCGAAAATGTAATTAGGCTCATTTTCGATATCTTTTAGATTTTCTAGATTACCTGCATAAGTTAATGCATCTAGATTAATGATGTTGGTATTTGGTAGGTTTTTTACAAATTCTCTAACAACATGAGAGCCAATAAAACCAGCGCCACCAGTAATGATGATGTTTTTCATGCTGAAAATTAGTTGTTAATTGTTTTACGACCTATTGATTTATAAAAGAAGCCATGTTGCTCCGGAACTTCTAATGGGAACATATTACGCCCATCAAAAATAATTTTGTTTTTCATTTTTGAAGCCATTAAGTCAAAATTAGGATTTTTAAACTCTGGCCATTCTGTTGCGATAAGAAGACAATCTGCGTCTTCTAAAGCAGCGTACATGTCTTCCGCATATTCGATTTGGTCACCAATCAAATGCTTAACATTAGCTTCCGCAATTTTGTCGTAAGCTGTTATTTTAGCACCTTTTTCAAGAAGCAATTTAATATTGTCTAAAGAAGAAGCTTCACGAATATCATCAGTATTCGCTTTAAAAGCCAAGCCCCAAAGTGCAATTTTTTTACCTTTAAGATCATTGAAGTATTTTTCAATATCTTTTGTTAAAATTACCTTTTGTGCATTGTTAACCGCTTCGGTAGATTCCAAAATTTGGAATTTGAAATTTTCATCTTGACCAGATTTAATCAAAGCTTTCACATCTTTCGGAAAGCAAGATCCTCCGTAGCCAATACCAGGGAACAAAAATCTATGACCAATACGATCGTCGCTTCCCATACCCAATCTAACTTTGTCAACGTCGGCTCCTACTAATTCGCAATAGTTTGCGATTTCGTTCATGAAGGTAATTTTAACAGCAAGGAAAGAGTTGGCAGCATATTTTGTTAATTCTGAAGATTTTTCGTCCATGAAAATAATCGGAACACCTGTATTGGTAAATGGCTGATAAATTTGAGCCATAATGTTTTTTGCTTTGTCAGAACTGCAACCTACAACAACTCTTGCAGGATTCATAGAGTCTTCCACAGCAAATCCTTCTCTTAAGAATTCTGGATTTGATACAACATCGAAAGGCAAATCCGTTTTGGATTTGATAACCGCAGTTACTCTATCCGCTGTGCCAACTGGCACTGTTGATTTGTTGACCACAACTTTGTATTCAGTCATCATTTCGCCAATGTCGTTTGCAACTTTTAGAACGTATGATAAATCTGCAGAACCATCTTCGCCTGGAGGCGTTGGTAATGCAAGATAAATAACTTCGCTTTTGTCTAAAGCTTCTTTTAAATTGGTGGTGAAATGTAATCTGTTGGCTTGGATGTTTCTTAAAAACATTTCTTCAAGATTAGGCTCGTAGATTGGTACGATACCTTTCTTCATGCCTTCAACTTTTTTTTCATCTATGTCTACACAATATACAGAATTGCCTAATTCTGCTAGCGTAGTGCCTGTTACTAAACCTACGTAACCGGTTCCTACAATCGTAATATTCAATGTTTGAGTTTTTAATTTCGTACAAAGATAAATTATTTTAACATATTAAGATGTATTGTGAAGTTTGCCTTTTTGTAATGTGCAAGAATTTCTTCGTTTTTTTGTTGATTTTGTTTTTTAAGCCTTGTGTTAAATTTTATTCGTAAAGTCTTAAAATTCAATATAATTTGGATTTTTTGAAAAAAGTAGCTATATTTGCAAAAGATTTACGGAACAGAATGAAAAGGCCTTCGAGAGAAAGCCTTTTTTCGTAAACCTAATTCAAGGAAAAGTATGGGTTTTAAAGAGAAAGTTGAAGCTTTGTTGGCTTCTTTTTTGGAAGAAAGAAAAGACTTGTTTTTGGTAGATCTTAAGATTTCTGCGGATGACCAAATTACAGTGACTTTGGATGGAGACAATGGTGTGACGCTTCGGGATTGTTTGGACGCTAGTCGTGCTATTGAGTTTAACATGGATCGTGAAGAACATGATTTTGCTTTGCAAGTGATGTCTTATGGTTTATCGGAGCCTTTGGCGCTTAATCGTCAATATCAAAAAAATATTGGTAGAGAACTGGATGTTGTTTTGACTTCTGGTGAAAAGATTGAAGGCGAGTTGGTTTCGGTTAACGAAGAGTCGATTGTTCTTTTGTTGAGATACCGCCGACCAAAACTTATTGGAAAAGGTAAGGAAGATGTCGAGGAAGAAAAAGTAATACGTCTTGATGAAATTAAAAAGGCGTTAGTTGTAATTAAATTTTAATAAGAAAAATATAATCAATGGATAATTTAGCTTTAATTGAAGCTTTTGGCGATTTTAAAGAAGTAAAGAATATAAGCAAAATTGACCTAATGGCAATCATTGAAGATTCTCTTAAGACACTTTTGAGAAAAAGATATGATTCTGATGATCATTTTGATGTTATTGTTAACCCTGATAAAGGAGATTTTCAGATTTTCTTAAATAAGATTATTGTTGAAGACGAAATGTCGGAAGATGATGATTTGGAAATCGAAATTTCGGAGGTTAGAAAGATTGACTCTACTTTTGAAGTTGGTGAAGAATATACACAAGAGATTCCGGTTGCTAAATTGGGGCGTAGAAATATTCTAACATTGAAGCAGATTCTTGCGACTAAAATTCAAGAGCACTTCAATGCAGCTTTGTATGAGCAATTCCGTGATAGAATTGGGCAATTGGTTGTAGGAGAAGTTCATCACATTCGTCATAAGCATGTTATTATGTTAGATGATGAGGGTAACGAATTTATCCTACCTAAAGAAAATCAAATCCCATCAGACTTCTTTAAAAAAGGAGATAACGTAAGAGCGATTGTAGAAAGTGTTGATTTCCGTGGATCTAAGCCTCAGATTATGATTTCGAGAACTTCACCGAAGTTTTTAGAGCAATTGTTAGAGTTGGAGATTCCGGAAATTCAGGATGGTACAATTATTCTTAAAAAGGTTGTAAGAATACCAGGAGAAAAGGCGAAAATCGCTGTAGATGCTTACGATGACAGAATTGATCCAGTTGGTGCTTGTGTGGGTGTTAAAGGATCTAGAATTCATGGTGTGGTAAGAGAGCTGAGAAATGAGAATATTGATGTAATCCAATGGTCTAAGAATCCAGAGATTTTGGTGAAGAGAGCGTTAGGTAATATAGTTATTAACAAAGTAGAAGTAGACGAAGAGCACAATTATGCAATGGTCTACACACCGGTGGAAGAGATTTCGAAAGTTATCGGTAAGCAAGGTCAAAACATTAAGTTGGCATCTTGGTTAACAGAATACGAAATCGATGTTTATAGAGAAAAGCAAGAAGATGACGATGTTGAGTTGACAGAATTCAATGACGAGATCGAAGCTTGGATTATTGATGAGTTCAAAAAAGTTGGTCTAGAGACTGCGCGTAGCGTTTTAGATAAAGACACAGAAGCTTTGCTTAACTTGGTAGATTTGGAAGAAGAAACTATCGAAGAGGTTAAGAACGTTCTAAGAGAAGAATTAGAAGGTTAATAAAACTTTTCAACTCTAATAAACAGTAAAAAGAAAATACTTTAATTTTAAAAATTAAAAACAGAACATTTATAAATGCCAAAAATTAGATTAAATAAAGCAGTTAAGGAATTTAATATTTCGATGGGAAGGATGGTAGAATTTCTACAATCTAAAGGCTTCGAAGTAGAGAGTA
>NZ_JASLDS010000002.1 GCF_030151385.1 Soonwooa sp.
CTTATGTTTGAATTTTGGAATGATATAGTAGTCTTTAACGTCTCTTTCTTCGATTGCAAATGAATTGTTACCAAATCCTCCAACAGCAGTGACAGAAACTAATGGAATAGGCTTTAAATTTCCATAATTGGCCTTGCTTTCATTTATAATGACTGCTTGGTCTTTTTTTAGCATTTCGCCCTGGCCAGTTATTAACCAATTTGGATTTACATCAGGAATTAGCGACAATATATTTTCTATCGCAGTTGAATTCAAAGGCGTTTCTTTGGCTTTTCCTCTAAAACTAGCGGAAGTCATTCCAATTTTTATATAAAATTCTTCTTTCGGAAGCTTCTTATTTTCAATTAATTGTATAATTCTTTCCTTTATCATCGTAAATTAATTTGCGTTTTATTTGCTTTATCGAAAATATATTTTCTATATTTGCTTCATGATTGAAACAAAAAAGACAATGGACAAACCTACAAAAAAAAGACAAAGCTACAATACGGCGGTTGTAAATATATTATCGGAAGAGTTTGGAGTATCAACTCAATTTGTTCGACAATGTATTAGAAAAGAAAAGCACAGTTTGACAGCTGAAACTATCAGAAAAAAATATCATGAGTTAGCTAATCCCTCTATAAAAGCTATTGAAAACTTTAAAAATCAACCAATATGAAAAAGTTAATCCACAATGTTTTCTGCTATACAAAAAGAAAAGTAGTAGATGCGGAAACTAAAAGACCAGAAATAGCCACTTACATCATGTTATTCGGCATTATTATTAAAACAACTTATAAAGCCATATAATATGAATACTAATCAGAATGTGAAAAAGGATTGTCATAACCTCGAAATGGAAATCTCGAAAATGGATGTGGTAGAAGCACCTCAGAAATTGCCTCTGCAACAGCTGAGTGAAATTGGCGATATGATCCAGAATCCACAATATACGCTATCGTCAATGCAAATCAACAATCTGCAAACGCTTTGGCTCAGGCTCAAAACGCAATAAATACGGCTGCCGCTGCTAACGCTGTTACTTCATTCATGCAAACTACTGTTGATGGCAATGTAGTAAGTACAGGAACACTCCAAGTAGGAGACGTGAACGGAGCAAATGCAATGATTAGCGGTGTTACAGATCGACCAAACGGAGAAAGCATTCGTTTTGCCGCTGGTAAGCCTTATTCTCAAAAATACCTATCTCCTTTCCAAGTGTTAGACAATGGCATGATAAGATTCGTCAATCCTCTTACAGGACAAAAAACTTTTGAATTAGGGTTTAACCAAAACACAAGTAAGGTAACGTTCGACATATATAATGATAATGGAATTAAAGTAGCAAGTATAGGCTCACAAGGTATTATGTTTACAGGCTACGTGCCTGAATCTTACACCAAGAGAAAATTCAGAAAATTAAACACGACATCTTTTATAGAGTCGAATATTTTGGCAGAGTTAGTTGCAAGCATTATGCAAAAATATCATACTGGTAATTATCCTCCGACAGGTCCAGCTACTGATACTACACAATTTTTATATGATATTGGATTAAATGTAGATACGGTAGTGTATGAATATTACGAAGGGCGAAATTTCGAAAGCGCAGATAATTCACAGTATGCAGGGTTTTACACATCAGCGAATAAATTTGGTAATCATATAGACGATGGTATATACTTAAAACAATCTATCGTAGGAGGATTTACACAGATGTCAACTAATAGTTATAATGTTAATTATTTTTGTGAAGCTTATCTATTTCAAAATGGTAGAGTTATTTCTACTATTGAAATTTTTAAAACAATTAACATTTCTAATATACCAAGTCGAAGTACACCTTTCCCATCAGAAGATTATGAATAATTAAAATTAGAAATAATGAATTTAGAAATCACCAGCACTTCAATTACAGTGCAAGCAAGAGAAATCGTAAATGATAATACAGTCAATTACGCATGGAATTTTATAGAAGGACAATTGCCACAAGTAATTAATTTCAACGTCCAAAGAGGCGTTTCTGGAGGAGATAATCCTTTCACAGGTAACAATGTAATCTCAGGAGCATATTATCCTGATACTGGCAAGTATGACGTTAATAATAACTATTTCACAGAAGGTGATTTTACTTTGTATCAAAGTATTTTAACGACTTGTAAAGGTATTGTAACTGATGTACAGAATAGAGGATAAAAACATCCTCCGCTTTTAAAAATCTCTGACTACTTTTAAAACGAACCCGCAGGCTACGGAGGACTTATGTCTTCTGGAGCTTGCGGGTTTTGTCGTAAGTGGTCAGAGATGCAAAGGTAATAATAAACAATTTTAAAAACTAATATTTATGAAACAGTACACACAGGCGCCTCTACCATTTCAGGGGCAAAAAAGAAATTTTTTAAAATCTTTTAAAACCGCTTTAAAGGAGTTTTCGCCAACGGCAACTTATGTTGATCTTTTCGGAGGTTCTGGGTTACTCAGTCACACGGTCAAAAACTATTATCCCGATGCAAAAGTCGTTTATAATGATTTCGACAATTATTCGGAGCGTATTGCTAATGTCGGTAAAACAAACGCCTTATTAGCTGATTTGCGTCCGATTTGCGCCAAAAATCCCAATCGAAAAGAAAGATTAAACGATGCTCTTCACGCTGAAATTATCGCCCGAATATCCAAAGAAAAAGGCTTTATCGATTGGGTAACAATTTCATCCAATTTACTTTTCTCAATGAACTATGCAACCAATTTTGAAGCATTTAAAAAGGAAAAATTTTATAATAAAATAAGACTTTCAGATTATAATGCTGATGGATATTTGGATGGTGTAGATAGAATAACAAAGGACTATAGAAACTTATTTGAGGAATATAAGAATCATCCAAATGTGGTTTTTTTAGTTGACCCACCCTACTTGTCTACTGATTGCTCTACATATAGCCGTCCCGATTATTGGAAGCTATCGGACTATCTTAATGTTTTGAAAACTATTGAGGATCAGTCGTATTTCTATTTTACATCAAATAAATCACAAATCATAGAACTCTGCGACTGGATGGAGAATCACTCCTATGCTCGCAATCCATTCGCAGATGCAACGATTAAGACTGTTGGCAATCAATTGACTTATAATGCTAGATATGAAGATATAATGATTTATCGGAATAATGATTAAACGTTGTTTAAACTAAATTTAAAAGCGTCCTATTTGGACGCTTTTTAGGACATTTCGTTTATTAATTTAGGACATTTGGATTTGGCGATTATAAAAGGATATGAAAATGATTGAAAATATAACCCTGTCAAAAAATCTTCAAAAAAAATTTCCATATATTAAATAGAAAAACTGCAGCTAACATAGTATTGGCAAAATGCAGGGTTACATGTATAATAGAACATTTTGTAAAATTTATACGCCGCTGCTTTCATATTGCTTTTTCTTAATTTAGACAATCTGAAAAAGCATAAATTTTATAACCAACTACACTTTTCAAATTCTTGTATGACAAAAAATAGAATATTAAATATTATACGAATTTTAATATTGATTTTTACACTATTTTATACCAAAACAATATATGGTTTATCAAATACTTATCAAGATATGCTTTTTACAACAAAAGACAAAATAGATAAAAATAATGATAAATTTAGCGGATATACCTTTAAGTATGGCGGAAATATCAAAGATATTCAACCATGGAATAGATACAAAATTGGCTATCCTTATTCAGCAATAACAATTGATAATCAAGTGAAGAATAAAATAACACAAGGAAGAATTCAAATTGAATACATCATAATAAATCTTGTATTTGGTGGATTTATAATTTTATTATTCAATATTGTTATAAAAATTTTTACAAGGATAAAAGGTGTAATCGATAATTCGAAAATATTTAAATGAATAAAAAAAACTTGAATATGTAAAAAACTTGTGCTTACATTGTCTTGGCAAAATACGGTTAAAGTATAAGTGAATATTTTGTAATATTAATAGGCCAATACTTTTTCTGGAAGCTAAACTTAAGACATGTTAAAATTTTTATTTGCGTTCTTATTTAACACTAAATTTAGTCCAACAAATTAACAGAACGCTCCTACGGAGTGCAAAATTTAATGCGCAAAAATTCTAATATCAGTATGTTCCTACCGAACGTCAGAAGCTTGAGATTTTAATATTAGACATGCTTGCTTTATATAAAAAACAATGAAGTTTTCTATTTTCTAACAATAAACTTCTTGGTAATTATTTTATCCTTTGATTTTAATTCTAGAAAGTAATTACCATTTTTAAAGCTTGAAACATTGATTTCTGATTTGAACAAACTTGTCAAAACCAATCTTCCCGAAGCATCATAAACATTAGCTTCATCAAATTTAATATCTGTTTTAAAATTTAAAATATCTTTTGCAGGATTTGGAAAAACAGAAACCGACTTGCTACTAAAATCGTTTTCAAAAGTTTTTAACGAAATTGTCCCCGAAAATGGCATCGAAAAATTAAGATTAACACTGTCTTCTAGTTTTTTATAATCGCAAACAACGTCGGTCTGATAAACATTAACTTTCAGATTGTAATTGCTAGGAACCGTAGGAACATCAATATTAAAATCGTGATTGTAATAAGTCATAGCTGCAGCGTCAATTACTTTATAACAAAGTGAAAGCGTAATTTGTGAGCCCGAAACTTCTATTTTATTAGTCAAATATTCGCCAGCGGTCGAACCTGTTACTTTTAGATTTGCTTTTATTTGATGCTCATCAGCTTGTGTTAAACTTAAATCAGAAATACCCAAATATTCTGCATTCTGTGAAAAACTGAGGAAAAAGCAAAACAGAAAATAAAATGTGTAAAGTTTTTTCATAGTTCTATTTTTTATTAAAAGTATAACTTTTTTTTAATTGAAAATAAAACTCTACAATAAAACAATCATTTAATTACGAATTAAACAAACTACACCAAAAACAAATCTGACGCAATACCATCTGCCATAAACCAATGTTGCTCAGGAATTATCAAACGATTACTTTCTATTTTTAAAATACCCTCTTTTATTTTTTGCTGAATAGAACTTTCAAAAACAGAAATTATTTCACTTGAAAAACTACTTTTAAACCTCATCAAATCAACGCCTTTTTGTGTTCGAAGTCCGATCATCAGCATTTCGTTGTAGCGATCATTTTCGTTAAGTTCTTCGCGTTCGATCGGCAATTGATTCTCTAAAAGCGATTTGATGTATTTCGTATTGTTGGCGATGTTCCAACTCCTAAGATTTTTGCCATCATAAGAATGCGCCGATGGACCAATACCAAGATATTCTTTGTATTCCCAATATGAAGAATTGTGTTTAGAATGGAAATTCGGTTTTCCAAAGTTTGAAATTTCATAATGATCAAAAGCATTCGCTTTCAAAAATTCTGACATATAGAAAAAGGCATCATTCTGAAAAGCTTCATCTGGTGATTTTACTTTTTGTTGGCTAATCCAATTGTCCAAAATCGTTTTTGGCTCGATGGTTAAAGCATAAGACGAAACATGTGGCACCTGCAACTCGACGAGTTTTGCGAGATTCTGTTTCCATTGTTCCATTGTTGACGTCGGCGATCCGTAAATTAAATCAACGCTGATGTTTTCTAAGCCAATGTCTTGCGCACGTTTGATGCTCGATTCCGCTTCCGAAGCTGTATGCGCACGATTCATTAATTTGAGATCATCTTCAAAAAAAGATTGCGTCCCGATACTTAAACGATTAACACCAATGTTTTTTATCTCTTTTAAAAATGAAATACTAAGATCATCAGGATTCGCTTCCAAAGTCAATTCAATATCGGAACTAAATTCAAAATAACGATTAGCTTCATCGATAATTTTCCCAATTTCCTTGGCTTCCAAAATAGATGGCGTACCACCTCCAAAATACAAAGACTCGATTTTCTTATTTTGAAGTTCGTGATGTCTTAGCGAAAACTCTTTGGAAATCGCAGACAACATATCTTCTTTAAGCTTTAAAGAAGTTGAAAAATGAAAATTACAATAACTGCATTTCTGCTTACAAAACGGAATATGTATGTATATCATCAACAAAAAAAGCCAACAAATGTGGCTTTATTATATTTAGTTTAAAAGAATTTTTATCTATATCTGTAACCTTGACCATTGATAAAGTTCTCGAATCTAAAGCCAATACTTAGCATAAAACTATTACCAACACTTTGTTGTAATTCAGACATTCCGAAGTTATAAACCGCTCCAAAAGTAAAGTTACCAACGCGACCTTTAATAACTGGCGAGAGTCCTAGGTTTTGACTTCCAACACTACTTTTTGCGCTTCTAAAACTAACACCTCCCGAAAAACTTGAACCTTCTGAAAATACTGTCGCTAAAAGGTTAAGATCCATCATACTTGACGAATTGGTGTTAAGATTCCAAAGTAGAGATGGCGTTAAATATAAGCCATCAGCAAAATGCCAATCGTAACCAGCATTCATAATAATTTTGGTTGGTGAAGGTTCGATACCATTAACGATAGGAATATCATTATTTAACGAAATATCCATCACAGAGACACCTCCCGAGAAACCTTGATATTTAACCGCCATACCCAAATTAGCATAAGCAAGGAAAATATTTTTGTCATATAGAACTGGATCATTTGGATTATCTGGAGTCAATAAAGCTGTATCCAAATTCATATTATAAAAGCTAACGCCAGCACCAAATGAAAATTGATTCATGCGGTTTTCTTCATCACCAAGTGGTATAAAATAAGCTGAACCCACTGTAATCCCATTTGCAGAAATAGGACCATTTTGATCTCTAAAGAAAGAAGCACCAACACCTACTCTATCAAAAACATTGGCATGCATACCAACAGATTGCACGTTTGGAGATTCTCCAAAATTAGAAAACTGCTTTTGGTAATTCAAATTTAAGACTACATCATCGGATTCACCATACAATGCAGGGTTAAACAAGAAGTCACCATCCAACAAATATTGTTGATACATAGGCAAAGTCTCCTGAGCTTTAACCGTATTTGCATTAAATAAAGCTAAAACAAAAGCAGCGCTAAAAATTTTATAAAGTTTTCTCACAAGGCAAATATAAAAAAATATTGTTTTAAATAATTTTTAATTATTTTCTAAGTACTTTCTCCATTTATCTACAGCTTCTTGCATATCACTAGGCATCGGACTTTCGAAGTACATTTCTTTTTTTGTCGTAGGATGAACAAATCCTAACGTATGAGCATGCAAAGCGTGTCTTGGTAAAACCTCAAATACATTATTCACAAATTGCTTATACTTTGGCAAATTAACACCTCGCAAAATGGTATGACCTTCATAACGCTCATCATTAAACAAGGTATGACCTATATGTTTGAAGTGCGCTCTAATCTGGTGCGTACGTCCAGTTTCTAGCTTACATTCTACCCAAGTCATGTGACGAAAACGCTCCAAGACTTTGTAATGTGTCACAGCATGTTTCCCATGACTACCATCTTCGTAGACGGCCATTTGCATTCTATTTTTCTGGTGGCGTCCGATATGTCCGCGAATCGTTCCCTCGTCTTCAGCAACATTTCCCCAAACAAAAGCCCAATAAAGACGTTTTGTTTTTCTATCAAAAAATTGCTTTGCCAAATAGCTTAACGCATATTCTGTTTTTGCAATGACCAAAAGCCCCGAAGTATCTTTGTCAATACGATGTACCAATCCTACTCGATCTAAATCTGAATTAAAATTTGGATCTTTAGCAAAATGGAATGCTAAGGCGTTAACCAAAGTACCGTCCCAATTTCCGAAGCCTGGATGCACCACCATTCCAGCATTTTTGTCAACCACAATTAGATCATCATCTTCATAAACGATATTAATAGGAATATCTTGTGGGATAATAACATTTTCTCGTGGTGGATGCGCAAGAAGCACGCTAATCTCGTCTCCTGGCTTTACACGATAGTTCTGCTTAACAGGATTCCCATTAACCACAACATTACCAGCGCGACAAGTTTGCGAAATTTTGTTACGCGATGAGTTTTGTCGATAGATTAACAAAAACTTATCGACACGCAGGGGTTCTTGTTTCTTGTCTACGGTGATATTAAGATGTTCGTAGAGTCCACTATTCTCATCAGAAAGACCGACTTCATCATTGGACTCTAAAGCTTCGTCAAACTCGTCTTCGAAATTATCCTCTTGCATAGTTATATTTATCAAAATTGGCTTCAACAACGAAGCTGAAGCCATTTTTTATATGTTTAAAATTAAATTTATTCTATGATAACCTTTTTCTTTTCTTTAGGTTTTTCGGTTGCCGCTGGTTTCTTGTCAGAAGAAGTTGCCGCCGGTTTTGTAGATGTTGCAGGCTTTTTCTCTCCTTCAGGTTTTGGCGTTGGTTTCGGCTTTGGTTTTGGTGCTGGAGGTGGAGGAACAGGATCATCAAAACCATCTGTTGTGTCCTCGTATCGAATTGGTGCAGACACTGCCGTATCAATTCTTGGTCGATACATCATATCAAGCTCCCTAACCTTATTAAACATCTCGGCTGGAGTCTTCTTACTTGCCCAAAGGTCAATCTGCATACCTTGGTCTCGAAGTGCACCTGCAGGTGGATCTTGGTAGTACACAATTGCAGACTCGTCGGCTTTACCAGTTTCATAATCTACAATACCTACTTCAAATAAATTTTGAGCAATAATTTTTTTAGCTTCTTGGACGCTACGACCAACCAAATTTGGAATTGTTACATTACGCATTGGTCCAGAACCAATCACCAAATCAACCGAAGAAAACTTAGGTAACAATTCTCCTGGTTTAATAGGATGTCCTTGGTAAATAATTCTAAGAACCGCGTCTCTCTGGATACTTGGTTCAAAAAGTGTATCACCAACTTTAAGACCTACTAGGTTAAGTTGATTAAATGCCAAACCTTTGTAACGATCGATAATATCTGGCACCGAAACTTTTGCCCAAGTTCTTGGATTAACTTTCAAAAGGACAGTTCTTCCGCCTTTAACATGTGAGCCTGGAGAAGGTGAAATCATCAAGACTTGGAAAGGCTTGTATACTGGATTGTATTGCGCACTGTCTACCTCATATTCTAGACCAGAATCGTCTAAAACTTTGATGGCTTGGTGCACCGTCATATTAACTACATTAGGAACAGGAATTTCTTCACCATGCTTGGTGTGATATTCTAACCAACGGAAAGTTGACCACACTAGACCAGCAAATACTGCCATAGCGAGCACAATGTTGACAAGAACTTTCCAGTTGAAAAGAGATTTGAACATAAGCTTTTGTTTTGTTACAAAAATATCTAGCAAATATAGATAATAATTTTTGTATTTTTTTTCTTGTCACTTCATTTTTTGTGCCATTTTGCGATAGGGATAGCAGCGGATATCCTTCTGAAGAAACGGCGAAAGCCTCGGACAGAAGATAGCAGCGAATAGCCCGGCCGCAACTGTGCCAAGGAAAAAGCTAGGAAAAGTTGCGGAATCGCCCAAAAATAAAAAGCAAAGGAGACTGTCCTTGTTGATAAAATTTTTACATTTGTTGCCATATAAATCTGTTATGGAAAAGAAAAACATAGCTGTTGTTATGGGCGGCTATTCTGACGAATATGTGGTGTCTCTGAAAAGTGGACAATTGATCTACGATTCGTTGGACCGCGAAAAATACAATGTTTATAAAATTGTAATTCTAAAGGATTCGTGGTATTTCCTCGATGAAAACGAGCAAAAACACGACATCAACAAAGCCGATTTTTCGGTGACGTTGGACAATGATAAAGTATTAAAATTTGATGCTTGCTTCAATATTATCCACGGAACGCCTGGCGAAAATGGAATTCTACAAGCCTATTGGGATGCTGTTGGACAACGTTATACAGGCTGTAACTTCTACCAAAGTGCCTTGACTTTTAATAAAAAAGATACCTTGGCGGTTTTGTCAAAATATAATATTCCGTCTGCGAAAAGCATCTATCTAAGAAAAGGCGAACACATCGATCAAGACAAAATAGTTGCAGAACTGGGACTTCCGGTTTTTGTAAAACCTAACCAATCTGGAAGCAGCCTCGGAATTTCGAAGGTTAAAGACATTGCAGAACTTGCGAAAGCGATTGAAATCGCTTACAAAGAAGATAACGAAATCCTTATCGAAAGCTTCTTGGACGGCACAGAAGTTTCCGTTGGAGTTTTGGATTATCAAGGAAAAACCATTGTTTTGGGTATTACTGAGATTGTTCCTGATAACGAGTTTTTCGATTATCAAGCTAAATACGAAGGTGCATCGCAAGAGATTACACCTGCCAGAATTGATGAAGAAACGCGCAAAAAAGTGGAAGAAATTTCGATTCGTGCGTACGATTCTCTTGGTATGAGCGGTTTCTCTAGAAGTGAGTATATCATTATGAATGGCGAACCTTATATGTTGGAAATGAATACCAATCCTGGATTTTCGCCTGCGAGTATCTTGCCGCAACAAGCCAAAATCTACGGTATCAGCATCCAAGACCTTTGTGGTAATGAAGTAGAAAAAGCACTTAAAAAGCCTTTACATTAATATAAACTAAAACTAATGAGAATAGCAGTTTTCCCTGGTTCTTTTGACCCAATCACACTTGGACATTACGATATCGTCGAAAGGGCTGCACCATTATTTGACAAAATAATTATTGCCATCGGCAGAAACTCGAAGAAGAATTATATGTTTTCTTTGGAGCAACGTAAAGAGTTTATTCGTAATTCTTTCAAAGATTTTCCGAATGTTGAAGTGGACGATTTCGAAGGTTTGACCGTCGATTACTGTAAAAGTAAAGGCGTTAACTTTATCCTAAGAGGTTTGAGAAATCCTGCCGATTTTGAGTTCGAAAAAGCGATTGCACAGACCAACCGAGCTTTGACAAGAGAGAATGTTGTTGAAACTATTTTCCTACTAACATCTTCTGGAAAATCCTTTATCAGCAGTAGCATCGTAAGAGAAATTATCTCTTTCGGTGGTAACTATGAGATTATGGTTCCAGATGCAGTGAGAGTTTAATTGCTTTTAAATATAAAATATAAACTCCGAACACTTTTAGTGTTCGGAGTTTTTTTATGCAATCCAACAATAATTATTTGGAAAAAATTTCTTTCAATTGCGTTACGATGTTTCCACCACCAGAAACCGAAATTGTATTAATTTTTTCAGAAATTTTCTCGATGTATTCCATTTCTTTTAGTTTCCACAACATTTGATTTTCTCCCATCAATTTGGCAGTGTTTAACAAACTACGTGTTGAGGCAGTCTCTTCGCGACGCATAATTGTATTGGCTTGCGCTTTTTTCTCCGCAACCAAAACTTGATTCATGATATCCTTTATTTCTCCTGGAAGAATAATATCTTTAATACCTGTCGATATTAATTTAACACCAAGTTCGGACGCTTCAGCTTTAACTTCGTCTAAAACTAAAGAAGAAATCTCTATTTTGCTTTCCATCAATTGGTCCAAAGTGAAACCTCCCACAAAATTACGCACTGCCATTTGCAACATTACGTAAAGTTGTTTTTCGAATTCCTTGTTTTCCAACAAAGCCTTTTCGATGTCCTCCACAATGTATTGTGCGATAAAGTTAATACGTAATTGCGCCTTATCTTTAGTCAAAATTTCTTGTCCTAAAATCTCTAAAGTCTTTTGACGAACATCTATTTTCTCCAATGAAATCTGGTAATCATTTTTCCAAAACACGTACAAACCTGGATCTAGAATTTTCTCCATTTTACCGTTTACAAAAAATAATCCACGCTCATGTACATCAACCGACAACACACGAATCAATTGTAAAATTTCTGACTTTTGATATAGATTTTTATTGATAGAAGCGTCGACTTCCAAAACCGAAGTATCATAAATTCGAAATTCTCGATTAATATGAGATTTCCAAAAAATATGACGCCCAGCATGCAATACGCTGACATAGTTTTTGTTTTCGTACATCAATGCCACTTCATTATCTTTAAGCTCGACAACATCCACTAAAGCCGCAAACTTTTCTTCTTTTAATAAATAATCAATGTTTTCAAATTTTGGAAAGTTCTTGCTTAACTCAAAAACATTAGTTTCTTTACCAAATCCAACCCAATATTTACCCTCAATTAACACATCAATTAATCGTTCATTTTTGAACACCAATGCGACTTCATTTAATTTTACGTTTAAATTTTTCATATCTGTTTATTTTTTTTAAATTTTTAAAATCAAAAGCATCTCGTACAAATCCAAAGCTCGCGACGGAAACCCGATGTTGTCATAATCTTTGGTAGATTTTGGATTTCAAAATTTTAAACTTTTTAAAATCGCAAAATACACTTGACTAATCCTCGACCGAGTTTGCAAAGTGCTAAACCAAGTGTCATCTGATATTTTATTCAAAATCATCAAATGACTGACTTGTACAAGATTGCTTTAGGAATAGTTTTTAGAAGCTATTCGGACTTCTAGATAATTGGAACCTAAATCCAGTGCGTCTACCGTTTCGCCATTCCAAAAAATTGGAAGCAGGACTCGAACCTGCAATCAAAGGCTTGCTACTCTAACCAAACTGAGTTATCTTGCATTAACAAGAGCGGGAATCGAACCCGCGACCAACAAGTAATTACTCTGCTAACCACTAAGCTACAAAGGGAGGAATCGAACCTCCGTACGAGTAAAGAAGCAACTTTCCAAAACATCCACCAGTATACTAAGTCCGAAACAAACCCAGCACTACATAGCTATACAGAAACTACCGACAAGGATTTCTGCTTTGTAGAATTGCTATTTCCTTTTGAGAAATATTTTTATTAAGCCTAAAGCTTTTCAATGATCTATATATCTGTCGTTATTGACTTTACAAATATCAGAACACAAGTACGCAGCCAAAATACGCACTACAACAAACAAAACTCAAGACATATTAAAACACTGATTATCAATTGTAAAAATTTACAAAAACATAAAATAACACGAAAACCACTTCAAAGTGCGTAGATAGGATACGCAGTAATAATAAAATAATCTATCTTTAACAAAAGAAAAAAACATGGCTGCTAACAAATTGGCTCTACTTCGCTATAAATGCATTGACGAATGTTTGCAAAATCCTTATCGAAAATGGACTTTAGAAGATCTTATTGAAAAAGTTTCGGAGGCGCTTTACGAATACGAAGGTATCACAACAGGCATTTCTAAAAGAACCATACAAGGCGACATCCAAACCATGAGAAGTGATAAGCTAGGATATAATGCGCCCATTATTGTGACTAAAAATAAGTTTTACAGTTACGAAGATACCAATTATAGTATTACCAATTCTCCCATTAACGACCAAGATCTTGGCAAAATGAAAGAAGTTGTATCAATACTAAAACATCTTTCTGGTTTTGATCATTTTAATGAAATGAATGAAATTGTGACAAAACTTGAGAGCAAGTATGACCAAAGTATTTCCAAAAATGAAAGCTATGTTCAATTTGAAGAGAATAAACTTCTAAAAGGTTTAAATTTTCTCAACCTACTCTACCAAAGCATTAGCAAACAAAAACCAGTCTTTATCGAATATAAATCATTCAAAGCGCGTGAAGCTACCCAAAAAATATACTTTCCCTACTTATTAAAAGAACACAGGAATCGTTGGTTTTTGATATGTAAAGCAAAAGGCACAAATCATTTGGCGACACTTGCGCTGGACAGAATCATTAGCCTAAACGAAATAAGCGGCATTGATTATGAAGCTTACCAAGGCATTAACTTCGAACGTTATTACGAAGATACAATTGGTGTCACAAAAAGCGAAAAAGACCGTGCTTATAAAGTTACATTTTGGGTTAACAAAGAAAACCTGCCTTACATCTTAACAAAACCTTTGCACAAAAGCCAAGTCCTTTTAAAAGAGGAAGCAGATGGTGCTATATTAAGAATTGATGTTGTCTTGAATTTTGAGCTTGAGCGTGAATTACTAGGATTTGGAGAAAACATTAAAATCCTTGGTCCAAAAATACTACTGCGCAACATCAAACGCCGCGTTCAAAAAATGAGCTCTTATTATTTTGAATCACCACAAGATACTGAAAACAAAAATTTCTAAAAACAAAAAAAATAAGGTCGCTCTTACGAGACGACCTCCAAAACAATTCTCTAAAGAAAACACTACTTTCTAAAACCTCGGGGATCTACAATCTCTTTTTCAACTTTAGAATATTATAGACATCCTACACTTTACAGCATATCATTGATCAAATGCTCTGACTCCACTTCCCAATATTAAACTGATAACTTAGATTCTTTATGAAAAAATAGTATTGAGAAAATGCGAGCTTGTGCTTTCATAATTTAGAGAGTATACGACTTTTAGTTTAGCATTGTAAAATTAACACTTCTCCCAACTAAAAATCACTTACAAAAGCTATAAAACGATTTTTGTAAACATATTGTATATACAAAAATTACACATCACATAACTGATTGTCATTATATTAGCAAATAAAATATTACAACAAAATATACATCTAGTTTACACAAAGTACACATGTAACCGAATAAAAAAGAGTTACAAGCTTAATGTAAAAACTGTTAATAAGCTAAGCTTGACAATATGAAAAGCAAACAATACTATAATCTTTTTTTGATAGTATCCTTACTATTTGTAAGCATTAAATCTTTTGGACAAGCAAAGGTTGATGATGAGATAATTTTAAAAACCAGAGTATTAATTGTTGATGAAAAATTTGATGAAGCAGAAAAAATATTGAATCAATCATTAAAAAATGTTGGAAATAATGCATCTCTTCAAATTCGCATTTACAACAATTATGTCATGCTCTATGTTGTCAATAATGATTTTGACAAAGCACTCCATTATGCTAACCTCATAAAAGCTTCAGCTTCAAAAACTGGAGACAAATTGGACGACGCCTATTCTAACTTTTGTTTTGCCAGAATCTACTTGATGAACAATTTGTATGACCAAACCATTCTATACGCCAACAAAGCCCTAAAAGACTTAGAAAATAAACCTGAAGAAAATTTTTTAAAATCCGATATCTACCGCATTATCGCAACTTGCTATGCAAGACAAGGTGAGTACACTGACGAGTACAAGAACTATGTTTTGAAACAGTTATACTACATAGAAAAAACAAATTCTGTATTTGACATTTATGTGACCTACACAGACCTAACTGTAATGTATACTGCTAATTATGAAAAAACAAAACAACAAGAGGATCTTGAGAAAGCTTCTTACTATGCCGAAAAATCACTAGATCTTGTTAAAACTCACAAACTTCCCTTTTATTCTGCACAAGCCATTGTAAGTGCATATAACAATTTTGCTTCTTTTATTAATCAGTATCCTTATAAAAACCTAAGCAGAGAAAAACGTCGTGAAATTGCAAAGTCGTTCATCGATAAAGCTATTGCGATTTCGGAAAAGGCTAACATTAAGAATCTCCAGATGTTCTGCTATGCAACCCATGCCGAGATTTGCGATGACAATGCAAAGTTCGGTGTAATTGACCACCTAGATTCGGTTTAAAGTGACCATGTAAGTTCGGTTTAAATTGATCACCTCTTTTTTGTAGTAAAAACGACTGTTTTTCATGTGCTAATTTGTATTCAAATATAATTAATTTTCG
>NZ_JASLDS010000015.1 GCF_030151385.1 Soonwooa sp.
GGAAGTTCCTGTAAGAATTACAGGTCGTGCAAAAGGTGTTGTTTCTGGTGGTGTGTTAAGACAAACTTACCGTAAGTTGAAAGTTAAAGCTATCCCAGCTAACTTACCTGACGAAGTTGTTGTTGACGTTACACCTCTTAAGATTGGTAACAAACTTTATGTTGGTTCTATCAAGAACGAACAATACACTTTCATGCACCCAGACAACGCAGTTATCGTAGCTGTTAAGATGTCTAGAAATGCAATGAAAGGTGGTGCTGCTGCAATGGATGAAGAAGATGAAGAAGAAGCTGCAGAAGTTAGAGATCAGAATCCTGATGTACCAACAACAGAAGAGAAATCTACTGAAGCTTAATATTCTTATTAAAGAATTTATTCTAAATACAAAACCTGTAGCACTGCTGCAGGTTTTTTTGTTTTAAAATTCCTGTTAAAACTAAATTTCAACTAACAAAATAATGACAAATTTGTTATATTTGTTGATATGGCGACCAAGGCAATGTTTAACACCGTAGTTAACTGGTTTATTCGACAACGAATAGATCAAATCAACAATTTTATAGATCATCCTATAGAAACGCAAAAAGGTGTATTGTTCTCGCAGTTGTTTCACGCCGAAGATACGGTTTACGGAAAAAATCACGGTTTCAAAGACATTGCAAACTACAGAGATTTCCAAAACAATGTGCCAATTGTAACCTACGAAGATTACGAGCCTTACATCGAAAAAGCCCGCCAAGGCATGAAAGATATTATTTGGCCAGGACAAATTAAACATTTTGCAAAATCTTCTGGAACAACGAATGCCAAAAGTAAATTCATTCCTATTTCTGATGAAAGCCTTGAAGACTGTCATTACAAAGCTGGTAAAGATTTAATATCAATCTACGTTAACAACCATCCTGAAAGTGGATTGTTTCAACACAAGAATTTAAGACTTGGTGGAAGCTCAGAAATGTATCAAAACTTCAATACGAAGTTTGGTGATCTTTCAGCAATCCTTATTGAGAATCTTCCTTTCTGGGTAGAAGTCATTAACACGCCAAGTAAAAAAGTGTCATTAATGTCCGAATGGGAAAGCAAGCTAAAAGCCATTGTTGCCGAAGTTGTTAAACAAGATGTTGGCAGCTTGACTGGCGTGCCTAGTTGGATGATGGTACTTTTGCGCAGAGTTCTTCACGACTCCAACCAACAATATATTACGGATCTTTGGCCAAATTTGGAAGTATTTTTCCACGGCGGTATTAGCTTTAAACCTTACCGCGATCAATACAATCAAATTACTGGAAAGCCTATTCGTTACTACGAAATCTATAATGCTTCGGAAGGGTTTTTTGGCATCCAAGATCGATCAAACAGCGACGAAATGTTGCTAATGCTAGATTATGGTATTTTCTACGAATTTATTCCAATGGATACTTTCGGAACAAGTTTACAAAAAGCTATTCCTCTTTCGGAGGTCGAACTTGGGAAAAATTACGCCATGGTGATTACAACCAACGGTGGACTTTGGCGTTACATGATTGGCGACACCGTGAAATTCACTTCATTAAGTCCTTTCAGAATTAAAATCGCAGGCCGAACCAAACATTACATCAATGCTTTTGGTGAAGAGTTAATGATCGACAATGTAGAACACGCCATTGCCAAAGCTTGTCGTGAAACCAACGCCTTTGTATCCGACTTTACTGGCGCTCCCGTTTTTATGACAGATAATGATTCTGGCGCTCACGAATGGATTTTCGAATTCACCTCGCAACCAGAGTCTTTGGATATCTTCATTAATATTTTTGATGAAACTCTAAAAACAGTAAACTCCGACTACGAGGCAAAACGTTACAACAACATCACATTAAAACGTCCTGTTGTCCACATTGCTAAACCGAAACTTTTCTATCAATGGATGGCAAATCGCGGCAAGTTGGGTGGACAAAATAAAGTCCCAAGACTTAGCAACGACCGCGAATATATCGATCCGCTTTTGGTTCTGAATAACGAATTATAAGAATTGCGCTACTGTGTAAATTAGAAGCCCAACCAAACCACCGACAATCGTCCCATTGATACGGATGAATTGCAGGTCTTTTCCAACTTCTAACTCTAATTTTCGGCTAAGTTCTTTTCCCTCCCAGTTTCCAACAGTGTTACTAATAAGATTTCCTGCTTCTTTAGTATTTTTTAAAATGTATTTGTAAGCAGTTAGTCGAATCCAACTATCGATTTTCTTTTGGAGAACTTCATCGTTTTGAAGATTATTCGATAATTCATTTAGATTTTTTTTGATATAAACTTTTAAACTCGAAGATTCATCCATTAATTCTTTTCGCAGAGAATCTTTAATAGACAACCAAATGTCAGAAGCATATTCATTAAGCTTATCACCATTCAGAAATTCATTTTTAATAGAATCAAACTCATTCTCCCATTTCACTTCAGTTTTTAATTCATCTGCAAAAACAAGAAGCTTCGATGTAATTTCCTTACGCAAAGGATGTTGTTTATCAATTTCAATTTCTTCAAAATAATGGCTTAAACCTGAAACTATCTTCTCCGAAATTTTTCGGTCAACAGATTTAGGAACGAAGAAATAGCTTTCTTTTTCAACACGTTCGGTGACCATCTGCTGATGTTGGAGAACATAGGTTTTAATCTGTCCACTAAGACTTGTAATCAAAGCTTCGTGGTCATTCTTTTGAATAAGATATTCCAAACCACTACCAAGAAGTTTATTAACTTTAATAGAAGTCGTCATTTCTTTTACCTTTTTTGAAATAAAACTGACAACCTCTTTATCATCCAACTTTAATAAAATGTCAAGCAAAATATTAGAAGCTTCATTAACAAATAAATCTTGATTTTTCTCTTTACCAATCCATTCTCCCGCAAATCCCGAAACTTTTAATTTAAGAATGTAAGGTCGAATATTTTCTGGCGCTAAAAAATTATCAACAACAAAATTCCCAAGGTTATCCCCGATTTTCGCTTTACTATTTTCTATCAAATTGGTGTGTGGAATTCTGAGTCCCATCGGATGATGAAACAAAGCTGTTACCGCAAACCAATCCGCCAAAGCACCAACCATCGCAGCTTCCGAGAAAGCACGGATGTAACCAACCCAATGTGATGGCGTCGATTTTTGGATTATGGTCATGATGATAAACGTAATTGCCATTAACAAGAAAAGACTTGTCGCCAGCAATTTATAATTTCGGAGCTGTACTTTTTTCTCAGAATCTGTCATAGTTTTAATGCATCAAATAGCTTTCCAAACAAATTTAAGTTTTCTATTTGACTATTTTCAAAAATAAAAAATGGGATTTGTCATTCAGTGAAGCAAAAAATCTTTTTACAATTTTAAAAACACAAAATCCATATTGTCTTTTCCTAAATTAAAAATATGATTTAAAACCAATTTAAACTTCATTAATAATATTTGCCGTAACTTTGAAGCATTCTAAATAAAGAACATGTTAGACATTCAAAATATAAGAAATCAATTCCCAATTTTAGACCAAGAAATCAACGGAAACCCTCTTGTTTACTTGGATAATGGTGCGTCTTCTCAAAAGCCAATTTCGGTTTTACAGACTTGGGAAAAATATTATACGACGATTAACGCCAACGTACATCGTGGCATCCATACCTTGAGCCAACTTGCAACAACAGAAATGGAATTAGCAAGACAAAAGGTTCAGAAGTTCATTAATGCAAAGCATGATTACGAAGTTATCTTTACAAAAGGCACAACGGAAGGCATCAATTTGATTGCTTATGCGATTACGAATTTGATTAAAAAAGATGACGAAATCATTATTTCGTATCTAGAACACCATTCGAATATTGTTCCGTGGCAAATGCTTTGCGAAAGAACTGGCGCAAAACTTCGCGTTATCCCAATGGACGAAAATGGTATTTTGCAAATCGATGTTTTAGATTCTTGGCTAAATGAAAAAACGAAAATCGTTTCTTTAAACCAAGTTTCGAACGCTCTTGGTGTTATCAATCCTATTGAAGAAGTTATTGCAAAAACGCGAAAACTGTCAAACGCTTTTGTATTGATTGACGCAGCGCAATCTTCACCACATTTGCGATTGGACGTTCAGAAGATGGATTGCGACTTCCTTGTTTTTTCTGGACACAAAATGTATGCACCAATGGGAACAGGAATTTTGTACGGAAAAGAAGCTTCACTTAATAAACTTCAACCTTTTCATGGTGGCGGTGAGATGATTGCAACTTGTAGTTTCGAAAAAACAACTTATGCAGATTTACCTTTCCGCTTTGAAGCCGGAACACCCAACGTTGGAGGTAATATTGCACTTGGTGCAGCCATTGACTTTATGGAATCTGTAGGTCTGGAAAACATCCAACAACACGAACATTCTTTGCTAGAATATGCACAAAGACATTTATTAGAAATCGAAGGTCTAAGAATATATGGAGAAAAAGCCAATCGTGCTGGTGCTGTTTCTTTTAACTTAGAAGGTATCGGGATTGCGTCAGATGTTGGGATGATTCTCGACAAACAAGGAATTGCCGTAAGAACTGGGCATCACTGCGCACAACCGATTATGGCATATTTTGATATTGCTGGAACGGTCAGAGCAAGCTTCGCCGTTTATAATACTTTTGAAGAAATCGACCGATTGGTAGAAGGTGTTAAAAAAGCGCAAAGAATGTTGGCTTAACATTCAGAAGATATAAAATAAAAATCCTCCCAAATTGTGGAGGATTTTTGCATTTTATGACAAAAAATGTTGTGGCATAGGAATTGTGAAAATATACCACTCAATATATAATCAACTTATTATCCGCAATTTATAGAAAGACAATAAGTTATCACCTTAAAGAAATGACAATTTGTCATCATCATACATTATGACAGAATTTGAAGATATCAACTTTGACGCTATTTTGGAAGACGGATTCGGATTAGTTGCCGAAGAAATAAATATTTCGGAACCAACTGAAAAAGAATTAGACCAAGAGATGTACGCCATTTTGCCAGTGCGCAATATGGTGATGTTTCCAAAAGTTGTAACACCAATTACCGCAGGACGCGAAAAGTCAAAAAAACTTTTGGAAGATTCTTTGCAATCTAACCAGCTGATTGGGATTTTGACTCAGAAAAATCCTAACGAGGACAATCCTGCAGACAAAGACCTATATACCATTGGTACTTTAGCGAAAGTTGTAAAAATCATAAAACTGCCTGAAGGCAATATCACAGCGATAACACGCGGAATCAAACGTTTCAAAATCAAAAATTTTGAAGGACGCGATCCCTATTTAACTGCGAAATTAACACTTATTAAAGATACCAATTCTCGCAACAAGGAAGAATTCGAAGCTTTGATGGAGAACATCAAAGATTTGGCAATGAAGATTATCGAGCTAGACCCGAATATCCCAAACGCCGCAAATTTCGCTATTAAAAACATTAACGAAACCGAAGATTTACTCAACTTTATCGCGGCTAATGGCAACTTTACATTTGAGAAAAAACAACGACTTTTAGAAGAAAAAGCTTTAGCAAAACGTGCAGAACTTCTTTACGAAATGATGCATGAAGACTTCCGTCTTTTAGAATTAAAAAATCTAATTCATCAAAAGACAAGCAAAGATCTTGATAAGCAACAACGCGAATATTTCCTTAATCAACAGATAAGAACCATCCAAGAAGAATTGGGTGGTGGACCAGATTCTGATGTTGACGAGTTCAAAAACAAAGCGGCTAAAATAAAGTGGCCAGCAGAAGTTGAAACGCATTTCCAAAAAGAATTGCAACGTTTGCAACGCCAACACCCGAATTCTCCAGATTACAATGTACAACGTAATTATTTGGATTTCTTCACGGACTTACCTTGGGAAAAATATTCTAAAGACGTTTTCGATTTAAAGAAAGCCGAAAAGATTTTGGACAAGGAGCATTTCGGTTTAGAAGATATCAAGAAAAGAATTTTGGAGCATATCGCGGTTTTAAAACTAAAAAGTGACATGAAGTCGCCAATCCTTTGTCTTTCTGGCCCTCCCGGCGTTGGTAAAACCTCACTAGGAAAGTCGATTGCCGATGCTTTGGGAAGAAAATATGTTCGTGTTTCTTTAGGTGGTCTTCACGATGAATCCGAAATTCGTGGCCACAGAAAAACCTACATTGGTGCAATGGCAGGTCGAATTCTTCAATCTATTAAAAAATCAGGAACTTCCAATCCTGTAATTATTTTGGACGAAATCGACAAACTAGGAAAAGGCATGCACGGTGATCCAAGTTCTGCGATGTTAGAGGTTTTGGATCCAGAACAAAACAACAGTTTCTACGACAACTTCTTAGAAATGGGTTACGATTTGTCGAAAGTGATGTTTATTGCGACGGCCAACAACCTTAGCGAAATCCAACGTCCTCTTTTGGATCGTATGGAATTGATCAGCATTGCAGGTTATACGTTGGAAGAAAAAATCGAAATCGCAAAACGTCACCTTATCAAAAAACAACTTTCAGAAACTGGTTTGGACTCAAAAGCTTTCAAACTAGGAAATCCTGAAATCAAACATATCATCGATGCGCACACTTCAGAAAGTGGCGTCCGTACTTTGGAAAAGCGTATTGCCTCTATCGCACGTTGGGTAGCTCTGCAAATCGCGATGGAAAATGACTACGATCCAAAAATTTCAGTTGAGAAAATCGACGAAATATTGGGCGTTCCACGCCCTAGCACACTTTCAGAAGTCAGCAATGTTCCCGGCGTCGTGACAGGTTTGGCGTGGACCAGCGTTGGTGGCGACATTTTGTTTATCGAGAGCATTTTGTCCAAAGGCAAAGGCACTTTGACGATGACAGGTAACCTCGGCAACGTGATGAAAGAATCTGCGACGATTGCGCTAGAGTACATCAAGGCACATTACGAAGAATTGGGAATTAGTGCCGAAGATTTAGAAAGCAAAAACATCCACGTCCACGTTCCAGAAGGCGCTACGCCAAAAGATGGACCGTCGGCAGGTATCGCTATGTTGACATCGATGGTGTCGAGTTACAAAAACAAAGCAGTGAAACCACATTTGGCGATGACTGGCGAGATTACACTTCGCGGAAAAGTCCTGCCAGTGGGCGGTATCAAAGAAAAACTTTTGGCGGCAACGCGCGCTGGCATCAAGGAAGTTATCCTTTGCGAAGCCAACCGAAAAGACGTCGAAGAAATCAATAAAGACTATCTAAAACACCTGAAAGTCAACTACGTAAGCAAAATGAGCGAAGTCGTAGATTTAGCAATTGTTTAAATTTTTCATATCTATATCAAAAAAGGATTCTACGCAGTTAGAGTCCTTTTTTATTTCTTTTATTTGGGCGCCTTTTCCGCCTCCGCCTCCCACTCTTTTGCTCGGCATAGCCTCTCGCAAAAGGAGTTCCGGCTCCGTCGGGGCGCACATTCTTAGCAATATTTTCCACCAAAAAGACAAATTGTCACTTTGTTGGGACTGGTATTTTTTTTGAGTTTTAAAAACAAACAAAAAGTATGAGTCAGCAACATTGGGAAAACGTCTACGAAAACAAAACACCAGAGCAAATGAGCTGGACGCAAGATGAATACGCAACTTCGCTTAAGCTTATTCAATCACTTAATGCCGATAAAAATTCAAAAATTATTGATGTTGGCGGTGGCGATGGTAGCTTTGTACAATCGCTTTTGGATTTAGGATTTCAAGACATTACGGTGCTTAACATTTCAGAAGCGGCAATCGAAAACGCCAAAACAAGATTAGGCGACAACGCTTCAAAAATCAAATGGATTGTTTCGGACATTACAAAATTCCAACCTGTTGAGACTTACGACATTTGGCATGACCGTGCAACTTTTCATTTTTTAACAGAGAAAAAAGACATCCAAACTTATGTTGATTTACTGGGAAGTAATCTCAATGGAAATTTGATTATTGGCACGTTCTCAACCGATGGACCTCTTAAGTGTAGCGGTCTCGACATCACACAATACAGCGAAAGCAGCATGGAAAATCTTTTGAAAAACAATTTCGAAAAAATCGAATGTTTTACCCAAGACCACACAACGCCGTTTGACACAACTCAGAATTTTTTGTTTTGTAACTTCAAGAAAATTAACTCATAAAATAAACACAATTATGTCTACAGGAAAGATTAATGTATCAGTGGAAAACATCTTCCCACTTATTAAAAAATTTCTTTACAGCGACCACGAAATATTCCTTAGAGAATTAATCTCTAACGCGACGGATGCAACAACCAAACTAAAACACCTTATCAACATCGGCGAAGCCAAAGTAGAATATGGTAGCCCAATGATTGAGGTCAAAATCGACAAAGAAGCAAAAACCATCAGCATCAAAGACCAAGGTCTTGGGATGACAGCCGAAGAAGTTGAAAAATACATCAACCAAGTGGCATTTTCGGGTGCTGAAGAGTTTTTAGAAAAATATAAAGATTCAGCAAAAGATGCTGGCATTATCGGACATTTCGGTCTTGGCTTCTACTCTGCTTTTATGGTAGCCGACAAAGTAGAAATCTTCACAAAGTCTTATAAAGACGAACCTGCGGTACATTGGATTTGCGACGGAAGTCCAGAATTCACTTTGGAAGAAACGGACAAATCGGATCGCGGAACCGAAATCCTACTTCACATTGCAGAAGATTCTACCGAATTTTTGGACGATTTCAAAATCCGAGAATTACTTCTTAAGTATAACCGCTTCAACCAAATTCCAATTAAATTTGGAACAAAAACAGAAACACTTCCTTTGCCAGAAGGTGCTGCCGAAGATGCAAAACCCGAAACAATCGAAGTGGATGACATCATCAACAATCCAAATCCAGCGTGGACAAAAAATCCATCTGAATTAACTGATGAAGATTACAAAAAATTCTACAGCGAGTTGTATCCAATGCAATTTGAGGATCCTTTGTTCCACATTCATCTTAATGTTGATTATCCATTTAATTTGACTGGGATTTTATTTTTCCCAAAACTCTCAAACAGCTTAAACATTGAAAAAGATAAAATCCAACTTTATCAAAATCAAGTTTTTGTAACCGACGAAGTTAAAGGCATTGTTCCTGACTTTTTGATGTTGCTGCGTGGTGTTATTGATTCACCAGATATTCCGCTAAATGTTTCTAGATCGTACTTACAGGCAGATGGCGCGGTTAAGAAAATTTCGTCTTACATCACGAAAAAAGTGGCGGACAAAATGGTAGAACTTATCCGTAACAACCGCGAAGACTACGAACAAAAATGGAATGACATCAAAGTGGTTATCGAGTACGGAATGGTGACGGAGGACAAGTTCTATGAGAAGTCAGACAAATTCATGCTTTATCCGACAACCGACGGCAAATATCTTCTTTGGGACGAATTAATCGAAAATATTAAAGACAAACAAACCGACAAAAACGGAAAAACGGTTATTCTTTATGCTTCCAACACAGACTTGCAAGACAGCTACATCCAAACGACGAAGGCTAAAGGCTACGAAGTTCTGTTAATGGATTCGCCTTTGGTGCCGCATTTAATTCAGAAATTGGAAAGCACAAAAGACAAAGTAACTTTTGCAAGAGTTGACGCCGATAACATCAACAAACTTATTGAAAAAGATGAGCCAGTTATCGCCAAACTTAACGATGGCGAAAAAGAAAACCTTAAAAAATCTATTGAAGAAGCGATTAACTCGCAGACTTACACCGTTCAGTTAGAAGATTTGGATAGTGACGATGCGCCATTTAGCATTACACAACCAGAATTTATGCGTCGTATGAAGGACATGCAGCAGATGGGCGCGCCATCCATGTTTGGCAACTTCCCAGAAATGTACAATTTGGTGGTAAATGCAAACAGCGACTTGGCTTCTGACATTCTTAAAACGGACAATTCAGAGTCTAAAAATGCAAAAATTCAACAAGCCTTGGATCTTGCAAAACTATCTCAAAACCTATTGAAAGGAAAGGATTTAACAGATTTCATCAAACGTAGTTTTGAGCAATTAAAATAATTTTTCAAATCGAATATCAACAAAAGTGCAGCAAATCTTTGTTGCACTTTTTTATTTCTCAAAAAACAAACTCAAAAATTCTTATTTTTAAACAACGACTTATCACAAGGCTTATGAATTTTAAAAAGTCACTTTTCATTCTCGTAATCTGCATTTTAGTATTTTCCCTTGGCGAATACTTCACAAAGCTTTATGGTCTAGATCCACCTTACGCTTACCTTTATATTGGTATAGTGTTAAAACTTTTAGCTCTCATTTCCGTTGTAATATTTTGCATTATCATGATTGCAAAAAAAATACGGAACCCGAAAAAATAAAATCAAAACACAAATGATTAGCAATCGACATATTTTCAAACTCTTAAGCTTTGTTTTTATACTGCTTCAATGTAGCTTTTTGCTGGCGCAAAACAAGGAAAAACTTTATTACTTTTCGACTGCGGACAGCACCAAAGTAGGTGTTAAAACAGAATCAGGAAAAATCATTGTACCCGCAAAATTTCCCAACTATGGAAATTATGATTTCAAAGAACCTATCCAAGAAGCCATAGTAGAATTCATCGGAACCGAAAAAGCAAAGGACTATTCATCAAAAAGTCATCTTATGCCCGCTGGCGAAGTCTACGATCGACACGGAAAATTTCTTTATTATCCTCAATGGTTTGACAACGGAATCGACTATTTCGAAGAAGGTCTTCGTCGTTATGTCGATGGCAACAAAGTTGGTTTTGCTGACAAAGACGGAAACCTAACAATTCCCGCGCAATGGGACTTTGCAGGAACTTTTCAATATGGTTATGCTAAAGTATATGTTGGTGGTTGGAAGAAAAAATATGAAGACGGCGGCGAACATTGGTATATTGTGCCATCTTCCAAAAAATCACAAAGTTATCTTATCAACAAAAAAGGTGAAAAAGTAGAGCCTTACAAAACAAAAAAGAAGCCTAAAGACTACGAAAGCGGTGGCGAATATTATCCTTATCCATTCTCGTACACGGACTTCGAGCAAAAAGTTTTGGATAACCTAACCAAGCTTGATATCCTCAACGATATGCATTTAGCAAGTTGCGATAATTGCGTCAAAAAAGACCATCTCCTCGATTTTGAAATCACCGAAAAACCACGAGAATATTTTCCGTATTACGTAATTCAAGGCTATGTTAATCAAAGCAAAGAAGATACTTCTGTATTTGCTGTTTCTGCGGATATGTCGAAAATCTATCATTACAGTTGGGACGGAGAAATGCAGCCTTTGCAAGATTGGATAATCGCAGAATTGGAGAGCTTACAAGAGTATTTTAAAAGACTTCCCAATAAGCCCAATTACTTCGACGTGCAAAAAAGTCTTCAATATTGGAAGAATCTTCCTAAGGAAAAATAATTTCAATAAAATTTGCATTTTAAAAAATTATTCTATATTTGCATCACAAAATAAAGTTTAACCAACAAAAAAACGAAGCAAAAATGTTCAGATTCAATCAACATTCAACAGTAGGATTGCCTTTTGCAAAGGCGAGGCTTCGTGGTTTGGTACATTCTTAGAAGAACAGTACAATGAAATATCAAAACCCGAAGTCGCAAGATTTCGGGTTTTTCTTTGCGCAAAATCCAAACTTAAGTTTTTCCCGAAATTATTTTTATTAGGAGCTTATTGACTACGTTGAATAGCAGATAATATTTTTTATTTTAAGCTATTTGACTCCGTCGAACAGCAGTTCAGCTATTTTTTGAAGCTGTTTCCCGCTTTCCGCTGTATCTTTTTTTGCCAACGCTTTTTTCAAGCCCACGCAAAAAAAAGGATGCCGCTGCAAAACGAGGAACGAGTTTCGATGATTCAACTATAAAAATATATAAGTCAGAATCAATCGGGGCTATGATAAATATTCCGCAAAACCTTGTCAAGGTTGGAGGGAACCCTAAACCTGTTAGGTTTCGAAAACCTAACAGGTTTCAGAAAAGTCAACCACTGTCAGTTCGAGTAGCGAAGCGTATCGAGAACTTTCTCAACACACTTTGCAAACTTACTCGAGTAACGACGTAGATGCAAGCTCCAAACCTGTTGGGTTTCAAAAAACCTAACAGGATTTAATAACGACTAACTAAAATTTTAGTTGAGCAGATAATTCCTGATGCAAAACCGGTTTCAAGACAAGAATCTTGGCTCTCGGTGTCGCATCTCGAATCTAAAGTCTAACCAATGGGAAAAGATGAATTGCTACACTTTCGTTTGCGAAGCGAAAGAAGTAGAGAAAGAATAAGAAGAGAAGATTTAGAAAAGCAAGTAAGACAAAAAGTAAAACAACAAAGAGAACTTTGGAAACAAAGGCGAGATATGCCTTTCGTTCCCTTAGAAAAACCGTATCAAAAAGGATTTGTAAGATTCTTTGTCGTTCGAGAAGATATTTTGAGATCCAAAGATGCTGTATTTTTTCAAGAATTGTTACTGAAAATCAACACGTTTTTTTATTCCGAAAACAAGAAGTTTCAAAAGAGAAAAAGAAAATATGAACGAAAAATTTACGTCGATAGAATTCAGAATCTCAAAAAACTAAGTGTTCGAGAATGGAAAGACCCAAAATTAGAACTTACCGAAAAGGAAAGAAGCTATTTTGTAAGAGTTGAAGAATACAGCCATCGCAGGAAATGCGTCGACATCTATTACGAGTTCACGGAAGCTTGGCGTTATGTTTTGAGGATAAAACCCAATATAATAACACATTACAAACCTTTAGATATCGAGCTGGAGCGAGAATTGTCTTTGCTGGATTCTTTTTTGGAAAGAAACAAAAACAAAGCAATTTACTACAAAAAAATTCTGGGTAAGTCTTACAAATGGCACAGAAAGCCAGAGGACAAAAATCCTTTGAAGTACTCTAACTTCTCTTCGCAAAAAGCGTCTGCAACAGAGATTGCAGAACAATTTATGGACTTGGAAGTCCACGATTTTAAAATTTAAAACAATGGGAAATTTAAAACTAAAAGGAAAAGATATATTAAAACTTGGCTATCCTAACAACCAAAGTGTCAACATCGCTCTGGAAGTCATGAAAAGGAATTTTGCCACCAAAAATATACATCACGTAAAATCCATCTTGAAAGATATTTTACAAAACCCGCAAAACTTCGAGAAAGATTTGCAGTTCGGGCAAATTGCGGAAGCTTTATTGCTTTCCACAAAAACCGAAAAACGAATGCTCAACGCACAAAGAGCCGACTTTCAAATCTTTGGAAACAACATTTCCGAGGAAGCGAAAAGCCAATTGTACATGGCATTAAAACTTCCAATTTCGGTTGGTGGCGCTTTAATGCCCGATGCACATAGCGGTTACGGTTTGCCAATCGGCGGCGTTTTGGCGGTAGAAAATGCGGTAATTCCGTACGGCGTGGGGATGGATATTGGTTGCAGAATGAGTTTAAGCATTTTGGACATGCCGATTTCATATCTCGACGGTGCCAAAGACAAATTTGAAAAAGCTTTGGCAGAACATACGAAATTCGGAATGTATGAAACGCACAAATCACATGTCGATCACGAGATTTTCGAGCGCGATACGTTTGATTTGATACCGATTTTGAAAAGATTAAAAGGCAAAGCCATCAAACAAATGGGAAGTTCGGGCGGTGGAAATCACTTTGTAGAGTTTGGCGAAGTGGAAATTGTGGAAGGAGATGCACAAATTGGACTTCCGAAAGGTAAGTATTTGGGAATTCTTTCGCATAGCGGTTCTCGAGGTTTGGGCGCTGAGATTGCGCAATATTATTCGAGAGTCGCGACTGAACAATGTCCGTTGCCAAAGGAAGCTCAGAATTTTGCTTGGCTGGATTTGAGTACGCATATGGGATTGGAATATTGGACAGCTATGAATCTCGCAGGAGATTATGCTTCGGCTTGTCATGATGATATTCACCGTCGATTGGTGAAAGCTGTTGGCGGTCGTGTAAAAGCGAAAATAGAAAACCATCACAATTTCGCTTGGAAAGAAATCCACAACGGAAAAGAGGTAATCGTCCACCGAAAAGGCGCTACACCAGCGAGCGAAAATGAGTTGGGAATGATTCCAGGTTCGATGACGGCGAAAGGTTTTATCGTTCGAGGAAAAGGAAATCCCGAATCGCTAAGTTCGGCGTCACATGGTGCAGGAAGAGCTTTTTCGAGAGGTGAATGTCGACAACTTTTCACGCAAAGTGATATTAAAAAAGAGTTGAAACTGAAAAACGTGACTTTGATGGGCGGAAATGCCGAAGAAGCACCAATGGCGTACAAAGACATCAATGAAGTGATGAACGCGCAAAGTGATTTGGTGGATATCTTGGGAACTTTTCAACCGAGAATTGTGAGAATGGATAAATAGGCTTGTAGCTTTTAGCTGATGGCTTTTAGCTGTTGACGTCAGTTCGAGTAGCGTTTTTAAGTAAACCTGTTAGGTTTTCGAAACCTAACAGGTTTTGGGAAACTACCAAACTTAGTTGTTTGGGAAAATTCAACCTTGTCAAGGTTCAGAACCTTGACAAGGTTTTTACGGAGGACTTTTTAGCCCCGATTGAAGCGGCATCCTTTTTTTGCGAGGGCTTGAAAAAAGCGTAGGCAAAAAAGATACAGCGGAAAGCGGGAAATAGCTCCTAAAAAATAACTGAACTACTGTTCGACGGAGTCAAAAAGCTCCTAAAAAAGAAAAAATTAAATGGAAAAAATAATACAAATCACCTCGGGAAGGGGACCCTTGGAATGCCAGTTTGTGGTGGCAAAAGTCCTGAAAATCTTCTTGGAAGAGGTGAAAGAACAAAAATTGGAATACGAAATTTTGCATCGCGAAGAGGGCGACGAAAACTTGACTTTGAAGTCGGTGACGTTGCTTTTGAAAGGTGAAAAGGTGAAGGGTTTTGCAGATTCTTGGCTCGGAAGCGTGCTGTGGAAGGAGAAAAGTACTTTCCGAAAGTTGCATAAACGCAGCAATTGGTTTGTGGGCATTTTTGAAGTGGAGCATGTGAAGAAAATGGATTTTCGGGAGAGTGAAATTCAGTTTCAGGCAACGAGAAGTCAGGGAAGTGGCGGTCAAAATGTGAATAAAGTAAGCACGGCGGTGCGCGCAACTTACTTGCTAACGGGCGATAGCGTTTTTGTACAGGATTCGAGGTCGCAGTTTCAGAACAAAAAAATTGCGATGGAAAGACTTCGCGAAAAAGTGTTGGCAACGGAACTGGAAAAGGTGATTTCGCAAGTGCAAGAAACGTGGAATAACACGCTACAAGTGCAACGTGGAAACCCGATTAAGGTGTTTGAAGGCTCGGATTTTAAGTCGAGCAAGAAGGATAAATCCTTTAAAAAAGAGAGAAGTAAACTCAAAAATGATTTGAAAAATGAACTTAACTAAAAACAAATATTATTTTGAAGCTTTGGATTGCTATCCGTACAATTTGGCGGATTGTTTGGAAGCCTTGAACTACGCGTTGTCCTACGATTCGGAAGATTCGGACGCGCTTTGCTTGATGGGACGAATTTATAGCGAGCAGTTGCACGATTACGAAAAGGCGAAAGCTTACTTTCAGGAAGCGCTTGCGTGTGATGTCGGGAATGTCACGATTCCCAAGCATTATGCATCTTGTCTTTTGAACAATGAAGATTTTGACGAAGCTTTGAAATTGTTGGATTTCAGTTTTAAAACAAAAGGTATCGACAGGTCGAATATTTTGTATTGGAAATCCGTCTACTTTGAAAAGTTAGAACGTTATGACGATGCTCTGAAAAACCTTAAGAAAGCTAAAAAGTTTTCGTACAACAGGGATATGATTGACTTTTTGGAAAATCGTGAAAAATTCGTAAAATCAAAATTATCTAAAAAGAAAGATTCAAAAAAGAAAACGTCAAAAAAGAAAAAAAAGAGAACCAATTAATTGGTTCTCTTTTGGTTTTATAGGTTAGAAATCGCTTTGACAATCTCGTCTTTAATAATTGTGATCCCAAGAAGATGATCACCTTTGTATTCTAAAAATTGCTTTGGTTCGGCGGCATTTGAGAAGTTAAGTTTCCCTTGTTCGAATGGCACGATCTTGTCATCGGAACTGTAAATAAAAAGCTTTGGAAGACCTTTTAGCGCCTTTACATCTTCTTTTGCAGAATAGGGTGAAACAATCATTGCTTCAATCATTTCTTTGTATTCTGGCTTAAAATAAATCGCAATATCTGTGAAAGATGACATGCCGCCATCGATGATCAAACCAGAGATTTTACTTTGATTATCTTTTGCAATTTTAGTGGCAACTTGCGATCCCAAAGATGCTCCGTAAATATAGACTTTAGTGTTTTTGATATCTGGACGAGCTAGCATCGCATCAAAGAATTTTTGTCCATCCTCTGCAACATTAAGATGAGTAGGCGATCCTGTCGATTTTCCATAACCGCGGAAATCTACCATCACAACTTGAAAACCAACTTCTACTAAAGGTTTTACCATCAATTGATAAGTTGACACATTCCCTCCTGCGCCATGAAAAAATAGAATCGTCTTTTTAATATTTTTGATCTCAGGTTTTATAACAATCGCGGTGATTGTATCTTTCTCAACTGGCAGAGAAATATTTTCAACATTTTTGAACTCGATTGGTTTTAGAACTTTGCTTGGTTGATAGAACTTGTCGTCCATTTGTGCTTTAGAAAATTGGGAAAACAAGACCAGAACAAATGTAAATAATACTAGGTTTTTCATAACAGTTTTTAATTTATGATTCAAAAGTAAAACGCATCGGCTTCTATTGAAAATAAAAAGTGTCGAATGGTCGAT
The DNA here is from genome assembly GCF_030151385.1 of Soonwooa sp. Classification (GTDB taxonomy): domain Bacteria; phylum Bacteroidota; class Bacteroidia; order Flavobacteriales; family Weeksellaceae; genus Soonwooa. The sequence goes on from NZ_JASLDS010000015.1 coordinate 16,793, forward strand.
TTCGAGAACTGAACTGTAAAAAACAAAAAAAAGAGACTGCTTTCGAGTCTCTTTTAAAAAATATATGTTGATAAATTTTATCCTTTTAATTTCGCGATAACATCTAGACCGCCTTGGGTTTTGTCACCAATTTTACAAATAATTTCGGTGTTAAGTGGTAAGAACACATCCATTCTCGAACCGAACTTAATAAAGCCAAACTCGTGTCCCGCTTTTGCTTTGTCCTGAATATTACAATAGAAAACGATACGTCTCGCTACATAACCTGCAATCTGGCGGAAAACAACTTGGTGATCAAAAGCACTTTTTACAGCAACCGTCGTTCTTTCGTTTTCAGTAGAAGACTTTTCGTGCCAAGCAACAAGGTACTTTCCCTCGTGGTATTTCTTGTATGTAACATCTCCCGAAACTGGATAACGGCAAATATGAACATTAAGCGGCGACATAAAAATAGAAATCTGAATGCAGTTTTGTTTTAAAACTTCATCTTCGAAAACCTCTTTAATCATTACAACTTTACCATCAACAGGCGCAATAACGTCTTCGATATGATCCAAGATATTGCGATCTGGCACTCTGAAAAACCAAAATACCAAGCCCAATATTACAAGCAACGGAATAATAACAATTAAAGACCAAATCTTTAAAAAATACATTGAAAGACCACCTATAACTAGGACTGCAATTAACGCAACGGCAATCGTGCCTTTTGATTCTTTATGAAGCTTCATAGTTTATGATTTCGAATCTTTTGGATTCTATAAAAATTTTTCTAAAATAAAATACAAATATACAACAGGCGCACAAATTATGAAACTGTCTAATCTATCCAACACGCCACCATGTCCTGGAATAATGTTTCCACTGTCTTTAACTCCAAAAGATCGCTTTAACTGGCTTTCTACCAAATCGCCCAAAGGTGCAAAAACCGACACTAAAAGTCCAACAACAATCCAATTACCACGAAGTTCTGGGAAATACTTTTCAACAAAGAAACCTAAAATCAAAGTGAAAAATACACCACCAGCAAAACCCTCCCAAGTTTTTTTTGGGCTTATGGTTGGCGCCATCTTGTGTTTACCAAAGAATTTTCCAGTAAAATAAGCGAAACTGTCGCTGCTCCAAATAAGGATAAACAACATCATCACCTCCAAACTAAAAGGTTTGCTAACTGGATCTAATGTGCTAAAACTTGGTAAGCCTAATGCAAAACCAAATGGTAAAACTGTATATATAACTGTAAAAATTAATTTACCGTTTTCGAAGTAAAGCTCTTTTGGATATTTGAAAAGTGTAATACAAGCAATTAAAATTAAACCCAAAGCAAGTATTTCCGATAAACTGAAATTGAAGAAAAATCCGTGATAGAAAAAACGTTTAGAAAATTGATAATAAATAAAAGCAACCAATGGCAAAACCAACCATTTGTAAATGCCATTATCAAATTTCATAATTCGGACACACTCCCAAGCACCAACGACCATAAAGAAAGTCATTAATCCATAAAAAAGATAGTGTTGTTTGACAGCAGGAAAAATGGGACTAAGCCACGATTCGCCCAAAGGCGTACAGCAAAGTACGATTACCAAACCATAAATTGCTCCTGAAATAAGTCGCTGAATGAGATTTTTATCCAAAACTTGAATTTAAAAGTTAATCTTCCAGCAAAAGTAAGAAAAGTTTGGTATTGTCTTTATTAGGCGTGTCCAATTTGGAGCTACTTCCGCTAATTGAAGTCAAATTTTTAAGATTACCAGCGCGTTTCACTTTCATCATAGCTTCACCAAGGTTGGTTACAATTTGTGATACATTAGCAATGATAATAATTTTTTCTGGCAAACGCGAAGAATGATAATGCATAATATTGTTATGCGACAACATTATTCTACCATCGAATGCAATAAGATATTCCGCAGTAATAAAGGCTGCATCATTTTCTTCTTCTAATTGCGACGTGTATTTGGTTTTAGTAACATTAAGAAAGTCCTGCAATTGCTTGTCCCAACAAAAAACAGAATTAATGTTTTCTATTTTTAAAATTTGATTAAGCGTTTGCAAAGCTTCCGCGTCATCTCCACAATAGTTGAAATAACCACCTGAGTGCGTAAACAATTGGGCAAATTTGTAGTCCAAATCTGCGTCACGCAATTCGTCGCCCAACCTCGTTACATTAGGATTTTCTTCCTCCTCTTGTTGGTTAAGTATCTTATTTACAATTTTCTTGAATAGACTCAATTTCGGTGAGAGATTATGATACAATTACAAAAGTAAAAAATATCTGTAATATTAAAAATTTTAATGCTAGAAATATAGCAAAAATCCTGATTACAGCTCAATAAATGATCGCGAATCAGGATTTTTATATCAAATTTTAGAAAAACGACACAATTTAGTGTTGAACTTCTGGTGTTTCGTTTTGATTTTCGAGCTCAACACCTGTTGATGTTGTAGGAAGAACTTCTGCATTAGAAACAGGCTTCTCTGTTAATTCTGGATCCCAAGCTCTTTTTCCAAAAATCTCTTCAAGATCTTCACGGAAGATAACTTCTTTTTCTAATAATTTATTAGCCAAAGCCGTTAATTTATCTTGGTTTTCAGTAAGAATCTGGATTGCTCTTTCGTATTGACTTTGTACAAATCTTTGGATTTCGTCATCAATAATTTCAGCAGTTTTCTCAGAATATGGTTTAGAGAATGCATAATCATTTTGACCAGAACTGTCATAATAAGAAACGTGACCTACTTTTTCGCTCAAACCGTAGATGGTAACCATCGCATTGGCTTGTTTGTAAGCTCTTTCTAAGTCATTTTGAGCACCAGTAGAATAATCACCAAGCGCAACTTGCTCTGCGGCACGACCACCTAATAAAGAACACATTTCGTCTAACATTTGTTCAGTCGTCGTAATCTGTCTTTCTTCTGGAAGATACCAAGCAGCTCCTAAAGAACGTCCTCTTGGTACAATCGTAACTTTTAATAAAGGTGCAGCATGTTCTGTCAACCAAGATACTGTCGCGTGACCAGCTTCGTGGAAAGCAATTCTTTTCTTCTCAGATGGTTTGATTGCTTTATTTTTCTTTTCAAGACCGCCGATAATTCTATCAACAGCATCCAAGAAATCTTGTTTTGTAACAGACTCGTGGCTATTTCTAGCAGCAATTAAAGCGGCTTCATTACAAAGGTTTGCAATATCAGCACCACTAAATCCAGGTGTTTGTTTCGCTAAAAAGTCTCTATCAACTTCTGGATCTAATTTAATTTTTTGCAAGTGAACATCAAAGATCTGTCTTCTCTCATGTAATTCTGGAAGATCAACATAAATCGATCTATCAAAACGTCCAGCTCTTAACAATGCTTTATCTAAAATATCTGCACGGTTGGTTGCTGCCATAATAATGACATTGGTATCTGTACCAAAACCGTCCATTTCGGTCAACAACTGGTTAAGTGTATTTTCGCGCTCGTCGTTACCACCACTAAAGTTTTTACCTCCTCTCGCTCTACCAATCGCATCAATCTCATCAATAAAAATAATCGCTGGCGATTTTGCTTTAGCTTGAGCAAAAAGATCTCTTACTCTAGACGCACCTACACCGACAAACATCTCCACAAAGTCTGAACCAGACAGCGAGAAGAATGGCACTTGCGCTTCACCAGCAACAGCTTTTGCTAACAAAGTTTTACCTGTTCCTGGAGGCCCAACCAAAAGAACACCTTTTGGAATCTTACCACCTAATTTTGTGTATTTTTCAGAGTTTTTAAGGAAATCTACAACTTCTTGTACTTCCTCTTTAGCACCTTCTAGTCCTGCAACATCTTTAAAGGTTACATTAATTTTTTCTTTATCATCAAAAAGTTTAGCTCTTGACTTCCCGATAGAGAATATCTGTCCACCAGGACCGCCGCCACCACCCATTTTTCTGAATAAGAAAAAATAAAACAATGCCATAATTGCAATCCAGAACAAAGCTGTAAACAACAATTCTGAGAACGGACTTTTACTAGTTCCGAATTCCATTGTTGCCTTTTTGTCAGCAGGAGCTTCGGAATTGATTTGGTTAAATCTTTCTTGGAAATAACGAAGATCACCATAGGTCAAAGTATAATCTGGACCTGGCTTCATTGCCAACATCGACAATGGATTATCATCTTTCTTCGCAGCATTTTTCATTTCTGCTTTCGCCGCTTTGTTAAGGAAAATTTCTGCTTTAGGTGTATCTCTGTACACCATAACTTCTCCAACTTTACCAGACTGGACAAGCTTATAGAAGTCATTCTCACCGATACTTTTGGCATTAGAATCTCCTAGAAATCCTGGCACTAAAAACAGCACCATAACCAAAATAATAATGGGAATAAACCAATTAAAACCTTTATTATTATTCATTATTTTTTACTTTGAAATATTTGGAAATAATATCTTAGAAGTTGGGTTGTACATCTTCGATGCGTGTAACTTTTGCATCTCCCCAAAGTGTTTCGATATCATAGTATTCTCTAACTTGTTTTTGGAAAACATGGACAACAACCGATACATAATCCAATAGCACCCACATCGCATTTTCGTTTCCTTCGACATGCCAAGGACGATCTTTAAGCTCGTTTCTTACTTTTTTCTCGATGTTGCCAGAGATTGCTGAAACCTGAGTGTTAGAATTACCACTACAAATGATGAAAGTTTCTGCCACTGCATTTTCGATATTGGTTAGGTCAAACACCAAAACGTCTTCCCCTTTTGTATCTTGAATTGCTTCTATTATTTTCTCTACTAATAGTTGTTTTTCTGTATTTTTACTCATTCAAAAATTATATATCTGCAAATTTATTGATTTTAATCTATTTAAGCTTTGTCTTCTTAGCTTTGGATGTCTTAAAGTTTTCTTAAAT
>NZ_JASLDS010000040.1 GCF_030151385.1 Soonwooa sp.
TCTTTTTCTTCGAACTTTACTATCTCAAAGTGATTGATTAGGTATTCGGGCAGTAATAATTTAAGTAATTCTGTCTCATTTAGCATATCACAAATTTATGCTTTTTTCAAAACCCTCCCCTGGTTTTAGGACTGATCCATAAATTGTAAAAATATTTGTTTAAAGGTTTGCTTAATTAAATTATATGTTATACATTTACCACGCCTTAGAAAAGCAGTAGTGCGAAGCAAAGGCAATAAATTTTTTTTCATCATTTGTGTTTTTAGAATCGTATCCATGATACGATTCTTTTTTATGCTTCATAGTAGAGTAGAAGGTAGATAAAATAGCTGTACGTAATACTTCCGTCTTGTCTATTGGATTTTAGAAATAGGTCATTAGTCCAACCAAAGAAATCTCCTAGCCAACTTTCATTTTTTTGTCTAAAAGCGATTTCATTTTCTCTATCTTTTTTCATTTTTGGAGAGTATTGAGACAAGATTTGGTTAACCCATTTTGGATCAGATTGCTGGATACTTCCTAAAATGTTTTTTAAAGCATATAATTTCGCCGAATACTCCAAATCCTTGTCGTTAGAATGTATGCAGCTTAAAAAGCCTATAAAGCTCGCTTCCTGCTCGCGTGCATAGCCGAGTTGATGCGCCGCTTCGTGTGAAAGTGTGAAGGCTTTATTGTTGTCAGGAACATTTGCATCATATTGCGCTTCTGCAGTGAATGGATTGTAATATCCCAAGATGCCTGTTAAGCTCATTACTTTGCCATAAAGACTTGGTTTGATGTCAATGACTTTTGTTGTCGGTTTAGTATTGAATTTTAATGGTATTTGCGATTGGGATTCAATAATACTTTTTTTAATGCTTTCGATGTTTTTAATCTCATAGATTCCGTTTTCATCCTCTGGTAAATTTTCTCGAAGAGCAATGCAAGCCTTAAGGTATTTTACAGATAAGGCTTTTAGTTTTTCAATAGGGATTTTGTCGTCAGGATTGACTTTTATAATCGGTTTCTGAAAATACATCATGCCCCAAAGAATTTGATATGTAAAATATATTATGTTTACGAATATTAAAATTTTGGTTATTTGAGATTTTAAACCTTTTTTAAATGACAAATACAGAGTAAATATTAGCCAAAGACTTAAAATGATATAAAAAATATCTCCTACGGAGAAGTTTGACCAAGCGAATATTTTTTGATGAATCGACTTTTGCAAATCATAAAAATCTCCGAAAGCTTTTATGATTGTATCTGACTTTGAGAATAGGTAAAAAACAAAAATTTGGGCAAACCAAAGGCCTGCCCAAATTAATATTTTCTTATTTATAGATGATTTAGTGTGCGCTTGCTTCATTAGATTCGGTTAATTCTACACCTTGTTTTTTTAGAATTCTAGGTGTAATATAGCCAAAAATTGCCAGATACAAAAAGCAAAGTGCAGGGATGATGTAAGAGAAATGTGTAAAAGTCATTCCAAGAATACCACCTTGCCCAGATGCGCTGTTGTCGATATCACATATAGCACCTTGTACAAGAGGGATAATACCACCACCAAGAATCATCATAATAAGGAATGAAGATGCTTTACCTGTGTTTTTACCAAGACCAGCGATTGCTAAGTCGAAAATTGCAGGCCACATAATCGAGCAGAAAAGTCCACCAGATATTAAAAAGTATTTAGCCACATTTTTATCAGGATAGAATAACCCGCAGAGCATCATGATGATTCCTGCAACGCCGAAAATCATTAATGTTTTTCCCGCATTTTTGCCTCCGATAAAACTGATTAAAATAAAAATCGCAATCCAAATTGGATAGATGTAGAACGAGCTTACATCTTTACCGCTCATGGTGTTTGCAAAAATAATAACGCCAAATGCAATGAAAGGTACTAGGATTTTTAGAAGTAGATTAACGGCTTTCGTTGTGTTAAATACGTTAATTCCTCCATTCCAGCGCCCAATCATAAGGCTTCCCCAGTATAATGAAATGAAAGGTGCGATGTTGTTTTCCAAAACGCTACCAAATTCTCTTGTGTGGAGCAATGCAGGAAGGTTACTGATGATACTAACTTCAACACCAACATATAGGAAAATCGCAATCATTCCTAAAACAAGTTGTGGGTATTTTGTAATTCGGAATTTTGCTGAACCTTCGTCAATTAATTTTTCTTCTTCTTTGGCAGGATCTTCGATTTTAGAAAATAACATAAAAATCGCCACCAAAATAAATGCAATACCTAAAACCAAAAATGGAACTTTTACGGTGCTAAGTTTTGCTTTTACGAACTCTTTCGGATATAATGTGTTAGATGCTTCTTTTTTGATGTCATCCAATTTTTTTGAATAAACATTTAGTTGCTCATCATTTAGATTATTGCCAGTTTCTAATGTAGAAAGTCCTGTGTTTAATTCAGAAATTTGTGTTTTAACCTTTTGCTCGGTGGTTGCTTTTTCGGTTAAATCAACTTGTCCATCTTTTTCTAAATCAAGAATATTAGTTTCTAGCTCAGATTTTAATGTTTTGTATTCGTGTACTAAAGTTTGGGTTTTCGTAAGATTGGCAGGTAAAGGCTCGCTTTTATTTCCCGTTCCGAACAACGCAAGACCAATAAGGATTGGACCAATGGTTGTTCCTAGGGAGTTAATTCCGCCAGCTAAAGTTAGTCTGTGTGCGCCAGTGCTAGCACTTCCCATTTTGATAGCGAGCGGATTGGCGACAATTTGTTGAACTGAAAAGCCTAAACCAACAATAAATAAAGCTGTTAAGAAAAACCAAAAGTTGGCTGAAGCTGCTGCTGGAAAGAATAAAAATGCACCAATAGCGGAAATTGTAAGTCCTACAGCTAAGGTTTTTTTGTAACCAAATTTTTGTAGAATATCACTTTTAAGAGAAATAATGAAAAAGATTACCGAGCCAACAAAATAGGCAACATAGAATGCCCACGCTACTAATTGTGACTGAACTTGAGATAATACAAACCATTTTTTGAAAACGGGGATCAAGATATCATTACTTGCTGCTACAAAACCCCAAAAGAAGAATACAATAACCAAGGACAAAAATTGTGACCATTTGGTTTGCTCATTATGTTGACTCATTTAATAAAAATATGTTAAACAAATATAATTATTTATTAATAATATAATACTCGTTCAAAACATTTTTAATATCCTTATACACAGCCGATTTTAGTTCGGACATTGATAAGTCTGGTTCGTAAATGCCATTAAAATAAGCTTTCGCACAACCTGGATGTCCTTTTTTATTATTAAATGGAAACATTTCTTTTAGTCCAACAAACGTAAAAGAAGCAATAGAAAAATTGTGTTTTGTCGCCAAAATAAATGCGCCATCTTTGAAGTCGTCCAAAATAATGGAAGTGTCGTCTGGTACACCACCTTCTGGGAAAATGACAATACTGCAACCTTCCTGCATTTTTTCAGCACAACGACGGTAGACATCGGCACGACTTCTGGCGCTATTTCGGTCGACCATAACGCAAACTCTTTTATAAATGGTTCCGAAAATTGGGATTTTCACCAACTCTTTTTTACCAACAAAACAAAGTGGATGCTTGGGCACCAAAATCAACATCAACATAATATCCATAATCGAAGTATGATTGGATACAAATACATATTGTTGGTGTTTGTCGATTTTTTGCTTCGAAAGATTGATACGTTTGTAACGCATGCCCATTCCGTAATACATGCAATACGCCCAAAGTCGAATAAAGAAGTAGCAATATCGGTAATGACTTTTTCTAAATGATAAAAGGTAAACGGGAAGTCCTATGGTAATGGTGAAAACCAAACCAATAATGATCATCCAAATTCGCCAAAGTATATTGAGAAATGCTGTCATTCTTTAATTATCCATTAAAAATCACTTTCTTTTTGATGCTGTAGTTAAGGACGGAGACAGTTACAATAGCTGCGATTTTACTAATCATCTCTGGTGAGAATGTGAAAATTTTGATGCTAAAATAACTTGTAAATACGTAATGGTAGAAAACTTGGAATAATGCCAAACTTAAAATCGTCGAAATAAACGAAACAATCATAAAGTACATAAATTCCTTTTTCTTAGAATATTTTCCGCGCTCAAATACAAACCAAATACTCAAAAAGTAGTTGGTGAAAATACCGCAAGAAGTTGAAAGAACATTGCTGAGTGGAAATTTGACACCGTATAAATTATACTCCCAAGGAAATGCTTTGGGAAGACTGGTGCTAAATAGCTTGAAGCTGCCAATCTCTACGATGGCGCTCAAACCTCCAGCGATGATAAAAAACAAAACTTGTTTTTGTTTTAAAAGTAATTCTTTCATGCGGTGCAAATTTATACTTTTAATGTTAAAATATTAAAACAGATTTCAGAAGTTTAACATAGAAGAAAATATCGTATTGATAAGACTTCTGGAAAAATGACTACTGATAAAGCATTTTTATTACTCAAATTTTAACAAAAAACTATGATAAATAATGGTTTTCAGTGATATTGAAAAAGTTGCAAAATGATAATTATTTTAAAAAAGTATTAAAAAATGTTATTTTATTTTGATATTAATGTTATTGATGTATCTTTATTCTAAGAATATCGCATTTGTGGATTTGTTTGTGTTTTTAATCTGTAGATGCGCATTATTCCAACAATATATACACAATACAATATTTTGAAATTATGAAAAAACGTCCAAATTACCGAAAATTTCAGCCTCAGTTGAAACGGATTGAGGAACTTGAAAAGAATAATTCTACTTTTAAAAGAATCTATTCGGAGTACGAACTAATGTCCGACGAATTGTGGGAGCTAGAGAATGACGAGAAAACATCGGTGCCGGACGACTTTATTACTGCTATACAATTGCAAACAGAATACCTAGAAGAAGAAATTAATAATTGGCTGACGAATATCACACCAATAGATACGAAAGCCTAATCTGTTATTTACAGAATAATTTCCTACTTTTACAGGCCTAATTTATTTATAAAATTTATGATTGCAATTGTAGATGGAGGTTCTACTAAATGCGATTGGGTTATTCTAGAACATGATGGTAAAGAGGTCTTTAAGACAGAAACCATTGGTTTTAATCCCAATATTATCTCACCAGAACTTATTGCGCCTGAGGTCGAAAATAACAAAGCCTTGATGTCTATTGCTAAAGATATCAAGCATTTGTTTTTTTATGGATCTGGTTGTGGCGTGCCCAAAAACCGTGAAATTGTACAACGTGAACTAAGTAAAGTATTTACCAGTGCTTATGTCACGGCAAAGGAAGATCTTGTTGCGGCAGCTTATGCAGCGTATCGTGGTCATCCAGAGATTGTATGTATTTTGGGAACGGGTTCCAATTCTTGCTATTTTGATGGGGAATCTTTGAAAACCGAATTGCCATCATTAGGCTTTTTGATCGGTGACGAAGGCAGCGGCAGCTCTCTTGGTAAGCAGTTGGTACGTCATTTCTTTATGAAAAAATTACCTCCAGATTTGCATCAACAATTTGCCGAAATCTATCAACTTAATATAGAGGATTTGTTACAGAATATGTACCATAATCCACGTGTTAATGCTTATTTTGCAGACTTTACAAGGTTTATTGTTGACCGAAAGACACATCCATATTTTCAACAATTCGTATATAAAGAACTTCGAAATTTTTTAGAATTTCAGGTGCTTCCTTATAAAGAATGTCGTAGCAGCGAGCTTAACTTCATCGGATCAATCGCGTATTTTTTCGAAGATATATTAAGAGCAGCTGCGGCAGAGTTTCATTTTACGGTGGGCGATATTGTACAACGTCCAATTGAGAACCTTGTTAACTACCACCGTGACTATATTTTGCCAAAACTTTTACCCTAAGTTTGGCTTAAATAATATTTGTAGAAGGGAATTTTTTAATTAATTAAAAAAATTAGAATGTCGAATCAGAATCAAAAAGATTTAAATGCTTTCAATAAGGCAGCTTTAGATTATCACAAAGCTGAACCCAAAGGAAAAATTGAAGTTGTACCATCCAAACCGCACTCATCGCAAAGAGATTTGAGTTTGGCTTATTCGCCAGGTGTGGCTGTGCCTTGTATGGAAATCCATAATAACCCGCAAAGTGTATACGACTACACTGCCAAAGGTAATTTGGTGGCGGTTATTTCTAATGGAACAGCAGTTCTTGGACTTGGAGATATTGGTGCGGAAGCTTCAAAACCTGTTATGGAAGGCAAGGGTCTTCTTTTCAAAATATTTGCTGACATCAATGTTTTCGATATCGAGATTGATGAAAAAGATCCAGATAAATTCATTGAAATTGTAAAAGGTATTGCGCCAACTTTTGGAGGAATTAACCTAGAAGATATTAAAGCGCCAGAAGCTTTCTATATCGAACAAAGATTAAAGGAAGAATTAAATATTCCTTTGATGCACGACGATCAACATGGAACGGCGATTATTTCGGCGGCGGCTTTGCTTAATGCATTAGAAATTGCGGATAAAAAAATCGAAGATGTTAAAGTTGTCGTAAATGGAGCAGGTGCTGCAGCCATTGCGTGTACAAAACTTTATGTGGCTTTAGGTCTTACAAAAGAAAACGTTTTGATGTGCGATTCCAAAGGTGTTATCAATCATAAAAGAACAAATCTAACACCAGAGAAAATTGATTTTATCGCACAAACTGACATCGAAACTTTAGAAGATGCGTTGAAAGGTGCTGATGTTTTTGTTGGTTTGTCAAAAGGAAATGTGATGTCACCAGAAATGTTGTTGAGCATGGCGGACAATCCTATTGTTTTTGCATTGGCAAATCCAGATCCTGAAATCGATTATAACTTAGCTGTTGAAACTAGAAAAGATGTCATCCTTGCAACTGGACGAAGCGATTTTCCTAATCAGGTAAATAATGTTTTAGGATTCCCATATATTTTCCGTGGTGCTTTGGATGTACAAGCAACTGGCATTAACGAGGCGATGAAGTTGGCTGCTGTACGTGCGTTAGCTGCGTTAGCAAAAGAGCAAGTGCCAGAAGTTGTGAAGTTGGCTTATAATATCAAACAATTGCATTTTGGAAGAGATTACTTTATTCCAAAACCTTTTGATAGTCGTCTTTTAACTAGAGTTTCTATGGCGGTTGCAAAAGCGGCGATGGAAAGTGGTATTGCGAAAAGTCCAATTACGGATTTTGAAGAATACGAAAATAACTTGTTGGATCGTATGGGACGTGACGAACGTCTAATCCGTATGATGCAAAGTCGTGCGAAGTCTAATCCGATGCGTGTAACTTTGGGGAATGCGGAAGAATATAATGTTCTGAAAGCGGCTCAAATTCTTTTGGAAGAAGGTATTGCAAAACCAATTTTGTTGGGTGAGAAGAAATTCATCAAGCAACAAATGGAAAAATATAACATTAACATCGATGTGCCGATTGTTGATCCAATGGACGATGATCAGGAAGAAAACCGTGTTAAATACCGTGAGACACTTTGGAAGCTTCGTCAACGTAAAGGGATGAATGAGTACAAGGCGAAACTTTTTGTACGTCAAAGAGATTATTTCGGACCTTTGATGTTGAAGCATGGTGATACAGATGCCTTGATCGTTGGTTTTTCTAAAAACTATTCTTCGGTTTTAAAACCAATTTTAGAAGTTGTCGAAAAAGATAAAGGCGTTGATAAGGTTGCTGCGATGATGATGATTTTGACGGAGAAAAAACCAATTTTCTTCGCTGATACATCAATTAACCAAAATCCAACTTCTGAGGATTTGGTGAATATCGCGAAAATGTCAGAAATGACGGTTAAGACTTTTGCAATCGAACCAAGAATTGCAATGTTATCTTTTGAGAATTTTGCTGCAATTTCTGAAACTTCGAAAAAAGTAGCTAAAGCAGTTTCAATTCTTCATGAAAAATTCCCAAAAATGATTGTTGATGGTGAGATACAACCAGATTTTGCAATGAATAGTGACCATTTGAGTGATTATCCATTCTCAAAATTGGGTACAGAACCAGCCAATGTTTTTGTTTTCCCAAATCTAGAAAGTGCAAATCTATCTTACAAAATTATTCGTGGGATGAAGATGGCGCAAGTTGTAGGTCCGATTTTGATGGGGTTAAAACAGCCAGTGCATGTATTGCAAATGCGCTCTAGCGTTGACGAAATCGTTAATTTGGCAACAATTGCAGTTTTGGATGCTCAAAGAAGACAAGCAAAATAAGAATTAATTATTTTCAAAAAATAGCAAAAGCGGAACCTAGGTTTCGCTTTTTTTATTAAGAATTTTTATCAATTTTAACAAGATTTTTTAATTCTCGTTTCGAATTAATATATTAGCGAATTGTTTTTAACTTATGATTTATTCATTAAAAGGAATTGTTGAGGAGCTTGCACCAACTTATGTCGTGATAGACGTTGCTGGCGTTGGTTATTATGTCGGAATTAGCTTGCAGACTTCACAAATGTTGAAGCTGGGCGCGCACCACAAAATCTATACACAACAGATAATACGTGAAGATGCCAATTTGTTATTTGGTTTTAACACACTTTTGGAAAAGGAAATGTTTAATCTCTTAATTAGTGTTAATGGAGTAGGAGCAGTATCTGCGCTTATTTTGTTGTCATCACTTAGCTTAGAAGAGACTGCTGCAGCTATCCAAAATGGTCAAAGTGTTATCCTGCAAAAAGTGAAAGGTATTGGTACCAAAACCGCCGAACGTATCATCGTTGATCTAAAGGATAAGGTGGCTAAATTTGGTGTTTCGGTAGAAAATAATTCTCAGCTTTTGAATAATAAAGTTAAAGATGAAGCGTTAACTGCTTTAGAGGTTTTGGGTATTTCTAAGAAAATGTCGGAGAAGATTGCGGACAGACAACTGAAGAATAATCCAGAGATGACAGTGGAAGAATTAGTGAAAGAAATTTTGAAAAACATTTAACATTTTTTTGTGTTTAAATAATACAGATGTAAAAAGAGAAGATAGTGAGGAGAGAGTTTTACTTTAAGAAGATTTTTGCATTGTTGTTGGTATTAATCGGGTGCGTACAAGTTGCGGCACAAGATAAACCAAATGATAGTGTCAATATCAGAAACCATTTTAATTTAGCAAGTCCTATTCGATACGAGGCATTTTATGATGTCAAAGAGGGGATTTATTATTTGTATCCGAAAATTGGAAACACAACTGTTGGGAATCCTTTGGTGATGACCTTTGAGCAATATCGTAATTATATGTTGCAAAATCAGCTGAAATCATATTTCCAAGAAAAATCGGATCTCAATAATCTTGCAAACAGAAAAGATCAAAGTGATGCGAAGAAGAAAGGGCTTCTGCCAAGTATCACCATTCGAAACAAAATTTTTGAAAGCATCTTTGGGAGTAACAAAATTGAGTTAATTCCTCAGGGTTATGCTTCTTTTGACTTGGGTGTTCTTTTACAAAAAATTGACAATCCACTGATCTTACCACAGAACCGAAACAATTTTACGATTAACATTCAACAAAGAATGCAGTTGGGATTAACGGGGAAAGTTGGTGAGAATTTGCAGTTAAAAGCCAATTACGATACGCAAAGTGGTTTTGCATTCGAGAACCGAATGAACTTGATGTGGCAAGCAAAAGGATCTTGGAAGGATTTACAATCCAAAGGTCTGGATGATAAAACCACAGGTGGCGAAGATAAAGTTATCAAAAAAGTAGAATTTGGTAATGTTAGTATGCCCCTTTCCACAAGTTTGATTCGTGGCGCGCAATCTCTTTTTGGTCTTAAAACAGATTTCCAGTTGGGTAAGACGACTGGTACTTTTGTGTTTTCGCAACAACAAGGTGAAGCACGAAATATTGTGGTGCAAGGTGGTGGCGCAATTAGTACTTTTAAGATTAATGCTTTTGATTATGAAGATAACCAGCACTACTTTTTAGGACACTACTTCCACGATAACTATGATACAACTTTACAGAACTATCCGACTCTTAGCACAAGAATAAATGTAACGCGACTTGAAGTTTGGGTATTGGATCAAGGTTCAGCAAATCTTCAAGATCAAAAAAGTATTGTTGCGGTTCGAGATTTAGGTGATGGTCCAGGAGGCTTTCCTAGTAATGCTCAAAATGGATTGTACAGTGCTGTTGCTGGATTGGGAGCTGGTTTACGTGATGTTGGTACCGCTTATAATACTATTAATGGTCAAAGTTTACCAAATGCACAAGGCGGAACAGAACCATATGTGGATGGCGAAAACTTTATTTTCAATAGAAAAGCAAAGCGACTGAATCCTGGAGAGTATAAATTCAATCCGCAATTAGGTTATATTTCCCTTAATCAAAGATTAAATGATAATCAATTTTTAGCAGTGTCGTATTCATATACGATTGCAGGATCTGACCAAGTCTATAAAGTTGGGGAATTTTCTGAAGAAAGTTCTGTGTTGGTAACAAAGATGATCAAGTCTAATACAACGGTTAGAACCACATCTCCAATGTGGGACTTGATGATGAAGAATATTTATCCGATGAATGCGAACCAGATTCAACATGATAATTTTATGTTGAATGTTTATTATCGTGATAATACAACTGGAGGTAAACTAAACTATTTACCAGGAATTACGTCTCCAGAGATGAATCTACTAAAGACGCTTAACTGGGATAGATTGAACCTTAACAATGACGTCCAAGCAGAAAATGGTGTCTATGGTGATGGTATTTTTGACTTTGTGCCAGGTATTACCATTGAGCCAGAGCAAGGAAAATTAATCTTTACGAAGGTTGAGCCATTTGGTAAGTATATGGCAAGCCAAATTGGTAGTGCAGATCCAACACAATATGTCTATACAGATCTTTATACCAAATTAAAAGAAGTAGCTAAGCAAAGTAACTTGGCACAACGATATACAATTGAAGGTCGCTACAAAGGTGCGCAAGGTCAAGGTATCTCGATGGGCGCTATTAACGTGCCACAAGGTTCTGTTCGCGTTACTGCGAATGGCGTACAACTTACAGAAGGTGTAGATTATACCGTTGATTATATGTTGGGAACAGTTACGATTATTAACGAGCAAGTTAAGCAATCGGGACAAGCGATTAATATTTCAATGGAAAATCAAATGACGTTCAACACCCAAAGAAAGAGTTTCTTGGGACTTAATTTGGAGCGTAAGTTCAACGACCATTTGACAGTAGGTGCAACTTTAGTAAATTATGGCGAAAGACCTTTAACGCAAAAAGTGAACTTCGGTCAAGAAGCTGTTAACAATACAATGGCAGGTTTCAATATTTTATATAATAATGAATTGCCATTCTTAACAAGATTAACAGATAAGATTCCATTTGTTAATACCGAAGCGCCATCTAATTTGAACTTTAAAGCAGAGGCTGCTTATTTGATACCAGGTCAAAGTAAAGGAATTAACAACCAATCCTATATCGACGATTTTGAACAAACGACTTCAAAAATTTCTTTAAAGGAGCCAAGTTTGTGGGCAATTGCTTCGAAACCTGAACTTAACAAAACAGACCCTCTTTTTGCGGATGCTGGTATTGATAATGATATAAAGAATGGTTATGGAAGAGGATTGACATCATGGTATAATATTGACCCAAGATTCTATGGTGTTGGAGGTAAAGCACCAAACGGCATTAATGCTCAGGTATTATCTAATCACCGTTCGCGTCGTGTTATGATGTCCGAATTGTATAACGAAAGAGATTTTGTTGCGGGTGAACAAACGATGTTGACAACTTTTGATGTTAGTTTCTACCCAAATCAAAGAGGACCATATAACGTGAATCCATTAGATGAACCTGCTAATATGCGTTGGGGAGGTCTAATGAGAGCAATTGGTGTTTCTAACTTTGTTAATTCTAACATTGAGTATGTTGAGTTTTGGATGATGGATCCTTATGCTGATGGTAACAATCTTGGAGCAAATCCAAAGTTACTATTGCAATTAGGTAATGTGTCAGAAGATGTTCTTAAAGATGGAAAACTTCTTTATGAAAATGGTATGCCAACAACGTCTAACCCAACACAAACAACAGAGTCTAATTGGGGAGCACAACCAACACAATTCCCAATTTTGTATGCTTTCTCAACTGAAGGTGACGAAAGAGCACAACAAGATTTGGGTTACGATGGTCTTAATGACGAAATGGAAGCAGCGAAGTTTGGTGTGTCATTTACCAATCCTGTAACTAATGAGTTGGATCCAGCATCGGATAACTTTGTATTTTATATGTCAGATAAATTCCAAGGTGCAATGGCATCTTCGTTGATTGACCGTTACCGTTATTTCCGTAACCCACAAGGTAACTCGCAAGCCAATACATTGGAAGTTGCAACACAATTACCAGATGCAGAAGATATCAACAGAGATTATAACTTAGATCAAAGTGAAGATTACAACCAATACACAATTGAATTAGGCAGAGACAAATTAGTTCTTGATGGTACTAACAAAATTGTTGACATCAAAGAAGTTAATGTTAAGTTTGAAAACGGGCAAACGTCAAAAGTTAAATGGTATTTATTCAGAGTACCGGTTTCTCAGTTTGATGACAAATCAATGGGAGGAAATGCTGATCCAGCAATTCTTAACAATGTAAGATTTGCAAGAATGATTCTTAAAGGTTTTGAAGAAACGTCTACTTTAAGATTTGGTACATTCGATTTAGTAAGATCAGATTGGAGAAAATATACCAATCGATTAGCTTACAACAACAGTGCTGATGATGCTAATGAGGGGCAAACAATTAACAACATTAGTACATTCGATGTAGGAAGTGTTAACTTGGAAGAAAATGCATTAGGCAAACCACCTTATGTTTTGCCTCCAGGTATTGAAAGACAAGTATTAAGTGGCAATGCTGGTGCACAAAGACAAAACGAATCCTCATTATATATGAAGGTTGGTAATTTAGGACGTGAAGCTAGAGGAGTATTCAAAAACACTAACTTGGATATGCGTCGTTATAAGAATTTACAATTATTTGTTCACGCAGAAGATCTTAAAAATGTAATGAACACAAGCGTGGATCCAGATGCTAAATTCTTTATTCGTTTTGGTTCTGATGCTACAGACAACTATTACGAATATGAAGCCTCATTAAAGTATACTGCGCAAAACGCAACTTCACCACTTGATATTTGGCCAACAGAAAACCAAGTTCTTCTTGCTATTGAAGAATTTGTAAACGCAAAAATGAAGCGTGATGAGTTGGTTAAAAACAATGCACCTGGTGTCAAAAACGATCTTCGTTATGAATATCCAGATTATAAACCAGATGGAGATAATAAAAAAATCTATGTAAAAGGACGTCCTAGTCTTGGTAACGTGACTACATTAATGCTCGGGGTTAGAAATACGAATGGAAATGTTGGAAGCCGTGGTATGATGGCTGGTCAGCAAAAAGATTTAGTTCTTTGGGTTGACGAAATTCGTCTTTCGGAGATTGAAAATAAAGGTGGTTATGCAGGAAATGCTTCACTTAACTTTAACTTAGGAGATTTTGCTTTGGTTAATGCGAATGCAGCTTATTCATCAGTTGGCTTTGGAGCTATTGACCAAAAACCATCTGAAAGATCTCAAACCGCTAATTCGACATTTAGTATTAATACGACAGTTAATATGGATAAATTCCTTCCTGAGAAAGTAGGAATGAAGATTCCTCTTAACTACTCGTATACACAAACAATTGAGGATCCAAAGTACAATCCACTAGATAACGATGTACAGTTAAGTAAGTCGCCTAACGAAGCTGATCTTAAAAAAGTGGTGAGAACTTACAGTCAGCAACGTAGCATCGGAGTTGTTAACATGCGTAAAGATCGTATGAATCCTAACAAAAAACCGAAATTCTATGATGTAGAAAACTTGTCATTGACAACAATCTATAATGATGACTACTACCGTGATATTTATACGAAACGTAATTACAGACAGTATCTGAAAGGATCAATTGAGTATAACTATAACTTCAAACCATTTGTATTGCGTCCATTTAACAAGATGGTTAGTGATACAGCGAAGTCATACAAATATCTGAGATGGATTAAAGAAGTTAACTTCAATCCAGTACCAACAAGATTGTCTTTCAGAACTATGTTGGATAGAAATTATAACGAACTTGAATTCAGAAATATTGATGCTGTAATTAACGGAAATATAGATAATTCGGATATTATCCGTAACAGAACATTCTACTTCGGATGGCAATATAGTTTAGGATTTAACTTCACGAAATCTTTAAAGATGGAAGTTAATTCTGAAACAAGAACACTTAATGATAATCTTTCTGTGTATGATATGAATACAAGTAGCATTTTTGGGAATCCTTTCAGAGCAGGACGTCCAGTGCAGTATAACCATAGAGTACAATTGAACTATCGTTTGCCGTTTGAGTATTTACCTTATATGGATTTTATCAATGCAGAATTGGGTTATAGTTTCCAATATAACTGGAATGCGAGATCTTCGGCACTTCGTAACTTCCAAAATCCAGAAACTGGTGCGATTGAAAATCTTGGTAACGTTGGACAAAACACCAACACAATCCTTGCAACATCAACTGTGGACATTCCGAAGTTTTTAGGTAAGTTCAAGTACTTCCAAAAAATTACAGAAACAATGTCTAAGCGTAAGCAAGAGATTGACTCACTTAACAATGTATATTCGCAAAACTTCCTTAAGAAAGGTAAAAAGAAAGAGTTTAAAGCTTATAAGTTTAAAAACAAGTTGTCACCTTTCCAAGCAGTAGCTTATGCTTTAACATCGATTAAGCAGTTGGATGTTAACTTTAATGAGAACAATGGTATTGTATTGCCAGGTTTGTTATCTGCACCTAATTTCTATGGTGTTGGTCAAACATTGGGAGGTCCAACTATAGGTTTCTTATTTGGTTCGCAAGCGGATATTCGTAGATTGGCAATTGAGAGATCTTGGATTTCTAACTCTGCTTATATGACAGATGCTTATACCGAGATGACAAATCGAAATTTGACAGCTAACTTACAAGTAATGCCTGTTAATGATTTGAGAATTGACTTCAACGTGTTGCAAAATTACAACCGTAATTTTATGCAGACTGGTTTCAATGTTAATCCAGATCCTAATTTCTCTTTCGGTTCGGAGATGATAACGCACTCTAATACAGCGTGGACATTTAACACAGCATTTACGGATGGAGCAACGATTTATAATAAGATTAAAGAAAATGCTAGAATTATTTCGCAACAATTAGGAGGAGCTCCGACGGGAACAGGATATGCTGATGGTTATGATATTTCTAATGCTTATGTTTTAATTCCAGCATTTAAAGCTGCACTTGAAGGTAAGTCACCACAACAATTGGGTAATGTAAGAAAATCTGGATTCCCTGTGCCTAACTGGAAGCTAACATATAGTGGACTGAAAAATCTTCCGATTGTCAATAGTCAATTCTCTAAGTTTGATATTTTACATAGCTATACATCGACTTATACAATGGCAGGTGTACAGTCTAATATCGATTACTTCAACAGAGGTACTTCGGGAGATAGAGATGTTAACAACAATTATATTAATCCTTATACATTTGCTCAAGTTGGATATGCAGAGCAGTTCTATCCATTAGTTGGTATCGATGTGACGATGCGTAACAATATGCAGTTCCGTGCTTCATACAACAGAGATAGAGCTTATATGTTAGGATTAATTAACCACACATTAACAGAAGATGTCGGTACAGAATATGTGATTGGTTATGGTTATATCTTAAAAGATCTAAAATTGAAAATTAATTTCAAAGGACGTCCAAGAGATATTAAGAGTGATCTTAACCTAAGAGCTGATGTTGCGTTGAGAGATAACAGAACAAGAATTACAAATATCTTGATTGACGATTCTCAAGTAACAGGAGGTCAAAAGTTATTGACCCTGAAGTTATCTGCAGACTATAATATGTCGCAAAACTTCAACCTGAAATTCTTCTATGACCAAATGGTTACAAAGTATAAGATTTCGACAGCTTTCCCATTGTCAACAGTAAGAGCAGGTCTTACAGCGACCTTCACATTTGGTGGAGCAGGAGGAGGCTTCTAATTTTCATATTTAAAAAATAGAAAACGCATCAGACAATTCTTGTGCGTTTTTTTATGATGAGGTTTTTAGAGGCTTATTTAGATTATTTATATTTTTAAAATTATCTTGTGCCTTATGGAAAATCTAATTAAATTTGTATCAAACAATAAATCGTAATGAATACACCAGCAGAACTAAAGTACACGAAAGACCACGAGTGGGTAAAATTTGAAGACAACGTAGCAACAATCGGAATTACAGATTTTGCACAAAGCGAATTAGGTGACATCGTATTTGTTGATGTTGACACAGTAGATGATGACTTAGAAGCAGGTGATGTATTTGGAAGCGTAGAAGCTGTTAAGACAGTTTCAGATTTATTCTTACCAGTTGCAGGTGCAGTTATCGAGTTCAACGAAAAACTTGAAGACGAGCCAGAATTGCTTAACACAGATCCATACGGAGATGGTTGGATTATCAAATTGCAACTAAAAGACGGAGCAGATCTTTCTTCATTATTATCAGCAGAAGATTACCAAGCTATCGTTGGATAAGTACAGACACATATTCCGAAAATATATAATGCCCATTTATTGGGCATTTCTTACTTATATGCTACTTCGACCAGGTCTTGAAAACAAAGAATACTCTTTTATGTTTCCTGGTTTTGACAAAGTGTTGCACTTTAGCATTTTTGGCTTTTTAGGCTTTTGCCTTTTAGTATCTTTTCCAAACCTAAAAAGGTCCACCTACTTATTAATAGGATTTGCCTATGCCTTGCTAACCGAAATTCTTCAAGAAACTATGGGATTTGGGCGCTCATTAGAAGTTTTAGATGTAGTGGCAGATATGTTGGGTTTTAGTTTAGCAATTCTTGTTTACAAGATTATTTGTAAATATTTACCAAACTAAATTTTTCCTTTTTTCGGGCAATCCTCGCACAATGCTGAGTCTTTGCTAGCTCGGTCGGGCTGTCCGCTGTATCTTGGAAGCTTCGCTCGGTCGTCTATGCTTCGGTCGCTACGCATCCCGAAGCACCGCCGCCTCGCTTCGCTCCAAGGATGCCGCTTCCATCCCTATTGCAGATTCGCGATAATTATTTGATTTACGATTTTAGATTTATGAATTACGACTTTTTTTAAATTTCCAAAACTCATTGTTGCGTATCTTTTGTTCCCTTTTGCGGTTAACTTATCTCTTCAGCTAAACCTTGTCTTTCTTATTATAAGCTTCGCGCCTTAGTTTTTCTTAAAAGTAGAGCGACATATAAAAATCTTTGTTTCGCTTTGCGATAAAATTTGTTTTCATTTTTGAAGAATGTGATTCAGAACATAGCGAAGAAACCTAACGAAGAGGTTCGACGAAGTCAATTTCATACTTCAAAAAAAACACAAAGCTTTTGTTCTCTTTTGCAATTAAGCTTATCTACACAAACAAACATTGTTTTTCATATATAAACTTGTGCCTTTGTTTATCTCAAAAGCAGAGTGATAAATAAAAACCTTAGTTTCGCCTTGCGATAATCCTTTGATTTTAGATTTTTGAATTACGATTTTGAGATTTCCAAAATAATTGAAGTATCTCTTTTGTTCGCTTTTGTGGTTAAACTTATCTACACGAGCAAACTTTGTCTTTCTTATAATAAGCTTTGCACCTTAGTTTCTCTTAAAAGCAGGATGAAAGATAAAATCTTAATTTTTCATTGTGATAAAAATTACTTTCATAACCTAATATAAAACTCTGTGTAAACTTTTGTTTTCTTTTGTAGTTAATCTAAAATCAAAAATAAACCCCTCTGAAAACAAGCTAGTTAAAGTTAAATTAAAAAATAGTTTACAAAAAGTTTGGATTGGGAGGAGTAAAGGAGCTACTTTTGCACTCGCAAATCAGAAGTGGTTAGCAGCGCAGAAGTTACTAGAGACGATAATGACAGAAACGAGACAAATGCTTTTCGGGTTAAGAAAAAAAACTTGAAAAAAACATTTGCGAGATTCGGAAAAAGTTTTTAGTTTTGCATTCGCAAATCAGAAATGACAAGCAAGCGCAGAAGATATTAAAAAACTTAGATTTAGATTTAGTAAATGGGTTTAGGGTGTTTGAGAAAAAAAACTTTTAAAAACATTTGCGTAGGTCGGAAAAAGTTTTTACTTTTGCACTCGCAAATCGGCAGAAAGATGACAGAATAAAAGAAGCCGAGGATGCGAAAAGAAAAGAGATCATTGACATAAATATAACAACCAAG
>NZ_JASLDS010000025.1 GCF_030151385.1 Soonwooa sp.
ATACGCAGTATCAACAATTAAACGAATATTTTTATTGATAAATTAATTTTACTATTGAAAATTTTCAGTATTTTAATCACCATTTAAATAAACCAAAAATGGTAGAAATAGAAAACCTCATTAACGACTATCTACAACAAGCGCCAACCGCTTCGCAAGAAATCCTTTTTAGCAACATAGATCAGCATCCAGTTTGGGAGGATAATCGAGAAATTATGCAACTTGCGACGCAACAAATATTGCAACCTGTTGGCGTACTCACTAACGAACATGTTTTAGCCAACATCGGCGTACACGCAAAAACACCAATTACGGGAAAACGCGACAGCATTGGTTTTTTAATCACAAATTTCAGGATTTTAACACAATATGATTTTTCGGTTTTATTAAAGCCTCAGCCTGCAAAAAGTACTTATTTTACTTCAAAAACTACAGCCGAGGAAGTTTCTTCTAAAGTTTGGAACGAATTTTTAACACTCAATAAATTAAGCATCCCAAATGAACAACTAGCCGCGATGCATGACGCTTTGGTAGATCTTACAAAAATCATTTTGTCCGCACTACAACAATCTGGTCAACTTCCTGAAGACATAAAAAAATCGACAAGCGTCACGACGCGAATTCCAGAATTAGGTTTACAAAAAGAACTGAAAACTTATGCTGAAAACGAGAGAAGATTAAAAGCTTTTGCTGAAAAATTTAAAATCGAAAATATAAAATATGGCATTGTAGACAAAGCATTATTTGGTGGCGTTTATGGTTTAGTAATCACAGAAAAAGGTATTACCAGTCGCGATCTTCTGGAAGATAGTCAAACAAGCACTTGGGACGAAATAAAAACTGATTTGGCTCGAAATGGGAATAAAAACTTTGAAATCTTGGCAGGAAACAGAATTCATGTTGTGCCTTCACATAACAATGATTTAGTCCCAGCTTTGATAACTTTAATCAATGAAATTGCGACGAAAGAAATTACTTTTTAAAACACAAAACTATGAGTTACGACATTGCATTATACCGCATCGAAACCAAATTACAAGAAGAAAAATCACAAGATGAGAACTTTTTTGAGAATGAATCGAATTTGGTTTCCTTTACAGAAAAACAATTTCAAGATTTAAAAGAAAGACTTGAAAATTATGAATACAATGTGGTCAACCAAACTGACGACCAAATAAAATTCAGTCATCCAGATGAGGATTTGGGAACAGCACTTTTGACAAAAGAAGCCTTATTTTTCACAGCTAGTTGGAAAGAAAATTCGATTTTAGAAGTGGGCATGACTGCCTCCGAATTTACAGATACAGGCGAGTTTGCGAAATATGATTTTCAAAATGGCGCTTGGGAAGACTTAGATTAAAAATGATGTTATGAAGAAATTTAGTTTCATTTTTACAATGTTTGTTTTTGTTTCATTTGCTTTTGCGCAAACTGAACATAAACGCTATTACCCCAATGGAAAACTTGAGGAAAGTGGACAATTCGATGCCAATGGAAAAGCGGTTGGCGAATGGAAACATTATTATGAAGAAGGGAATATCGAACGCATCGAAAAATATGATGGTGACAAATTATTTTCGCAATCCTTTTGGAAAAATGGTAAAAAACAAGGAATATCCACATCAGAGAATGGGCGCTTTTTGGGCACAAAGACACTATTTTTTGACAACGGACAGATATGGAGCATTAGCAATTTTACTAATGGAAGTTTTGACGGCATGCAAAAAAGCTACTACAGTAACGGAAAGTTGGAACATGTTGGTTTTTATAAAAATGGAATCCGAATTGGAAAATGGGAGTATTTTTATGAAGACGGAAAACGCTCTATCGTAACGGTTTATGACAATGATAACGCCTTAAGTACTGATTGGTACAGAGATGATGGAACTGTAAGGAAGAAAGAAAAATTCGAATACAATGCCGATGCTAAAGTCACTGAATATTTTGAAGAATTTAACCTAAAAGGGAAATTAGAAAAATCGGGAAGCTTTTTTGATGGCGCAGAATTCGGTACTTGGAAATTTTATGACGAGAACGGAAAATTAATAAGAACCGAAAATTTTTAGATTTAAAATATATTTCTATGTTATGAAAAAAGCACAACTTTTGATGGTTTATTTATTTCCAATTTTAATTTTAATCCTTTTTGGAATTTCTATTTCGAACATCGATTCGCAGCTAGAATATGTGACTAAAAAAACTGTTTTTGAAAATAGTCGCTCTAGCCAAAAACTGGTTATCGAAAAATATGCGGGCAAACGTCGACTGTATTTTTTCGTGGAAACCAATCAAAAGCCAGTTCAGTACAAACGAGATTATGAGGGCATTTTGACAAGTTGGATAGAATTGTCTAACAATCGAAAATATGAAAACGAAGCGCAACTATCTTTCTACACTTACAAAAATGAAAACAATAATGACAAAGTTCGTCCCTTTTTCAGTTTAAATAATGAACAAAAAAACCTAAGTTACTACGTTGATATTTTTCAATATCTAAGGAATAAATATTATCTGCTTCTCATCTTAAGTTACTTAGCCTATTTATACTTGGCAGGTCGTTCAATTGACCGTGCTGGCGGAATAGCACAAAACAAAATAGCTTCTGGCGTTTATGCATTTAGCGGATTTTGTGCGATTTTGCTTTTATTGTTGTAAATTTTAAGAAATTCTAATTCCTAATCAAAACAACGCATTCTTTATAACATACTGAACTGATGAAATTTAGCAAGACTTCAATTTTTATTATTTTAATATCGGTGCTCGGTATTATCTATCTTCCCTTGAAATTGATTATCTTAAAAAATAACCTTATACCTATAACAGGAAATATCGTTGATGTTTCTAGAACCTACACAAAATCTGTTACTTATCAATTTCGGATTGCTAACTATCCAAATCTTTTTCACAGTAACACTGGTGGGATTTTGTCTGATTTTAAAAACGATAAAGCGATTCTTTTTAAAAGTCTACACAAAGACATCACATTTTTCATCAACAAAAATGATCACAAAAAACTCTTAGAAGGAAAGGACATTGTGTATCTCGGCGTTGACAAAGACTATCTATTTGTAGATTTATTCAATTACTATTATTCAGGTTTTGGTGCTGCTTTTTATGCGTTTCTTTGCTTATTTATGGTGACACTTAATGTTTTCGGCATTTATACCTATAAGCATAAAATTTTCACAATTCTCGCGTTAATATACTTAGCAAGTTTCTACTTACTTTTAGCTTTATGAAAAAAGAATTTATTTTTGAAAAAGTGGTCAAACTACCATTTTATATGTTTCCTTTGTTAGTTGCAATGGCGGCTATTCCCGTTTTTGCAATCTATATTTTTTTTGTTGCACGTTATGTTGGCACTACGGGCATTATGTTCGTATTTCTGCTGATATTTGGTATTGTTTTATTGGTATTAAAAAGTAAAATGTCGGATGTGAAAATTACACTCGACGACAGATATTTTACGATTGATAATGATATGTATCCAAAAGAAGATTTGGTTGGCGTCTATGCAAAAGATTATACCAGTAAAATGACTTCTATAATATCGATGCAGTTTATGTTTCGTGATGGTTCTAACATCGAAATTACAGATACCAATTATCTAACAAATGTTGATAACGAGAAGGCAGAATTTCTTTCTAATTTTATAAAAACACTACAAACGGAAATGGGATTTACAAATGTCCAAGACAACAGCTTGCGATCGATGATGGGCAGAGGGAATCTATTTTATTCAAAATAAAAATAAATGAAAAAAGAATTTCTGCTCGAAAAGGTAACTACTGGTAACTACAATTATGTTTATTTAATTGGTTTTCCAATCTTTTTTGGTGCATTCTTGTTGTATTCTGAATTTGGATCAAAATATTTGGGAACCGCTGGAATAATATTGGTGTTTCTGGTTGTATATGGATTGATTCGTCTTGTCTTGAAGAAAATGTCAAAAAACATACACATCATTTTCGACAAAAATCATGTTACAATTAATGGAGAAGTCTTTGATAAAAAAGATATAAAAGGCATTTATAGTTACGATTATATTAATAACCAACAATCAATCATTTCGATACAGTTTCAGTTTAAAAATCATAAAAGTTTGGAAATAACAGACACGGAATACAGAAATGGTTATGACAAAGATAAAGGTGAAAATCTAAAACTATTTTTAAAAACAGTGATGAAAGAATTGAATTTCACCCGGCAAAGAAAAAGTAACTTCAGAGCTATTCAAAACCTAGGAGCTTATTGGTACAGCAATAACGAAAGTTCTAATTAAGTTTTTACTAAATTTTAAAAAAATTTCTTCTAATAAAACAAAATGAATACAAAAACACTTCTTACAAAACTTCCTAGCAGAAACGATTTGCAAAAGCTATGTCAATCAATTTCGGTTTTAGATGCAATTCTATCACAAGATTGGGAATATCGATATTATTCTTACAATAAAAATTGGGGTAAAAACGAGGAATTTTTCGAAATGAGAAACGGTCAAGGCGATCAAATGCAAATTCTCTTTCTTAAAAATTCGTGTGTTATTAATGTTTTTTCGCAAGAAAAAGGAACTCAAAACAAAGACAATTTAGCGAATGATTTACCTGCGCAATATAAAGGCTTTATGTTTGGAGAACCAATTAACAGTATTGGTACAAGTTATTGTTTTTGGACTGACGAAGGTGGAAATTGGCAAACAAATCAGGATGACGACCTTGATGATTATAGCTTAGAAATGCTCCAAATATTTGATGCGAAACCAACAACTTATCTCGATTGGGCAACAGATTATTACGATGGTGATTTTGTAGAAACTGGCATTCCGATAGACAGTGTGGAAAAAATCTACAAACACGAAATTCTAACCAAAGACCTTGTTTTGTCAATTGTTGAAGCGCTTGACGATTGGAATCAATTTCGAGACGATCTTGACGAAATTGGATATCCCTATAATTTTGGTTAAGCTTTTAAAATGAAAAAAATACTATTCTCCTCGCTCCTATTTTGTTTTTGGTTGACAATAAATGCCCAAATGCAAACTTCGAAAAGCGATACAATCTTCATCAGTAAAGATCCAGAATTTGGTTCAAAACAATCCATTTTTATCGATCCAAACAAAAATTCTGATGGCTACAAAAGGCTGACAGATTTCCAAGTAGATGAGTTTTCAATAGAGAATTATGATGCTACTTTGAAGGATTTACTTCAGAAAAATAAAAATACCACAGCTTTAAATATTGATGAAATCTCAAAAAATTGGATCGAAATTCACCTTTATAACAATCAATATTTTGCTTATAAATCTTGCGATTTTTATAACCAACAAATGGCGATTAAAGACAATATTCTGACGCATTGGAGCATGGAAGGTCAAGAGCCACATTTTATTGTTTCGGCAAAAGAAAGCAAACCCAATATTTTCGATTTAAAGCTAAAAGGCAATTATCTCAGTGAAATCAAAATCTATTGGATAGATAAAGAAAAAGGTCTTGCCGTTTTTGAAGAATTAGTGAATGGCAAACATTTCGATTATTTTTTAATGCTCGACAGCAGCAAAGTCTCTAACTTCCCCATTATTATCAATAATTGCACACGAGCCAAGCAGTTTGAAATGATATTTGATAAAATTAATTTTCAGAAATTGTTGAAGAAATAAATCAGTAAAAACGCTAAAAAAACAAAAATGGAAAATAAATTAGTCAATGAACTTCAAAAAGTTCTTCCACAAAAAATGACTTTACCCAAAGAACTTATCCTTTTGTACCAATGGATTGAAGACAATAATCTTTTTGTAGAAAATGAGGATGGACACCGAGTTGGATTTCTTTTTTCACAAGAGCAATTACATGAAAGTAGTACCGAAGAACAACGTGAAGGAGGAACACAAATTGAGTTTTTTGCTGGTGGAACAGAGAATTTGAAATATTGGTTCGGTGGTGAAGAAAACGCACAAGTTAATGAAAGACTTTGTGTCTTTGGCCAAACTGGCGGAGAAGGTTCGGAATGCGCCTTTTGGCTAGATGACAATGACGAATTAAAAATTGTACATCTAGGCTCTGGATCAGGATCAACTCTATCTTGCATTTTGGCAGATAATTTTTTAGAATTCAATCAGCTTTTAGCAATTGGTTACGACGAGATATGTTGGGATGAAGAGTTTTCCTTGCCTCCCAATCAATTAAACCCAGACTTCAAAGTGCTTCCAAATTTGGAATTTCAAAATTGGGTAAAAGAAACTTTCAATGTCGAGATACCCAAAACGGCATTAGAAATTGTTAAGTATCCAACTAGCATGGATGATGATGACTCCGAGGATGCTTTTTTTAACTGGTACCAGCAATTTATTGTTTAACGACCGATAGTTTTTGATCGCAATCCCTAAATATTTTTAGCTTCAAAAAAGTAATTATGCGTATTATTAAAGACAATACTTTTTTTGCAATCTCTCTTTTTCTTTGGTTCCTATATACTGCATATACTGTCACTATTAGTTGTACAGAATATAATAATCTACATCAGATAAAATGGAAACAGGCTGAGAATCAAAGTCGTTATTCGTCGAGTTTTCGCTATGGAAGTATGACGTATAATTTTGTAAAAGACAGTGTAAGAATTAGTCGAAAGTATCCAGGATTATGTTATGGAATTAACACTTGGTACTGGGGAATTAACAAAAAAGAAAGAGAAGTCGATATCTCATTTTATATACACGATCAAGATTTTGACAAAGTTAAAAATAAGCAAGTCATACATCGGAAAAGCTTTACAGGAAGTCAATTAAATCAATTGGAATCTGTCCCGTTTTTTGGATTGCGACCTTATAATGAAGTCCCCAACAAATTCTTGTTAATGCTTGATGTTTGGAAATACAACTACACGTTTTTGGCTTTTTTGATTTTTCTGCCTATAGGTTTTCTACTTCAAAAATTAGTACAAAAATCGAATCGCATAAAAATTGTAGAAACAACTGCCAATACCAAATTTGACACAATTCTCGGCTATTGTTTTGCGATATTAGCAATAATCAACATTATTAATTTCATTATCTAAAAACGTTTTATATATACAAAACAATGTCCAACAAAAAATTCATATTTCAAGGCTTGGATGCCAAAACCGAACTTCGATTGTCTTTGCTTTTAGTTCTTCCCGTTCTTGCAACAATGATTGGTACATTGGTGATTATCAATATGCTTTTTCCAAAATTGTATTTTCTAGGATCGGTGGTATTTTCAGCAAGTTTGGCGGTTTCGGTTGCCGTTTTTATTTTAAAATATTTTAGCAAAAAAATAAAAGATAAAAAGTGGATTATTGGCATAGAAAACGATGAGGTCAAAATAAGTTTTCGAAATACATTTTATAATTTTAAACTTGAAGATCTTGTCATCATTAAAAATCTTGGCAATGTTGGTTTTCGATATTTTAGCTTAAAAACAAAAACTGAAATTATAAAAATAAGAGTTGGAAATACGGCGCTTACACCTTTTTCTACAGACAAAGATGTTGAGGAAGTCGATAATTTCGTAGCTTATCTAATGCCTTATATCAACGAAAATTTCAACAAAAAAATATTAAAAAACATTATCGACAACAATGTTTTTCCGAATTTCGGCGTCTATGTTGTGAAAACTGAAAAAATAAAATATTCTCTGATTAACAAAATGCAACCTTGGCAAATTGTACTTTCTTTTTTAGCAATCGGGATTATCATTCTGGTCGCATTTGTGGAGATTGCGGAAGCATTTTTTTAAGATAGTTTGAATAAGCTCGTAAGTAAAATGAAAAAATTAGCCAATAGATTTTTGTACATTTTCACCTATTTATGGTTGCTTTATTTTGTATTTAGCATCTTTCAAACTGTGTATGATGTACCTAATATTAAAAACATAAAATGGCAAAATGCAGAAAATATCAGTTCTGTGTATAATGGCTCCAAGGCAACGATAGTAACAAAAGCTTACAAAAAAGATTTTGTTGTAGAACGCGAATATCCTTACTTTGGTTTAGGATTAAATAACTTTTTATCAGGCATCGACAAAACGCATAAAACAGTCGATATTAATTTTTTCGTTAAAGAAAAAGACTTCCAATCAATAAAGCTTAAAAACAAAAAACAAAGTATTCCGTATTTTTCCATTAGAGGAGGAGATTTACCAGCAAGCAAATTCTTAGTATTCTTGGATATTTGGAAGTACAATTACAACACTACGATTGCGTTTCTGATTTTGTTTGCGCCGATGCTTATTATATATATTGTTAAATGGCTTAAAAAATCAAAACAACCTATTGAGGATTATTTTAATAACACGGATCTAAATCTTAATTACATTTACATTTTGTTTGTTATTGTTTTGATACTTCGTTTCGCCTTTTAATTCTCAAAATAATTTTAATTTAAAAAAAACTAAAATATGGAACTGCTTGAAAAACTTAATAAAAAAGCAACAGCGCTAAAAGCAAGAAACCTGTTGAACCACGGAGCTCAGCAAGAACAAATTACAGACTTTGAAGAAAAACTAAACATTAAGCTACCCGATTTTTTACGTTCATTTTATCAAAACTGCAATGGCGGTTGTTTTGCTGACGATTCGTGGAGCGACGACGAATTGCAAGATTCCGCGGAACGAGCTTCAATAATTTGGAATTCCAATTATTTTTTAAGTTTAGAGGAAATAATCGACGCTTATAACTTGGGAAAATTTGCTAATTTAGATTTTCAGGAAGCAGAAAAGGAAAGCGGAAAAAAATTGATTCCAATAATGCACACCAATGGACAAGAGAATCTAGTTTGGGACGCTACTGATGCCAACTCTACCAAGATTTTGGATGCATTTCACGAAGCTGGTGCTGACGAATGGAATGTGCTTTACAAATCTTTTGAAGACTTAATTGAAGCTTACATCAAAACTTTCGGAGACATCAAAACGATTGCTTAATTTCAAAAAATGGACTACTTAGAACAAGCTCAGCAATATTTTGCAAATAACGAAAATGCCTATCAAATACTTATTTATTGTTTGGGCGCATTTTGCGTAATATCCTCCATTTTCAATTGGGATTTCGTCTTTGATGGTCCATATAATCCTACAAAAAATCCAATTGGTTTTTGGTTTGGAAGGACTGCTTTTAGAATTTTATTTTTCATTTTGGGTTTGGTTTTAATTGTGCTTAATTTTAGGATTAAATAAGAAGCATAATGAATATTTTGTTACTTTGCTTGTAGTAAGAAATTATAAAACGATGGCCGATTTAACATTATTATCTTTAGCTTTTCAGCAGTTTGCGGGCATTAGTCAAGAAGAATTTGAATTGTCTGCCAATTTTTGGGAACTAAAAACCTACAAAAAAGGTGAATATTTCAATGAATATCAACATGTATGCAAACACTTAGGCTTTATTGTTGATGGCGTCTTTAGGTCTTATGTTATTGATGAAAAATCAGGAGAAGAAAAAAACATTTTCTTTTATTCTCAGAATCAATTTGCCGTGTCTTTCAAAAGCTTTGTCAATCAAGTACCTTGTGATTATCACACAAAATCAGTAACTGACTCGACAGTTGTCCAGATTCATATTGAACATTTGCAGAAACTCTATCGTGAGTCCCATGCATGGGAACGATTTGGAAGATTATTAGCACAACAAGCTTTTAATGTCGTTATCGAACGGACAGAAGATTTCCTGTTCAAATCTCCAGAACAACGATATTTAGATTTAATGAAAGACCATCCTAATATTTTCAATTCAGTTCCTTTGTATCATATTTCTTCATACTTAGGAATCCAAGGACCATCTTTGAGCCGAATTAGAAAAAGAATTTCTGGTAAATGATACGATTTTAACCCAAGTTAAAATTCCTGATTGTTGAAGTATCTAATTTTGTCATCAGATAACAATAACAAAAAAAAATACAATGAACAATCTAATCAATTCTAAAACTATCGTTTTTGCTCACGGTCTATTTGTAACAGCAGAAAGCTGGAATCCTTGGGTTAAGTTTTTTGAAGAAAAAGGCTATAAATGCTACACACCATCAAATCCTTTTCACGATTTTACAATACAAGAAATGTGGCAGAATACGCCAGAACAGCTTGGGAAAGTTAACTTCGAAGATGTGGTCAACAATTTGTCAAAATTTATTGATACTTTAGATGAAAAACCGATTATCATTGGACATTCTTTAGGCGGATTATCTGTTCAGAAACTGGTAGAAATGGATAAGGCTCAAGCTGGCATCTGCATCGATGGTGCCGCGCCTGCTGGTATAATTCCCACACAATGGAGTTTCCTAAAAGCAAATTTGCCAGTTCTTAATCCTTTTAAAGGAGATTCAGTTTTTAAACCAACTAAAGATTGGTGGTTTTATGCTTTTGGAAACAATTTAACGAGAGCAGAATCGGATAAAGCTTTTGATGATTTCGCTGTGCCCGAAAGCAGAAATATCCCTAGAAGCACCACAAAATCCTTTGCCAAAATTGATTTCAAAAAGCCACATGTTCCCTTATTATTTATCGGTGGCGAAAAAGACCATATCATTCCTTGGAAACTAAATGAGAAAAACTACAAAGCATACAAGGACGAAAATAGTATAAAAAGCTTCAAAGTATTTCCAAACAGAGGTCACTTTATCTGCGGTGACAAAAATTGGAAAGAAGTTGCAAACTATATCTACGACTGGATAAATCAGTAAAAAAATTCGAAAAACTGTGAACAAAGAACTTATAGCAAGTGGTTGTTCGCAGTTTTTTTTTATCTGTTTTTAAACAGATTCTCTTCTGCTAGATTTGTGAAAAATCGCAATTCATTTTTCATTTTTTATGAAAATATTTTAATTTTTCTTATCTTAAACTTCGAAATAATTAATGAGGAAAATCTACCAAAACACAAATGGACGACAGAATCGAAAAACTGCAAAATATGCAGACCACGACATTAATTGATGTGGTTAAAAACTATAAAAAATACAACTATCCTATCGAAATTAAAGATGTGGCGATACAGATTTTGAATAGTCGTGGCATCAAACAAGAAAGCTTAAAACTTTCGGGAAATCTTAACAATGTTAAATACGATGAGGCGACTCTAGAATATCAAAAATATAATATCAATTCTGTTGTAGGCTTGGTATTTTACATTTTGTCTATTCTCGTGTGGAGTTCCATTCCGATTATTGGTTTGGTGTTTTCGCTTTTGTCACTTGTTTTCGTTGGGATTTCATTTTCGAATACCAAGAAAATTTCAAAATTAATTGATGATGACAGAATTGATTATTCGATAATCTATGTACTGATGAGCATGATTTTTTACTTCGTTTTATTCTTCGTTACCAGACATCAAATAAAAGAAGCCATCCACAACAGAACATAAAATTTGCTTTAACTTGACATTAATTCCACGAAGAAAAAGGTTTTAAAATGATGAACTTCTCGAAATTTTATTCAGTGATTTTGATTTTTGTCGTTGGTATTATTTCGGCGCAAAAAAGCCATGACTTTTTGATTAAAAAACTGAACAAAGCAGAATCTGTTTATTTGATTTCGTACAATCTTGACCTTAAAAAACCGCCTATTCCTGTACCAAAATTAATTGGCGACACCACGAAAATAAAGAAAGAAAAAAACTTCATTTTTGCATTAGAATATTACAAAAAACCTTTCGAATTACTGGATATCAGTAACCAGAAACTACTTTTAAAATTACCAGAAATTAAATCTTTAAAAAATGCTTTAAACTTTTCGACAAACGAAATGGCAGGAATTACCAGCAAAAGTGGCTGCTATTATCCTCGGAATGCGATTCTTCTACTTAATAAAAATCAAAAAATAACCGACATTTTCGAAATTTGTTTTGAGTGTCACAGACTTTATCAAATAAGTTCTCGTTCCAAAATGAAAGACTTGGATATTAGGGATGATACTTTTGCTTCTCTTGAGAGCTATTTCAATTCTAAAGGGATAAAGACGACATTTAATAAAGAATAAAACATGATGAAATTAAAACTAATTTTAGCCCTCTAACAAATCTCGTAAATGTTTAAGAATTTATTTCAAAAATATCCGACTTTAATATTTATTTTTCCTCTGGCAGTTTTTTCTGCGATAGGAATTGTAGGTTTAGTATTTCTTTTCAAAACCCCAAATCCTGTTAGCATTACAGAATGGATTGTAGTAATTCTATTTACTGTTTTACCGCTTATTTTTATATATGGATTTCTGTTTGGATTTACAATTTCTGAAAAATCTCAAAAACAATATGAAGATATTCAGCAAAAATTATCCGCAGATGACACAGGTTTAACTATTCTCATGCCTTTATTTGACAAAGATTGTTTTATCGCTTGGGACACAATCGATTTTGTGGTTTATTATAATTATGCACTGAGAAGCGATTTCACGGAATATCATGAAGGCTATAAATTTTATTTGAATACAAAACCGGTCTATACAAAATATGAAAAACAGTGGTGGCTGAATCGTCTATTTCCAAAAGATAGCAACTCAAAAGTCATTGATATCACCACCAAAAATAAGCACTTTACAAAGCTAGCGGAAATCACCCAAAAGTATCTAAACGCCGATATTACCACAATATCAGAACATCCCTACAAAGGAAAACTGGTGAAACGAGAAACAATAACTAGTAAAGACAAAACGATTAGCACTGAAGAATGGAAATCTAGTCCTTTCCGAACCAACGAAGAGATTATTTATTCTCGCCATAATACTGATTTAGAATGGATTAAAAAGAATTACAAATAAAAAATTCAAGAAATGAAAACCAACATTTGTTTAGTGCTATTTTTAGTGTTTGCCTCTTGCAAAAATGACGAATCGAAAAATAAGTCTGTCTCTCAACAAAATGCAGGTCAAAACGTAGATGAAAAAACACATCAAAATAGCGATAAAAACGAAAATTCAATTTCTACAGACAAACTTAGTGAAGACAATTCTGCTAGTCTTTTCAATAAAATGAAAGATGAGTCTTTTGTAGTAAGCTGTGGTACAGGTTGCGCTTTAACTTATAATATCAAAAATATCACAGAACTCGATGTTAATACGATTAAAGTGACTTTTAATATTGATAATTACATCAATGAAGAATTGACGGAAAGTTTTGATGAGACTTATTTATTTCATCGAGAAAATTCAAAACTTATAGAAAGGTTAACCGCAGAGAATAAAAAAGAAAACTTGGGAAAAATTACTTTAAGTGGAGTATTTTTGAGTTTTCAAGAATTTGGAAAAAAGTTATTTCACTAAACAAAAAGTTCTCAAATTACTTCACAGTCACAAAATCAATTTTCAAATAATCACTAATTGTAGGGTCAACAGCTAACTGTTCTTTAGTTTCGAGGTTTTCGATAATCACAAAATCATGGTCTTTAAAGAATGGCGAACTAAAATAATGGTGAATATCGTGTCCTAAAAATTTGAGATGTCCAATTTGTGCTTTGGTTTTCCAAGTTTTATCAAGACCTTTTTCCTTTAAAAGCTGATTGCAAGTTAAAGCAAAGAAATTAGCATAACCGATACAATTCGCTTTTGACGTTACAATTAATTTGTTTGGGTCGCTTTCACATTTAGCAAAGCTAAAATTCAAAGTATTTGATGTTAACGCAAGAGATTTTTCAATAATATTTGTAATATCTGTGTCGGTTTTTTGGTCTTCAATTTTTGATTTTAAAACATCATTTTTGAGAGAATAATCTGCTCTTTTTCCAACAGATTCGTAAGAAATTAAATGACGATAAATCCAATCGCGAAATAAAAATCCCACAAGACAAATTACTAAAACGAATAAAATGCTCTTTTTTAGAAACCTCACTTATTTATCCTCCACTTAAATAGCTAAAATCATAAAACACTGTTATTCAGAGCGAAGCGAAGAATCTAAAATACTTAATTATCAGAGATTCCTCCTACGTCGGAATGACAAACTTTGACTAAATATTTGACTCAGTCTCCATCGTAGATATTCAGTTTTTTATTTTAAAATCTAAAATTCGTCAATCTAAAAATATCAGTTAAAAATAGAAAAGATTTTTTAATTTTATCAAAAACCAAAATGAAATGAATATCAGAATCCTTTATATTTTTAGCCTAGTAGTTTTTTTGATGTCATGCTCGGAAAAGCAAAAGAATGCAAATGATATATCTTTAATTAAGATTAGTTATGCGCCATCTTTTCATACTAGCGCCGAATTATTATTAAACGAGGACGAAAATTATTTAATTATTAAGTCCACAAGAAAATACATTCCAATTGTAAAAAGTGATGGCGAAAATATTGATAACGAGGAATACATCAAGCAAATCGCTCCTGTTAAAGATACTTTGATAAATATACAAAGTGAAGAAGTGCAAAAGATTAATAATATTGTTTCTGGATTCAAAAAAGAGGATTTTTCCGATGCCAAATTTCCTGATTTCGATGGTATGTCAACCAATATTTTAATCGTTTATAAAAACAAAAACATCAAAGTCATTCAACCGATGAACGTCCCTAACGACAAACAAAGAGAATTACTAATCGCTTTAGCAAAACTATCGCAAAGCAAAGTCAGCACAGATAACAAAGTAGTGATGACGTCAATACTCTCCTATTTACAGTAATTTGAATTAGGAAAAAGTAGAGCAAATCCTTTTTTTATCAAAGAAAAAATTTAACCAATTAGTCAGCGTCTGTTTATTTTTTTTCAACAATTTTTAATAAATTAGTTCATCATCAAAAAATAAAAAGCAAAAATATTATGGGACTATTCGGAAAGTTATTTGGAAATACCGACAAGGAATCGGCTTCCAATCAGGAAGAAGCAAACATTGGAACATTTGATAAGTTTCTAAAAATCTATCCGCCATCTAGCGATTTGATAAAACCAACACAAGAAATGCTGGATTGGTATGCAGACAAACTTCCGGCAGAACTTTTAGACTTTTGGAAAGAATATGGTTTCGGGAATTATGGCAACGGCATTATCAAAGTTGTGGAACCATCGCATTACATGGATAGTTTCTACGAATGGATTGGTAAAAAAGATTTTAGCAAACTTCCAATTCTTGTAAGCGCTTTTGGCGATATTTTTTATTATAGAAAACTTACTGAAGATGCCGAAGATGTAAGTCTTTTGGATATCCACTATCGCAAAATAAGTGTTTGCGATTATAGTTTGGAATCTTTCTTCAAAAACTATATTACCGATCCCGAAATTGCAAAAGAACTTCTAAAGCCACAACTTTTTGAAACAGCAAACAAAGACTTGGGAGGGTTGACTGCTGATGAAATTTATTTCTTTAATCCCGCTTTAATAATGGGCGGTGCCGAAGAACAAAAATACCTTGGAAAAGGAATTGGCAGTGTACACCAATCTTTGCTTTTCCAACTTGGATTATAATTTTTTTTGCACAACATGAAAGCTAATTCTTTTATTAAAATCTCAGTTTCGGTTGCTTTACTTTTGTTTAGTACAATGCGGGCGTCGAGCAATGACCGCGTTGTGAACATCAAGTCGCAACACAAAAACAGTCCCCAAAATTTTAAGCTTTCAAAAATCCAGAAATCCAGCAAATATAAACTAGAAAATGAGAATTTAGTTTTTTCATTTAAAACTAAAAATTCGAAAATGATGAGCTTGTGCATCGATAAAAATGAACAATATATAGTCTATCGTTTTGGAACTGCTGACAATATAGAATTAGAATTTCCGACCTCGAAAGATAAAAATAGTTTCAACAATTTTGTGTACACTGGTTGGGACCGAGGCGGTGGCGTGCGAAATGAAGGTATGAATCTCAACTACATCGCTTTCGAAATAAAAGATTACAAATACATTATTTATGAAACCTATTTCGCAGTTGGTGATGTTTTTAAAGTTGGTGTTAGAATAATTAATCTAAAAACCAATAAAGAAGTTGACATCAGAGGTCTCAATAATACTATAAAAGGGACTTTATCGGATTTTAGAACCGACGACAGAATTAAAAAAGGTGATCGACTTTATGATTAAAAACCAAATACAAATGATTGATTTAAAAAAATACATTCCTTTCGTTCTTGTGCTTTTAAGCGCTTCAAGTTTCGCTCAGAAAAAACTTAGCAAACAAGATATAGAACTCAATAAACTTGATTGTAAAAAAGTACAGAAATTTTCGGAAGAAAGTCGCCTGAAACTATTTCCTTATAACATTGCAGATCAAGTGATGTTAATTTCTTTTGATGATGCGGGCGTTGGGAAAATGCAAGGTACGGAATTACAAAAATTTTTGGATGACAATCTCAACAAAGTCCTAGATGATTCTCAGCTTTCAAGAATTACGGAAAAACAAATTTTATCAAAAGCCCAAACCTCCGAACTTACCAATATTATTTATAACTACACTTTTACAAAACCGCCGACGATAATGCCTGTTGCAAAGTGCTATATGCCAAGCAATGCCATTCTTTATCTTGATAAAAACAACAAACTTTTAGGTTTTATGGAGTTGTGCTTTTTATGTGAACGTTATAGAGAAAGCAACGAGAAAATAACAATTGGCGACGATTGCACTCAGAAAATGGATATGCTAAAAGCTTTCTTCCAAAAATCTGGAATTATCTACGGAACCGTTGAAAAGAGATACTAAACAGATTAATATTCTATGAGAAAAATATTTTATTTAACCTTTAGTCTTTTACTAGCATCTTGCAGTCAAGTTAACAATTTCTACCAAGGTCGTGTTGTGGACGAAAATGGCAAAGCACTCGAAAATGTTATTGTTGCCGAAGATGTTATTACGAAACAAACCAAAACAGACAAAACAGGTTATTTTAAACTAAACAGAACGCCAGACTGGTTGGGGAATCTTATTTTCATTAAAGAGGGTTTTGTTACAGACACGATTCCCTCTGTTTACCATCAAAATGGAGAAACAACAAAATATGATTTTATAAAAAAAGATACCACAAGAGTCACATTACGCCGTGTTGAAGATGTTAAAAATTAAGTGGATAAAGCTGTTAAGTTCTCCTAAAATTACTCTATGAAAACGAATTTTTATTATTTGTTAATTACAGTTTTAATTTCTCTAACTTCTTGCACCAAAATGAATCTACAAACCGAACAAATAATTGATCACAATCGTATTGTGTTACAAGAAGAACTTAAAACTTTAGAAACGGAAAAGCTTATTACGCCAAGCGAATCTGCTTTGCTCAGTGCAAGAATAAATCTAAACTATGATTATTATCTACAACACCCAAATATCAATTTGGAAGAGTTGAAAAAGATGTTTTTTGATTCAGTTAAAAGTCTTGAAAGCATCCGATTTAACCAAGAAAAATTTACAATATTAAGTTCTAGTTTTCATGCAATCACAGGACAAATTTCAATTCGAAATTTTCCAAATCCCATTAAACAAGAAGATTATGTCATCCAGCAACAACTGAACAAAGTTATGAATGATTGGTTCGACAAATACCAAACCGAGGACGAAAAGTTAGAGGATGTTATTCTCTCTATTGAAAATGCAAAGAAAAAGAACATTTACACTTCCATTTCTTCTGACGAATATGACGAAATAATTGGCACGCTTAACACGATAAAGCAAAACAAAAAACTATCAAAAGAAGATATTAAAAATATACTACTCGAGAAGATGCAAAAGTTTTGCAATAAAGATGCAAACGCTAATCTAAACCTCCTAAACATTTTTTCTAGTGTTAGTCGTATCAAAAATATCGGAATTGAAAATGAACTCAATACAATTTACGAAGCCAACCGAAAACCTATAAAGGAACCTGATTATTCTGAGCTAAAAAAGCAAATGAAGGCTCGTTTCAATTTTCTACTTTCTGAAGGGATGATGTCACAAGCAGACTGTAATTTGTATAATAACATGATTAGTTCGGATATTGATTTTTGCCAAAATACCGCTGATAAAAATCTAGTAAAAAACCGGCTTTTAAAAAGTTTGACTAAACTGAAAGACGCAGAACTAGACACAGAAGATAGAGAAGCAATTGTAGATACTTATTTTCTTTTAGCTAAGAAAAAAGAAATTGATATTAAGAAGGAACTCAACATTTGGTTGTATAATTTTGATTTTTAAAATAAAAATATGGGACTATTTAATTTTTTCAAAAAAGATAAAGGAACGCCGATTGAAAAAGAAAAAACGCAAATTAGCGACAACGAATATCTTACAAATCGGCTTCAACAAAGGATTGCTGAGCTTGGCTATCAAGTTGAAAAACATCCACAATATTCAACTTCACTTGTTATCAATGATGATTTAGAGATTGCAACGGCGATTATAGAAAATCCAGATTATCATCCAAGCATTTTACATCTTTTGGTAATTACGATTCATAAAACCTATTTTCCGGACGGAATTAAAGAAAACATCGTTGGCATTGGCGAAAACCTTGAAACTAAGGTAGAATCTGTTCTTAACAATTATCTTAATACGACTTTTGAACCAATTATTGAAAGCTTTTCGGACACACATGATCCCGATTTGGATTTTTATCATGATAATGTTCTATGGCATCCGAAACTTGGCAGGCTTTTCAAACAAGGAAGTAGTGACCAAGATTTAGAGGAAAATGATCTTTACAACTTAGTAAAAGATAAAGTTACGCCTCAAATGTCATCTGATAAAAAATTTCATTGGCTGAAACTTTACATTTCAAAAAGAGAAGATGGAAGCATTATTGGCGAATGTCT
The DNA here is from genome assembly GCF_030151385.1 of Soonwooa sp. Lineage (GTDB taxonomy): Bacteria > Bacteroidota > Bacteroidia > Flavobacteriales > Weeksellaceae > Soonwooa. The sequence goes on from NZ_JASLDS010000025.1 coordinate 18,695, forward strand.
TTTTGATAACGAATTATCTGATAATATTTTTGCAAAACTTGAAGTCTTTGCAGAAACATGGAAAGTTGATGGTACTTTCGCGGGATTCAAACAATTTATAATGTTCAGAAAATGTGACAAATACGATTAGAGCCTGTTTAAATTTTATAGATAAAAAACATTGCAAAAATATTAGTATTTTTAAGTACTCATATGATTATTGATGATTGGTAAACAAACAATATTAGCCGCATTTTTATTAATTACTTGTATGTTTTTTGGACAAAACAAAGAACAAGCAAGCAAGTCGACACAAAGCAAAATAGTTAACAATAGACAACAGTCTTCTGAATATCTTGACTATTATAATGATTTCGTTAACTATGCTTTAGGAAAAGACTGTAAGTACAAAAAACTTTACGAAAAATACGTGCAAGTAGACTCCACAGCAATCATAAAAAAAATTGGTAACAAATCTGAAAACTTTCCCTCACCTTGTTTTCAAAATCTTGGAAATGGAAGTGTAAAATATGGAATGAAGTATAATTATTCCTTTTTGATGCAGTTTTATGAGAAAAAACTTTACTGTGAAAAAGATGGAAAAAAATATGATTCTCAGTTCATGTCATATAAAACAAGTAATTATTTTAATTCGACAAGTACAGAAAAAGCAATTCAGCTATTATTACAACATGACAAAAAAGAACTGACGACAAAAGAACTTGACGCCATTTTTGAAAATGCGAAAAGTGACTTAAAGAATAAAAATTACATCGATTCTAATGGACTATTTATGTTTTTAGGAATGATAGACCAATCTTATCTAGAAGCTTCACTTAACAATATTGGTTTAGCCTTTTACAACCAAGAGCAATATACAGAAGCTCTGCAATATTTTGAAAAAGCAGTTAAGCTTTATCCATCCTCTTACCTTGGTTATCTAAATGCAGGTGCGGCGAAGTCAAAAATACCTGTAGATTTGGGTGATTTCAACCAAAGTTATTTCTATTTTAAACAAGCTTACGAATTAGCGCCCGACAACCCAAATGTTCTTTCGAACTACATTGGAAGTCTTAAAAAATTACATTCGTATGACCCAGCAGTTCAGGACTTAATAGAAAAACTCATACAAAAAGCAGTTACAATTGATGGAAACAATCCCGCATTTCTACTTGAGTCAGCGAAAGTACTTCATCAAAAATTTTTAGATAATTATTTTCTCGAAGACCATTCTCTCGAAGATGATTTTAACAAAGCAATGAAAGCCTATGATAATATCATTGAGAAATTCCCCAATAATCCACAGACTTACTTATTGAAAGCTAAACTTTTGAATTCTTGGAGTCAGAGAAATAAATTTCCAAAAAATCGAATTATTGTAGAATCGGCTTGTGTTAATCTATCAAAATTCAAAGAACTAAACACCGAAAAAAATAACCCAAATGACGAAAGACTTTGCATTAAATATCCTTCAATAGATACTAATTCGATTAATAACTACAACGAAATACTAAAAGGTTGGGAACTTATTTCATTAGCAAAAGGCGACCTCAATTCTGATGGACACGATGATTATGTTGTGGTTGCGCGAGAAATTAATCCGCTCAATATTAGAGAAATTATTAGATACGACACACCAAATAAAGAAAAAGCACTTAGAAATTACAATGCTATCTCCTTGTATGTTTTACTGTTTAACCCAACAATTAATAAGTACGACATAAAATCTGTAAATGATACTTACTTTATGCCACATGAAGGTTACTATGACAAAAATATAGAAGTGAAAATTCTGAATTCTACGTTCAGACTAATTGAAAATGAAAAAATCAATGAGCCAAAAACTACAAAAATATTTAGATTAGAAAATGCTAAGTTTATGTGTATTGGGACAAGTATCACTCTTTATAAAGATAATTTTGGAAATGTTTCAAGTCAAATGGATAAACCTAAACCTGATTTGGAAATGACTTACAAAATCTCATATAACTACAATACTCATGTAATGGAATTCTCCACAATTGATAAACAAGGAAAACGGCAAATAGAAAATCATACAGTTGAATTGGCAAAATACGCTCTTGAAAATGCGAGCGAACACCAATATGAAGTCAATGGAGAAGCTGAAAAAATCATAAAAGAAATCCCTTAATATCCGCACTTCAGATGACTTCACATTCTCTTCCATTAGTATTTTTCATTTGGCTCTTATTTTTGATAAGGCCAATTACGGTTTTCTTTCATGAGATGGGACATGCCATTATTGCAAGGATTTTTACCAAGAAAGACGTCAAAGTATTTATTGGTTCTTACGGAAATACAGACCGAGGTTTTAGTTTTAAAATTGGACCTTACATTTACTATTTTTATAAAAACCCAATCAAATGGGGACGCGGCGTTTGCATTGCAGAAGCAAATGTAATGTCCATCGACAAGGAGATTTTGTTTAGTTTTGGTGGTCCTTTGATGTCTTTGGTTTTTGCTATAATAACTTTCATAATCAATTATTATTCGGATTTTAAAAATCTATTTTTTTTGCTGCTTTTCTATTCTTCCTTAATCGATTTTGTTGCGAATCTCATTCCGTTTAACAGGAAAATTGCTTTGGAAGATGGCAGAACAACGACTAATGACGGAAGTCGGATTTTAGCACTTTTAAAACTTAAAAAACTCCCAGCAGAATTTCCAAAAGCCGTTAATTTTTTGCAAAACAAACAATATGCAGAAGCCGCAAAAATCTTTGAAGAACTGGTTGTAACTTGCAAAAAACAAGATGTTTACAGATTGGCAATTTTTGCTTTGGTTAAAAACAATGAAATAGAAAAAGCCAAAAGCATTTCAAATGAATTTAAAACAAATTTTGATTTTAATTCTGATGATTTTGTAAACCACGGTATATGTTACACCGAAACAGGCGAGTTTGAGGAAGCTTTAAAATTCTATGATGAATCCCTGAAACTGAATCCTAAAAACAAATTTTCTCTCAACAATAAAGCCTACACCTTCTGTCTTCAAGCAAAGTATGATGAGGCAATTCCACTTCTTAATGAAGCCATTGCTTTAGACAAAAATATGTCTTACGCCTACAGCAATCTTGCGTTGGCAAAGGTGAAAACCGGACAGTTAGAAGAAGCTTTTTCTGATGCTCAAAAATCCATCCAAATAATGCCAGAACTAGCCGACCCGTACAAAGCTTTGGGGATTTATTATGTTGAAAAACAAGACTTCGACAAGGCTTTGGAACAATTTCAAAAATCAAAAAGCTTAGAAAATCCTCCTAAAGATATTGATAAACTCATTGAAGATGTGACATTAAGAATCAAAACAAATGAAAATGTTTCACTGTAATGTTTTAAATTCGTAAAATACCCAAAATCGTCTTCCACAAATGAATAAAACTTTAAAAATACTTCTAAAAATAATTGCTGTCATCGCATTGATTATTGCTATTATGATTAGTGGTTTTTGGATATCACTTAAACTACAAAGGGCTAAAATGGAAAAAAAAGCGGAAGAGAAAACCAGAGAATGTGATACTATCAAGGTGATTACGCAGTTTGCTGCTTTTAGATTGAGAGATTTTAATGCTAAAGATGTGGAAAAAGTAAAATTCCAAATCATAAGAAATAACAAAATAATTCGAGATACGATAAGTCGTAATTTCGAGTATATTTCCGCCGACGGACGTGAACGCAAGATGATAATCCCCTATCCATCGTTTCTGCGCGCTGATACCATTGTTGTAACAATCAATGAGAAACTAAAATATTATATTTCGGACTTTCAGTTTTCTGCGCACGAACTGTGGGGAATGATGGGACCTGTGATGATTAGCGATTGCGAATTGGAAAATCAATATACCATTAATGGTGTTCGAGGTCAAGACAATATTCTGCCTTATACTTATATGCTTGGAAAATCAAAAAACGAGCAAGCAAGATTTATAAAAGAATCTGATGAGGATTTCAAGAAAAGTCTTCAAAATCATAAAATCAATTTAGAACAAGCCACAAAAATTTTCGACAATGTAAAAATCGATAAAAGCTACATTGGAAATTTCCTTATAGGAATCCGAGTAGAACCTAAATCGACTTATTACTTATTTCGAGAATACCATGTCAATGATAAGGTATTAAAACCCATTTACATAATTGATGCCGACACAGGCGAACTCAAAAAATACCAAAATTTTCCGTTTAATTAAGAAACTTGTTTAGTTTTAAATTAAATCAAGCATAAAACAAAATGATAAAATATCTTACAATCCCAAGCATTCTACTAGCCGCTTTATTCTCCTCATGTGGAAAAACGACCATTTCTAAAGAGCCAGAAAGCCAAAATATTGAGCAAAAAGTAAATTTAGTTGCAGACAAAAACGATAAAATCTACAAAGGCGATATCGAGCTGACTACACAAAAAGAAATCGATGACTTTGGCAAAAACAATTACAGTTTTTTTGATGGAAATCTAAGCATTGGAAATACGAAGAGCACCGAATATAACGAAGAAATCTTCAACCTTGACGCGTTGAAAAGTATTAAGACAATTAATGGAGACTTGATGATTACAAAGATAAATAGTCTTGAATCCGTCGCTGGTTTATCGAATCTCGAAAAAGTAAATGGAAGTTTCGATATTTCTGGCTGTGGAACCAAGTTAACAAAAATCGAAAATTTCGAAAAATTAACGACCGTAAATGGTGATATTATTTTCGGAAATAACATTGGGAAATACGGTAAAGACGGCATTCGCGAAATCAATACTTTTAATAATCTTAAAAAAGTCAATAACATATACATCACTGGAAATAGTGGATTAAAAGCGCTTAACGCTTTCAATACTTTGGAAGAAGTCAAAACAATTTATATTTCCAACACCGAAATTGAAGTCCTTTCTAATTTTAAAAATCTGAAAACCATCAACGAAAACTTTTCCATAGAATTTTCTGATAAATTAACGAGTATAATTTTCCCGAATTTAGAAGTTGTTAAAGGACATTTCGCACTGAATGAAGATTCTAAAATTAATGGCAATATTCATCTTCCAAAACTTAAAAAATTAAGCAATTTTTACCTCGCTTCTAATGCTAGTTTTGAAAATTATTGTGATCTTGCAAATCATTTAAAACAGAATAAAATTGACACCTTAACCGCAGACTTTAACAAAGTAGATTTTACAAAAGAACAGGTTTTAGAAAAATGTAAATAACAAATGAAAAAACTTTTAATAATAGCAACTTTGCCATATTTGATGGCTTGCCAAAACAAAACAGATTATCCAAAATTAATTGATAAAGCTGCAAATTATTCTGATAGCGATTACTCTAAAGAGCATTTTCAGGACTTTCAAGTTTATGAAGATGTTACAACAAAAAACAGCAAACTTCCTGATGCTCCAAAAACCAACAACGAGATATATCCTTGGGATTTGACTTCCTCCAAAGGACGAATAGAACAGACTTTCTCAGAAATCGAAAAAAGTATTACTGCGGAATCTGGTATTGTTTTACCAACTGAAAAAAGTTCGGATATCATTTCTTTTTCAATGCTAATTTCTAATTATTACTCTCCGAAACAGTTGGAAGAATACAAGAATACGGGTAGTATTACGACAGAAAAATCGATTTTAGACAACTTGAGAGCCAAAGTAAAAAGCTACGAATTAGTCAACGAAAACAACGAAAAAATAAAGTTAAACCAAGAGGTATTAGGAATTAACTTAGGCGGTTTTGAAGAGAAAAACGGGAAATTGCTAGAATGGATTGGCTTTAAAACCTTAGGAATGCAAGGGGAATTTACAAAACTAAAAGGTTTTGTAGAAATCGAGATTAGCCTTCCCACCGAATATGACAAAGTAGAAATCACTTCAAAAAGCATTGGTGAAAAATATAGCATTGGCGACCAAAAAATTCAGATTTTAGAATTTGATGCCAATGTTTTGCACTACTTGCTTCTAGGAGGCGAATCAAGCGATTTCTATTGTAAGATTCCTGGAAACTCGTCTCCAGATGCTTTGTCGCTCTCAGAAAGTATGTATGATAAACTGAGAAAAAATCAAGGTTTGGATTTTGCAGGCTTTGAAAAAAAATACAAAGAATTTGGTTTTGAAAACGTTCAAAATTCTAATGAAAAGAATTCGGTTGTAGTTATTAAAAACGATAATTTTCAATTGGATAAAGTATTTTTCTTCAAAGCTAAAAATTCAGGAATTGTAACCAAAACGATTAAAGTTCCTGTTTCGATTACGGAATTAACTAGACCTTAAAATTCAAATAATGACCACCAAGATTCGATTAAAAATAGCATCCATTGTCATTATCATTAATCTCATTATCGGAAATGCCATTTTATTTTTTGGAGGTAAAATGTCGTTTACCAAAAATGTCAATTATCCTTTGATGTTAGGATTGTCAATTGCTTGCATTCTTATTTATTTCCTATTTTTTAGATTTCTACATTTTGAAAAATACGGAAACCTAAAACTAATTTTAGTATCGATTTTGAGCTGCATTTTGATTATTTTTTTAGGAAATTTCATTGCACTTCTCATCCACGAGCCGACAGACGAAGTCTTATCCAATATTCCAGCGACAATTGTCATGGGCTTTATGGGAAATATTCTCATGTTTCCCATTTCCGTGATACTTGGCGCACTCAACTTTGCAATCATCTCTTCGTTGAAACCGAAGTTGGATTGATTTTCGAACAAAGCACTTTTCATTGTGCGAAACGTCACTTCGAATAGCGCAGCGTATCGAGAAGTTTTTAATGATAAGAGAATTAACTTGTTTTCGATACAGTTTTCTTCGAAAACCACTCAAACAGACGTTAATTCTCTTATCCCAAACTTAGATTTAAAGCCAGGGTTTTAACGAAAAAAAATTGCAGAAAAATTTAAAACAAAAAAATCGGATCCCGAAGAATCCGATTTAACATTATTAAAATAAAATACTTAAATATTTTCGATTACAATTGCTGATGCACCACCGCCTCCATTACAGATTGCAGCTGCACCATATTTTGCACCATTTTGTTTTAATACGTTGATCAAAGTTACGATGATTCTAGAACCAGAACTTCCTAGTGGATGTCCAATTGCTACTGCACCACCATTAACATTAACTTTAGAAGCATCTAATCCTAAAATTTTGTTGTTTGCTAAACCTACAACTGAGAAAGCTTCGTTAAACTCGAAAAAGTCAATATCCGAAATTTCTAAACCCGCCTTTTTAAGAGCGATTGGTAATGCCTTAGATGGCGCTGTTGTAAAGTTTTCTGGCTCATGTGCTGCATCTGCATAAGATACGATTTTAGCCAAAGGCTTAAGACCAAGCTCTTCCATTTTCTCTTTTGATACCAAGATCAAAGCAGAAGCACCATCATTAAGTGTTGACGCATTAGCTGCTGTAACTGTTCCGTTTTCTTTTTTGAAAACTGTTGGAAGTGTTGGTAATCTGTCGAAGTTTACGGCTTTGTATTCCTCATCTTGAGCAAAAGTAATAGGATCTCCTTTTCTTTGAGGAATCTCAACTGGTACAACTTCATTATCAAATTTCCCTGCTTCCCAAGCTGCTGCCGATCTTTTATAAGATTCGATAGCGAAAGCATCTTGCTCTTCTCTCGTGATGTTATAATCTGTTGCACACTTTTCTGCGCAAACGCCCATGTGTACTTTGTTGTAGACATCCGTAAGACCATCTAATATCATTCCGTCAAGCATTTTTACATCACCAAGTTTTGTTGCAACTCTAGCGTTGTAATAATGCGGAACCATCGACATATTCTCCATTCCACCAGCAACAATAACATCCATGTCACCAGCTTTGATAGATTGAGCCGCCATCATAACAGCCTTCATCCCAGAAGCACAAACTTTGTTAATCGTTGTTGAGGGTGTGTGATTTGACAAACCAGCTCCCAAAGCCACTTGACGTGCAGGTGCTTGTCCTTCGCCAGCTTGCAAAACGTTACCCATGTAGATTTCCTGAACCGCGTTAGGATCCATTCCGATTTTATCTAAAGCGCCTTTAACCGCCGTAGCTCCCAATTTAGTTGCTGGTACTGTTGACAAACTTCCCATAAAACTTCCTATTGGTGTACGCACCGCGGAAACGATAAATACTTCTTTCATTATTTTTAATATTAATTATTTAAATTTTGTTTTTTGCTAAATCCTAAGAACATTAATGCTGCACCAACAAATTCGAAAAACCAGCCCCAAGATAATTTTACAATTCCCGCAAAAGCACTTTGCCAAGACTTAAATGGTAAAAAAGCAAAAAAATCGAGTGATTTTAATTTGATAGCAACAATTGTAAAAATGAAGAAAAAGATAAGGCTTCCAGCAACGATTCTCGTCGCTTTTAATTTTTCTCTTTGTATAAAAAGCAAACCTAGAGCCGATAGAATCCAAATAATACTCGATAGATAAGGATCAATCTTCCAATAATTCCAGTTGCCGATAAGCGGAATCCTTAATAATGGGAGAAAACTTCCCACAATAACTAAAATAACGCCTATTAATTGTATATTCTTCATTTTGTAAAATGCTTTGCCAAAATACGAAAAAAAACATACCTAAAAAAGTATGTTTTAATATTAAATGGCTATCGGACTTATATACAGAAGTTATTTGGTTAAAAACTTCAAAATCTCATTATTTAAAATTTTGGATTGCTCGAATGGAACATAATGTCCAGCATTTTTAACAATCAAAAGCTCGGAGTTTGGTAAAGATTTTTGTATCAATTCGGTATGTTCTTTTTTTACAATATCCGTTTCGCCAGCGACAACTAAAGTTGGTACTTTTATCGCATTGACATCTTCAGGTGATAATTTTGGTTGCGTCAACATCAATTTCAAAAGTCTTTTGTCGCCCATATTATCTTCGTTTTCAAAATCGTTTTTAAAATCGTTTAACAGAGATTCATCAACGCCTTTAGGAGAAAGATTTGCACCAATCGTCACCAACTTATCAACCAACTCCGGATGATTTTTAGCAAAGATTAAACCTGTGTTACCTCCATCGCTCCAACCAACTATATTGATTTTAGAAAGATTAAGCTGTTTTACCACCTCAAATAAATCATTTGCAAAGCCTTCGTAAGAATAATCTTGCTTAGAAAGATTCGTACTTCTACCCTGCCCGCGAGTATCGATTGCAATAACTTTATAATGTTTTTCAAAGAATGGAATTTGCTTATAAAAATCCGAAATGCTGCCACCATTCCCATGAAGTAAAACCAAAGCTGGACCTTCACCATAAGTTTCGTAATAGATTTTGGCATCCTTAATATCTAAAAATTGTCCTGATTTGTTACGTCCATAATTGGTGTTCTGAGCTTCACTTTTATACTTCATAATCGCAAGACTCTCTTTTGCTTTCAGATCATCCAAATCCTCAGGCGTTTCAGTAGAAGTTGCAATTTCTTTTTCTTGAGAGGTTTTGTTGTAAGCGACTTCAATATTCGCGATATATTGTCCAGTCGCACGTTCCCAATTTCCCTGACTTTGATAACGGTACCAAAGATTTTGCCCTAAACTTTTCTTTGCCGAAACACCAAACACGAAATCTTCATTCGCCAACTTCTTATAATCGACCAATTGAAGTGTCACAGCAATTTCATTTTCATTTTTAAAAAGAAGACGATAATTGGACAAATCAATACGCTGCCAACCCGTTGTTTGGGTTTGATAAATAATATTTTCCGTTAACAAATTTTGGTGCGGCAAGCCATTTTTGAGACTGTAAATATTTAGTTTTAAAGTCAATTCTTCAAAACGCGAACTTGGCATAATGTAGAAGTTGTAAGCTTTAATCTTGGTGGTGCTGTAGACTTGGAATACACTTCCCTGCTCGGCTGTTGGCGTATTTTGATTAAAAAACTTGGTGAACGTAAACATTGGACGTTTCTTCTCACCAATTAACTTATCGTTTAATTTAATAGATTTAACGACTATTTCGTTAAGATCCGTTTGTTTTTGGTCCAAAATGACATTCGGATTTTTCTTTAAATCTTGAAAGCTAATTTGCTTATCAACAAATCCAGCTACAGAAAAAACGATGGAATCTTTGGCACCGACTTCCTTATCAAATTTCAATTTGTAAAAACCTTCTTTGTCGGAAATACTTGCCGCTTCCGAAGATTTAACACCGATATTAACATAAGTCAAAGCTTTTTTATTTCCATTAAAAACATAACCAGAAATCTCTGTCTGTGCCGACACCATCACCACAGACAGAATAATTCCTAGTACAAGTATGAAAAATCTAATAACAGAATTTAGTATCATTTTAGAATTTTTTATTATTTTTTTTTGATTGTCCGCTTGATCGCCTAAATTCGAAAAACACTGTCATTCCGACGTAGGAGGAATCTCTATTATCAAAGAGATTGACTGCGTCGAACCACTACGTTAGGTTTCTTCATTTCGCTCTACTTCATTCTGAATGACAAATTGTGAGTTAATACGAATAATGGATATTTATTTTAGAAATCAAAATTTATCAATTCAATACCAACTTGGATGGCATTTTTACTTGGCAAAATCGCTTTATCATTAAAAATCGGTGTAAAATCCTTTTTGATAAATAAGTTAAAACTGCCATAACCAAGCGTTAATTTGCCACCAAATAAGAAGCTATTAACACCGTCATCTAGTGTATATTGGTATTTGTCGAACTTGCCGTCTGGATTATAGTATTTAACTTTTGCAATACTTCTCGTGTTGACACCAGCATAAGCGCCAAGTCCAATTTTAAACATTTTTTTGCGACCGTCGATATAAGTTTTGCCTTCGTACTCCGTATATTTCGGATTAAGAACCACCTGAAATTCTACAGGTAAAGTCAAATAAACATTACGAAGCTTGGAACGTTTTAAACTGCCATTTTCAAAATTTTCTAAATACAATTGTTGATTATTCTGAACAAAAACTTGTGGACGTTTTGGCATATAAGTATCAGTACGATAAGCAACGCCGTAACGGAAAAACCACGGACTAGCCTCATTTCCCAACTGCATATCATGTCGAAACTGAATCTCAAAACTGTGAGAATTTCCAAAACGCATTTGCGAATCGTCCTCGAAAGGATTAAAACTTCCTTTGTCTTTCGTCAGATTAAGAAAAGCATAATTAATACTGGTCGAAGTTGTATTGATGTACTTCTTTGGATTATTTTTGTTTTTTGCCGCATTGACGTCAAAACTTACAATACCACTGCTGTTGGTGTAGACATTGTTATTGTTTCTTGAATTAATACCAAACACCGATGCGACAACAGTTGATTTTGTAATGCTGTCCATGCTGTTGCGTTGCGCCTCTATTTGGTCATTAATGATTGTTTCGTACTTTTCCGAAATAGCTGTCTTTTGGGCGATCAACTCTTCTTTGGTGATTTTGCCTTCGTCGTAAGCCGCTTCAACTTTTTTAATTTCGTCACGCATTTTCAGCTTTTGAGAAGCGATCATCTTATCAATATTGCCAGAATAAGTTTTGATCTGACTTTCGAGCGTAGTTTGTGCTGTAGCAAAGCTTGAAAGCAATGCCAGAATTAGGATTTTTGATTTCATATAGTTAGTTTATTTTTTATTAACAGAATCTTTGTCAAATATGGTAAAACCGAGAATTTTTATAGATTTAGGAGACAATCGATCGTCTAAATCTTCGCTAGTTTTTTTATGCTTGAGATCGTTAAGTCCCATTTTTGATTTTTGACTATTTTGTTGATCAGCTCTTGTTTTGTCCAATTCTACTCCGAAAAGTAAATCTTTAGAATTGACATATTTTTGAGGTTTTGCAGGCTGAATGACTGGTGCGTCGGCAATTGCTTTTTCCTCAGGAATTGCAATCGGCGAAATTGAATTATTATCTTGAGAAATAGTAGCTTGATTCTCTACTTTTACTTCTTTGTTCTGAGTCTGAACAATATTTTTAACTTGACTACTTTGAGGTTTTTCGATCGTTTTTTCGACCAATTTTTCGGAATCCTCAGCTTTTAAATTATCTTGAAATTGTGGATTTTCAATTTTATTCTGATTAACAATTTTGGGAGTAATATCCTTAACAGTGGTGTTTGATTCAACAATAAAAATTGACAAGGCTAAAATTAAAACAGCAGCAGCTGACCACCATAACAATCTAAAATTAGGTTTTGTTTTTTGAGGCGCAATTTCTACTTTTTCATCGTCAAGTTTCTGTTCCAATCTATCCCAAAGATTTGGAGACACAAAGCGCTCTTCTTGATGATATTGTGATTTAAGATTTTTCAACATTTTGCTTTTCAATTTTTTGTTTTAAAATAAAATCTGCCAAAAACTTTTTAGCTTTACTGAACTGGCTTTTGCTAGTTCCCTCACTAATGTTAAGGATTTCTGCCACTTCCTTGTGTTTTTTGTCTTCAAAAACAACAAGGTTAAAAATGATTTTGTAACCAGTTGGCATCGCATCCATTAAAGCCTTCAAATCAATTTCTTCTTCATTCTCTAGAATTTCGTCTGAAAAACTTTCAGCCTTATTTTCAATAAAATCAGAATCAACGTATAAAATATTTTGCTTTTTTCTGATAAAAGAAATAGACTCGTTGACAACAATCTTTCGCAACCACGCCGAGAATACATTTGCATTTTGGCAAGTTTCAATTTTTGTAAAAGCTTTGAAAAATGCTTCCATCAACACATCTTCTGCATCGTGCAAATTGCCAATGTAACTAGAAGCCACAAAAAGTAAACGATTCGAAAACATATCGAAAACCGTTTTTTGTGCTTGTCTGTCACCTTTTTGGACAAGATTAAAAATATGTTGAAAATTATCTTTCATAAGCTCTTACCAATTAGACGCAAAAAAAAGAAAAAGGTTGCTTCAAAAAGAATATTTTTTTTCAATTTTTTAAAAAAAACAATCGAAAGAGTATGCGCAAAACGTATAGATAACTTACAATATGCGCATTTTGTATATCTCCAAAAAGGTTGATAAAACGTCAAAAAAATATATTTGCCCGAATGAAATATATGCGTATATTTGAGAGTTAGGCGACACCCTTTCAAAGATTGCGCAATAAATATTCGAGTTTCACAGAAAGTGGAACTTTTTTATTTTTATCAAGAAATTTATCATCTGCTTATAGATTAAAAAAAACTAAATTTGAAGTATAACTCTGAGAACATAAAAAATGACTTTAGAACAATATATTAATAATATAAATCAACGATATAAATTAGGAAACACAACCGAGCATACCTTTCGTGGCGATCTCCAACAATTACTAGAAAGTTTAGTTCCTACAATTAGAGCAACCAACGAACCCAAAAGACAAAGTTGTGGAGCACCAGATTATATCTTAACTAAAAACGATATTCCTGTTGGCTTTATAGAAGCCAAAGACATTGGCGACAAAGACCTAGACGGAACAAAGAAAACAGGAAACAAAGAACAATTCGACCGTTACAAAGCATCGCTTAGCAATTTAATCTTCACAGATTATCTAGATTTTCATTTATATATTGACGGAGTTTTTATAACAAAAATTGCAATAGCAGAACTACAAAACGGCATTATCGTTCCGTTATCTAGTAACTTTGCAACATTTACCAATCTTATAAAGGACTTTTGTTCTCACGTTGGACAAACCATAAAAAGCAGTAAAAAACTAGCAGAAATGATGGCGGGCAAAGCCCGCCTACTTTCTGATGTCATAGAAAAGGCGCTTACAAGTGACGAATACCATCACGAGAACAGCACACTTAAAGACCAAATGACGGCCTTTAAGGAAATCCTTATTCACGATATTACACCAAAAGGTTTTGCCGATGTATATGCTCAAACCATTGCGTATGGTATGTTTGCGGCGAGACTTCACGACCCTACTTTGCCTACGTTCAGCAGACAAGAAGCCGCAGAACTTATCCCGAAGTCCAACCCATTTTTACGCAAGCTTTTTGGCTACATTGCGGGTCCAGATATAGACGACCGTATCAAATGGATTGTAGACAGCTTGGTAGAAATTTTCTTAGCTTGCAATGTTCAAGAAATCTTAAAAAACTACGGGAAAGCAACAAAAATGGAAGACCCTATTATCCATTTTTACGAAACCTTCCTTAGTGAGTACGACCCCAAATTAAGAAAAGCAAGAGGCGTTTGGTACACCCCTGCGCCTGTGGTTAATTTTATTGTGCGTGCGGTAGACGATATTCTAAAAACCGAATTTAATCTACCACAAGGCTTAGCAGATACCAGCAAAACCAAAATCAAAGTAAATCTGCAAGCGACAGACAATCGCTACAAAGACAACATCAAAACAGCAGAACAAGAAGTTCATAAAGTGCAAATCCTTGACCCTGCAACGGGTACAGGAACGTTTTTAGCGGAAGTCATCAAGCATATTCACAAAAAATTTGAGGGGCAACAAGGCATTTGGAGCAATTATGTAGGACAACATTTATTGCCTCGTCTTAATGGCTTCGAGTTGCTAATGGCGAGTTATGCAATGGCACATTTGCAATTGGATTTATTATTGACAGAAACAGGCTACAAGCCAACCACCGACCAACGTTTTAGAGTCTACCTTACCAATAGTTTAGAGGAAAGCCACCCCGATACAGGGACGCTATTTGCCAATTGGCTAAGCTCAGAAGCCAACGAAGCCAACCGTATCAAGCGAGACACGCCCGTAATGTGCATTATTGGAAATCCACCTTATTCAGTGAGTAGCACAAATAAAAATAAGTGGATACAAGATTTAATCTCTGATTACAAAAAAGAATTAAACGAACGTAAAATAAATCTTGATGATGACTATATCAAATTTATTCGATATGGTCAGCATTTCATAGATAAAAACGGTAGTGGTGTTTTAGCATATATTTCAAATAATAGTTTTATAGATGGTATTACACACCGACAAATGAGAAAAAATTTAGTTTCTAGTTTTGATAAAATATATATTATCGACCTACACGGAAACTCTAGTAAAAAAGAAAAGAACCCTGCTGGTGGTGCAGATGAAAATGTTTTTGATATTAAACAAGGAGTATCGATTAACATATTTATAAAAAACAAAAGCAATAAAAAATCAATTCAACACTTTGATTTATTTGGAAAAAGAGAATTTAAATATGATTTTCTAAATTCAAATAACTTAAATTCGATTGATTGGAATTTAATAAAAAATGATAATGAAAATTGCTTTTTTACATCAAAAGATTTATCAACTGATAAAAAATATTTAAAATATATAAGTGTTGTTGATTTAATGCCTCTTTTTAATTCTGGCATTCAAACAAAATGTGATACTATTTCAATTAACGAAAGCATTGACGAGTTAAAAAAAATAGTGACACTTTTTCAAAATGAACCAGTTGAAAAATTGAAAACTCTATTTAAACGAGAAGAAAGTAGTGGCTGGAACTACCAAAATGCTAAAGAGGATTTAATAAAAAATACCTCTCCTGTATATGCATTATATAACTACAGACCTTTTGATTTTAGAAAAATTGTTTATACAGGTTCATCTTCAGGTTTTTTAGGACGCTCGAGAAGCATAGTAATGAAACATTTTATAAATAAAAGCAATATAGGCATCTGTTTAATGAGACAATTTTTTCAAGATGCTCCTTATAGTCATATATATGCAACTAGTAGTTTAATAGATGAGAGAACAATGTATAGCAACAGAGGAGGAACTTATCTCTTTCCCCTTTATCTATACCCCGAAACCAACGGACAAACCTCTTTCGAAGAACAAGCCGAAAGAGTACCCAATCTCAATGCGGAGATTGTCGATAATATCGCAAAAGCATTGGGCTTAGCATTTGTACCCGACCATAAACTCATTCCCGACGAATTCCAAATTCTAGTAGAAACCAAACTTCCGGGAGAACCTTTGGTTCGCCCTTACGATTGGGGCTACCATAATTGTTTTACACCTTTAGATGTATTGGATTATATCTATGCGGTATTACATTCGCCAACCTACCGCCAGAAGTACAAAGAATTTTTAAAAATAGATTTCCCTAGAGTCCCTTATCCAAAAGACCAAGATACCTTTTGGAAATTGGTAACATTGGGAGGACAAATAAGAGAAATCCATTTATTAGAAAGTCCTATCGTAGAAAAATACATAACGCAATATCCCATAGACGGAGACAACGTGGTAGGCAAACCAAAATATGATAATGGTAAAGTATACATCAACGATACCCAATATTTCGATAATGTACCACAAACAGCGTGGGAGTTTTATATCGGTGGTTACCAACCTGCCCAAAAATGGCTAAAAGATAGAAAAGACAGAACCTTAGACTTCGAGGACATTCTACACTATCAGAAAATCATTGTGGCATTATCAGAAACCGCACGATTAATGACCGAGATAGATAAAATAGAAATTGAGTAAAAGAAGTATTACCTCTCTTTCTAAACAGACTAGCCAACCTTACGGTTGGCTAATTTGTTTACTTACTGCTATTTATATTGTTTTATTTATTATATTTAATACATTAATTATTAAAACAAAATACAAATGGCTTCAACATCAGAAACAGGACATGCAAAGAATGTCGCAAACTTCCAAAACCTAATTGCTTTTGTCAAAGCTTATGGCGAAACCTACAACCCATCAAAAGAAGCGTTAAAAATTCCACAACTTGAAAAACTCCTTACTAATGCACAATCTAGTTTAGCAAACGTTGTAGACCAAAATGCAACTTACAACACCAAAGTTAACAATAGACTAAACGCATTCAGTGATTTAAAAGCCTTATCTACTCGTCTTATCAACGCATTACAAACAACCGATGCAAAAGACGAATTGGTGAACGATGCAAAAGGGTTCAACCGAAAATTACAAGGACAAAGAAGCACCCCCGCTACCACTACTCCACAAGACCCTAATGCACCTGCACCCAAAACCATATCAACAAGCCAACAATCTTACACACAACAATTGCAACACTTTGAAGGACTAATAACAGTTTTAAAAACAGAACCTAGCTACACACCCAACGAAGACGATTTAAAAATTACAACGCTAGAAGCCAAACAAACCGATTTAGCAACCAAAAACAACGAAGTAGCCAACGCTTATGTAGAAGTAAGTAATGCAAGAATTGCTAGAAATGCAACACTTTACACCAAACCCGATAGCATCTTCGAAATAGCATCGGAAGTTAAGAAATACATAAAAGCAGTTTACGGAGCAACAAGCCCAGAATTCGCACAAGTAAAAGGCATTGAGTTTAAAAAGCCAAGAGCATAATAAACCCAAAATATAATATTCGCTACCACGAAATAAAATATTCCACCCTCAATTAAATAGGTTTGCTCCGCAAACCTATTTATTGTATCCGCAATCTAAATTATCCTTTGTGCAATTATAAATATCTCTTACGCAGAATAAATTATTCTACGCACAATCATAAATATCTCTTACGCGAAGTAAATTATCATGTACGCAATAATAAATATCTCTTTCACGGAATAAATTATCATATGCGCATTTATATTTATTGCATACGCGGAAACAAATTTAACAACCGCAATTAAAATATTAGCACCCACCATAACAATAGAAAAGGCAGAAAACAAGCAGGGCGATCGCCTAACAGTGGTTTTGCAAAATGCGGGGTTAAAGTCTAAGTTGAACTATTTTATATATTTATCCGCAAATTGGCTTTTCATCTTGATTTTTTTATTAATTTAACAATCTGAAAAAGCCATTTGCTACGTTTCTGAATTCTTGAACTTCCAGTTCTTCGAATTCCCGCACTTCGCAAAGCCTTTTTCCGTTATCG
Organism: Soonwooa sp.; assembly: GCF_030151385.1. GTDB lineage: Bacteria > Bacteroidota > Bacteroidia > Flavobacteriales > Weeksellaceae > Soonwooa. The sequence goes on from NZ_JASLDS010000025.1 coordinate 36,462, forward strand.
GCAATTTTCACAGAACTCGCGTACAATGAACCAATTTCCAAAAAATGTAATAGAAAATTTAAAAAACTATGTCTATATCTACTCTGATCCTACAACTGAAAAAATATTTTACGTTGGAAAAGGAAAAGGCAACAGAGTCTTTGACCATTTAAAAGACAAAAAGGAATGCGAAAAAGTTGCTTACTTAAATGAACTTCTTGAAAAAGGTCTAAAACCCAAAATTGAAATTTTAATTCACGGAATTGAAGATGATTCTGTTTTAAGAATTGAATCTGCAATTATTGATTTATTGGGAATTAAAAACTTAACAAATAAACAAATTGGTTTTAAAAGTGCAGAATTTGGAAGAATGACTGTAAAACAGATTGTTTCTGCATATTCTAAACAAAAAATTCAAATTGATGAACCATCATTGCTTATCCGTATAAATCAACATTTTAGATACTCAATGACAGAAATGGAACTTTATGATTTTACAAGAGGATACTGGAAAATGAATATAGAAAGAGCAAAAAATGCTAAATATGCTTTTGCTGTATATAATGGTATAATCCAAGAAGTTTACGAAGTAAAAACATGGTTGAAAGCAGGAGAATCAATGAGTGTTCGTGGAAAAATCGAAACCATTGATGATAGAGTAGAATTTATCGGAAACATTGCTTCAGAAACAATTCAAAACAAATACAAATATAAATCTGTTGAAGATTATTTTAAAAAAGGAAATGCAAATCCGATAATGTATATTAATTGTTAAAATGAAAAAAGAAAGCGTTGAATTTTTTCTTTATTACAAAGGTGAAAACGAAAGTCCAATAAAATCTGGAAATTTCCCACTTTATTGGTGGTATGAAAAATGTTTCTATGAAAAAAACAAAAATCCAACCGAAGAAGAGTACAAAGATTTTATCTTTACTTTGATTGACCAAAAAATATCAGAGCATTTTATGTCTTTTGATAAAGCGTTAAAAGACTATTTGAACGTTGAAAAAAATAAAAACTGCCGATAACATTGTATTGGCAAAATGCGGGGTGAAGTAACAAGTTGAACTTTTAGAAATATTTATCCGCCGTTGCTTTTCAATTCCACATAATTTTTATAATTTAGTTCCATTGAAAAAGCATCGGCTACGCTTGGTCGAAATTGAACTTTTCGTTCAATTTAGCCCGCACTTCGCCAATACTTTTTCCGTTATCTGCCATTTTATCAAAAAGCCGTCTAACAAAGAAAAAAACAATAAAAATTTTTAAAAATATATGAAGAAAACAATTTTACTTTCGGGAATTTTATTTATTTCAGCATTTTCAAATGCGCAAACTTCTACTTCACAAAATTCCACAGTAGAAAAAAGTGTAACAGGAGCACAAATTGGACTTTTTGGACTTGACATTTATAACGAAGCAAAACTAGCGGATAAAATTGTATTAAGAAGTGAAGCAAGTTTATTTCCTGCAATTTGGGGCGGGGATATGTATGCAAAAACAGGATTTGCTTTTTATCCTGCATTAACAATCCAACCAAAATATTATTACAATATCGCAAAAAGAGCAGAAAATGGAAAAAACACTAAAAATAATTCCGCAAATTATTTCGGTTTGCAAGTAAGATACATTCCAGATTGGTTCGTAATTTCAAATGATAATAATTTGAGTTTAACAAATCAACTGAATTTTATTCCTACATTTGGAATTAGAAGAAATTTTGCTGAAAATTTTAATTATGAATTTAAAGCAGGATTTGGATATGGAACAACAATCGGATATGACAAAAATGTTTCGGGCGGAGTTCTTGATTTGAGTATCAAAATTGGATATGACTTTTAAAAATAAATAAGAAAAACGGCAGATAACATCGGTTTTGCAAAAGAGCGGGTTTAGTGATAATTTGAAAGTTCAGTAATATTTATCCGCAAAAGCAATTTTCTTTCACAATTTTTTGTAATTTAGTTTCAGAAAATTGCTTTTGCTAATGTTAGTGATTATTGAAAGTTTCGTCTTTCTAAGCCGCTCCTTCGCAAAGCCGTTTCCCGTTAGCAGAAATTTTATGAACAACATTATAATAATTTATTTTACATTTTTTATTTTTATTGTAAAAGCTCAACCTGCTCCAGAAACCAGTATTAGTAATAATACAAATCTTAATGACATTTCTCTTGATTTAATAAAAA
>NZ_JASLDS010000006.1 GCF_030151385.1 Soonwooa sp.
TGTTTAGTGTTTAGTGTTTAGTGTTTAGTGTTTAGTGTTTAGCAAAAATAATTCATAATTCATAATTCATAATTCATAATTCATAATTCATAATTCATAATTCATAATTCATAATTCATAATTCATAATTCATAATTCATAATTCATAATTCATAATTCATAATTCATAATTCATAATTCATAATTCTAAAATCGTAATTCTGAAAAAAAAACTTCAATTTTCTCTCTCGCTTAAAATCCTTACTTTTGCACCGTAAAATTTAACACATGGTTTCAGTACAAGGTTTAGGGCTTCATCATTCTGGTAATTATCTTTTTAGAGATGTGAATTTCACCATCAAAAAAGATGATAAAGTCGGTTTGGTAGGTAAAAATGGAGCGGGAAAATCTACACTTCTTAAAATACTTTCTAAGGAAATAACTTTCTTCGAAGGAAATGTTGTCACAGAAGGTAATATCACAATTGGTTTTCTAAAGCAAGATTTAGATTTTGTAAAAGGTAGAACTGTTTGGAACGAAACCATGCAAGCTTTTGAGCAAATTAATGCTTGGAAAGACGAATTAGAAGAGGTTAATCATCAATTAGCAACCAGAACAGATTACGAAAGTGATGCTTACTCTGACCTTATTCAGAAAATGACAGAGCTTAACGATTTGTTGATGAATCATGATGCCTATAATCTTGAAGGCGATGTGGAGAAGGTTTTGTTTGGACTTGGTTTCAAAGCAGATGATTTTCATAAAATCACTGACGAGTTCTCTGGTGGATGGAGAATGCGTATCGAATTGGCGAAGCTTTTACTTCAGAAAAATGATTTGATGCTTCTGGATGAGCCGACCAACCACTTGGATATGGAATCCATTATTTGGTTAGAAAACTTCTTGAAAGATTATAACGGTGCCATCGTTTTGGTAAGTCATGATAAGCAGTTTATGACCGCCGTTTGTAACAGAACTTTTGATGTTAACAACAAAAAAGTGGACGATTACAAAGCCAACTATTCCAAATATTTGGTAATGCGTGAAGAACGTCGCGAGAAGTTGGCACAAGCTAAGAAAAACCAAGATGCGGAAATCAAACAGATGGAAGACAACATCAACAAGTTCCGTGCAAGTGCGACCAAAGCTTCTTTTGCGCAATCTTTGATTAAAAAATTAGATAAAATCGAACGTATCGAAATCGACAACGAGGACGTTTCTAAATTCAATATTCGATTTGTACAATCTGTTGTTCCTGGGAAAGTTGTTTTCGAAGCCGATAAACTTGGAAAAGCTTACGGGCAAAAACAGATTTTTGATGATGTCGATTTCTTTATACAACGTGGTGATCGTATCGCTTTGTTGGGGCAAAATGGTCAAGGAAAAACGACTTTAGCTAAAATTTTGGCTGGCGAAATTAAAGACCATTCCGGAAATTGGACTTTGGGACACAATGTCAACATTGGTTATTTTGCTCAAAATCAGGAAGAGGTTTTAACACCAGACAAAACGGTTCTTCAAGAAGCAGAAGATTCTGCAACCGAAGAAACGAGACCTAGAGTTCGTGACCTTTTAGGATCTTTCTTGTTCCAAGGTGAAGATGTTACCAAAAAGACGAAAGTCCTTTCTGGAGGAGAAAGAAACCGTCTAGCACTTTGTAAGTTGTTGTTACGTCCTTTCAACACGTTGATTATGGACGAACCTACCAACCACTTGGATATTCAGTCTAAAGAAATTATCAAATTGGCGCTTCAAAAGTTTGAAGGAACCTTGATCGTTATTTCTCACGACCGTGAATTCCTGCAAGGTCTTTGTGATAAAATCTTTGAATTCCGTGATGGAAAAATGAAAGAATTCTTAGGAAACATCGACGAATATCTGGAGTTCCGTCAAAAAGAAAGCATCCGTGAAATCTCTGCCGAAAAAGCTAAGCTTCATGGTGAGGAAGTTAAAGTGGAACAAGCTAAAAAAGAAGAAAAACCTGTTGAAAAGGAAGCTTCAACTAATTCTGGTTTTGTAAGCAAAGAGCAAAAAGCTGTTTTAAACAAGATTAAAAAAGTGGAAGAAAAAATTTCGGAGCTTGAAACCAAGGTTTCGGAATTCGAAGCGCAGTTTACGAAAGATAATCCATCGGACGAAACTTTAGAACAATACAACAAGACAAAAGAAGAACTTGATCTTGCCTTGCAAGAATGGGAGTTTTTGTCAGAACAAACTTCGTAAATACTAAATCCTCCAATTGCGGAGGATTTTTTTTTGCATTTAATATTATTTTTAAAAATTTAAAAACCCGAAAGCCGTTTTCAAAAAAGACTTTTAATAAAACTAGAATTTCAAAATCAAGATAAATCCGTATTTTTGGTATTTAATACAATATTCAATGAAATTCTTAAAATACTCTTTTGTTGCTTTGGCGGTTAGCAGCTTGGCTTTTGCACAGAATCAAAAATTCACGATGGCAGAAGCGGTTAACGGAATGCGAAGCAATCTTGCTCCCAAAAGCATTTCTCAATTTTCTTGGTCAGATGATGGACAATCTTATATTCAGTCTGTTAAAAATGCTTACTTAACAACCGATGTTAAAAGCAAAAAACAAGACACCTTGATTTCACTTTTTCAACTAAATCAAAATCTTGGCACGGACAAATTAAAATCGTTTCCAAAAATTAATTTCGTTGGCAAAGACAAAGCTTATTTCGTCAATAATAATCAGTTGGTTTGGTTGACAAAATCCGGAAAAAACTGGACTGCAAACAACCGAATTTCGGTACCTGACAATAACGAAAACCTACAACTTTTAGGAGATAATAAGAATTTCGTTTTTACTAAAGCCAACAACCTTTACATCAACAAAGATGGTAAAGAAATAGCAATTACCAATGATGACAACAAAGACATCATCAATGGACAATCCGTTCACAGAAACGAATTCGGAATCAAAGGTGGTATTTTCGCAGCGCCAAATTCTGAGATGATTGCTTTCTACAGAATGGACCAAAGTATGGTAAACGACTATCCTGTTATCGATTGGTCGGTAACGCCTGCTGTTAACACGAACATCAAATATCCGATGGCTGGACAAAAGTCGCACGAGGTAACAATGGGCGTTTACGATGTTAAAACCAACAAAACGCATTTTCTTAATATAGATGGCGACAAAGAGCAATACTTAACGGCGGTGTCATGGAGTCCAGATTCCAAATATATTTTTATTGCGGTGCTTAACCGTGGTCAAAATCACATGAAGTTCAACCAATACGATGCTGTAACAGGTAATTTGGTAAAGACACTTTTTGAAGAAACCAACGACAAATATGTAGAACCTCAAAATCCAATCGTTTTCTTACCAAATTCTAACACCGATTTCATTTGGCAAAGTCAAAGAACAGGTTTCAACCATTTGTTCCATTATAATCTGGACAAAGGTTTGGTAGGACAATTGACTAACGGCGATTGGTTGGTGACCGAAATTCTTGGATTTAACGAAAAACAAAAAGACATTTATTTTATTTCCACCAAAGAAACTGCGCTAGAGAGACATCTTTATCGTGTTAACTGGCAAACTCAAAAAATGGAAAGACTAGACAAAGCTGAGGGAATGCACCAAGGTATTTTGTCAAAAGATGGCTCTAAACTTTACGATGTGTACGCCAACGCAACTACGCCGCGTGTTGCCAACATCATCTACACTAACAATCTGAAATCCGAAAACATTTTAACCTCTGAAAATCCGCTTAAAAACTACAAGCGTCCTGAGATTAAAAATGTAACCTTAAAAGCCGACGACGGCACTGACCTTTACGGAAAAATCATTCTTCCAACAGACTTCGACCCTAACAAAAAATATCCGACAATTGTCTATTTGTACAATGGTCCACACTTACAGTTGATTTCCAACTCCTTCCCTGCTTCGGGCAATCTTTGGTACGAATATATGGCGCAAAACGGCTACATTATTTTCACGATGGATGGCCGCGGATCGTCTAACAGAGGTGTCAAATTCGAGCAAGCTGTTTTCAGAAACTTGGGCGATACCGAAATGAACGACCAATTAAAAGGCGTTGCTTATCTAAAATCTCTACCTTACGTTGATGCTCAAAATATGGGAATCCACGGCTGGAGTTTTGGTGGTTTTATGACGACTTCCTTTATGTTGAAGCATCCAGAAGTCTTCAAAGCTGCCGTTGCTGGAGGTCCCGTTATCGACTGGAATATGTACGAAATCATGTACACCGAACGCTATATGGACACGCCACAAGAAAACCCACAAGGTTATGCTAAAGCCAATCTTTTGGACAAAGTACAGAACCTAAAAGGCAATCTTTTGATGATTCACGGTGCGCAGGACGATGTTGTGGTTTGGCAACATTCCATCAAGTTCCTCAAGGCTGCTGTTGACAATGGCGTGCAGTTGGATTATTTCGTGTATCCAGGGCATCAGCACAATGTCATCGGCAAAGACCGCGTCCATTTGATGCAAAAAGTGACCGATTATTTTGATCAACATCTAAAAAAATAAAACAAAAATCCGTTCTTCAATTTTGGAGAGCGGATTTTTTATTTGGGCGGCATCTCGGGCTATTCAGGGGTTCCGTCTTCAGAAGCTCGAACTTTTCCATCGCACTTCTTCAGACCGCTCGCTGCGCTCGCGCCCTTACTATCCCGGCCTCAGATCGTGGATAATTAGGTAATTATCAGCTTTTAGATTTAGACCTTTTCAATTTGCGATATTCCCAAGGAGCAATGGCGTTTTTATCCTGCCATAATCCAAGCTTATTCATTTCTGCATTGTTCTGCAAATCACCCAAGCTTTGGTCTTTAGAATATTGATAATACCACCATCCATAACCAGCTTTTATAAGTTCTGCGGATAGATATTTTTTGTCATAGTACACTTTTGCAACACTTCTGCCGTAACGGTCCTTCGTCGTTTCAATAAAGGTAATTTGTTTTCCAAAAACCTCATCAGAGGTAAATTGCTTCGCATTTTTTCCAAATGCTTGTCCACTTTCAGGACAATCTACTTCTGCTAATCTTAAAGTGAGCTGAATGTTTCCTTCCAAAAGTACCACAATTGTATCGCCATCTTTTATCCCAACTACTTTTGCCGTGGTTTGGCTAAAACAAAAATTGTACACTAAAAATAAAAAGATACTAAAGAAATGTTTTGGAGAGGTCATGTAGTTTGTATTGGGATTAGAAATTTTAGTTTTTTTGAAAATAAAAGTGATGATATTAATACATCAACATTTATTTCACCTCTCATGTTGATGACAATAGCCATTTTTGTTTCTTGTTTTATGCTTGCATCGAGTACCTTTTTGCGTCATACCTTTGCATTGGACAGAAGCACCAGTGCCTTTCGCCTCGTTTGATTTGATGCCTAACGAAGAAGATGACGAAAAACCTAATGCTCGAGAATTGGAATTTGGCTTGCATTGTTTACAAGCTTCAAGTCCCATTTCTATTGCCCGTGAAATGGATAAAGCATTGGACACATTCTTTACATAACGACATTGAGACGTGTGATATTTCCCGCCGCTTGGCGTTTTGTACACCGTTTGAGAAGAAATACTTTCTGAAAATATAACGAGTGAAAATAGTAGAATTCGCGCAAAGATTTTCATGAAGTTTTTGTAAAATCAAAAATTGTGGATGATTTATTCTTTAATTAGTCCGCTAAAATAGTGAATCTTCATCTTCATCCAAAAAGTTAAGTTCATCGCTGCGTTGTTCATAATCTGCTGAAATTCCTGCTGGATTAAAAAGTCCCCACGTATCGGTGATAAAATGTTTCTGATTGAAATTTGAAACCCATTCTATAAATAGTAAACGAAATTCCTCAATAAGGTCTCGTACCAACTGGTAGTATTTAACATCTTCGAAGTCAAACATTTTTAAAGAATGATAAGAAACCATTAAATCGCGTGCTGCTTTCCTAATTATCGCGGCATTCTCCATTTTTATATCATAGATTTTTACAGCAAAAGCACCTCTCAATTTTGATTGAATCACCATTGCATCTTCCAATAATTGAAACTTAAGAACCATAAGATGTTCATTTTCTTCTGGAATTAAATCGGTAATGGTTTTCACCGTTTTGAAAATCTCTTCTGATTTTTGGTAAATCGCTTGTTCTATTTGAGTTGGCATTGGTTTGTTTTAATTTTTTGAAGATAGATAATCTTGGTGTAAACTACATATTTTTTTTAGGAGACTTTAAAACTATGATTACATGAATTATTTAATCAAAAAAATGACATCCGAAGATGTCATTTTAGCTTTATAAATTCTCTTTAAAGAAAGGAATTATTTTTTCCAATGCCTCGGCGACTGGTTTTGGCTGATCATACAAATCGTAATGACTTGCGCCAGATACAACCTGTAGAGTTTTCTTAGTCGATCCTGCTTTTCTGAATAGTTCGAAGCCATCTCTGTGCGATCCAAATGCACCTGCTTTATCTCCAATCACGATATATAAAGGTTGTGTCAAGAGATGTTCAGCCAAATTAAAGGCATCAAATCCGAATGCTGGCTCCAATCCACTGAACAATAATTTGTTGGGAGAATTAGGATGTTGACCACGTTTCGTTGTATAATAATCGACTGCTTCAACAATATCAATATCGGTGATTCCTGTTTTTGCCAAAGCCTCTTTGTCGACAGGGATATAAGAGGTTAGGAAAGGCTCTGCACCATTCGCTTCAGCTGTGCGTTGTGCTGCAATTGCTTCCAAAGCTTTGATGGCTGCATCGGGTGTTAAATCCCCTTCGCGCAGAATTCTGCCATAATTAGCGGCAACAACGGTTGCAATTGCTTTATAACGTCTTTCGGTCATCGCGGCGCTTACTGCATAACCACCACCACCACAAACGCCCAATACACCAATACGGTTATTGTCCACATAAGGAAGTGTTGTTAGATAATCTGCTGCATAACGGAAATCGTCTATACGAGCTGCTGGATCTTCCAAAAATCTTGGTTCGCCGCCGCTTTCGCCTTGGAATGAAGCGTCAAAAGCTAAGGTAATAAAACCTGCTTCGGCTAAGGCCTTTCCATAAATATTTCCAGCAGTTTGTTCTTTACAACTGCTAATAGGATGCGCACAAACTATTGCAGGATATGTTTTTGAGTCATCAAAGTCATTAGGGAATTGAAGAATTGCTGCCGATTCCCAGTTTCTGTTTTTAAATTTAACTGATTTCATAATTCTGTACTTTTAATTAATGATGCAAAATTACATCGGTACAGGCGGCAGTGGTTTGAACGATTTACCTTTAGTATTTCACAATTTACTGATTCCTAAAAATACTGGGTGTAATACCTGCTTCTTTCTTGAAGAACCGCGTGAAATAAGAGTTTGATTCGAAGCCTAAACTATAACCAATTTCACTGATAGAAAGCTCCGTTTGACGAAGTTTGTTTTTTGCCAATTGCAAAACATGCTGATTGATATGCTCTTGTGGCGATGCACCTGTAAATTGTTTGATTAGGTCTCCAAAATAGTTAGTGGATAAGTTGGCTTTCTCCGCAAAGTAATGAACACTTGTCAATTGAGGTTCCTTTTGCAGATCGTAGTAATTATCGAGGTTCTCATAAAAATCCGCAACGACTTTATTGTAAATGTTTTCGCGTGTTTCGAATTGTCTTTTGTAAAAAGAATTGATATAACTAAGGATCAGGCTGGCATATGAAACCAAAATTTCCTGTGAAAAGGTCGCTTGGTTATACAGTTCATAAGATTTTTTGAACAAATCCATCAGTTGGGTTTCTTCGTCTTTGGTTAGAAATAAACCTTCATGATTTTTGTAATGAAGAAAAGAATAATCCTTTGCAAAACGCTTAAACAAAGTCGCATCAAGTAAAATATGATAACCAGTGAAAGGATTTTCAATATTCCAGCCGAGGAAGTTTTGGGGTTGGTCAAAATAAATAAAAGAATCCGCCATATCGTATTGTGTCTGTCCAAAATCTTTTTTTTTATCGTAGCCACTTTTAATTGCTAATAAATAAAAGTCGATTTTTATAGGTTCAGATTGCTGCAAGATTCTATTATCCGCCTCATATTTAGTGAAGTGAATATGTTTGCTCTTAGGCTTTTTCAAATTGAGGTAAGCAAGAAAATCGGGTATGTTATAGATTTTGTCCACTTTTTTTTTCAAAAATACAAGATTTCCTAAATTGAGGAATTGATAGTATTACCGAAATAATGTCAATTTTCACCGAAAAGTTATTTCCTCTTTTTCAAAATTGCCTTTATTTCGTCAGTAATTTCAAAAAGTTTTCCGTGGTAATTATTTCCGAGCAAAATAATCGTCGTTTTTTCTTTGACATCAGAAACTAAAAGTGCTTCATAGCTTCCTGCACGACCATCGTGCGAATGTTGGATTAGTTTTCCATTTTCATATTTTGCTTCGCCTAAAGCCGATTGCGTATCTTCTTTATCGAAATGTTGTCCAAGGACAAACACAGATTTTTGATTGACGATTTTGTTATTTTGAAGACACTTTTCCCAATTAAATAAATCGGTTGTTGTAACATAAGTTCCACCAGTGATGGGAGGTTCCGGCTTGTCAGCAATTCCATCTTTGTTGAAGCCTTTTGCAATTTTATTTTCGGTGTTAATTGGTGTCATTATCGCAGTTTCCATTTTACAAGGTTTGAAAATGAATTTTTCTGCGTAGGTTTTAAAATTAAGTCCTGTAATTTTTTCAACGATAAACTGTCTCAAAAAGAAATTACTATTGCTGTAGTCGTATTGCGTTCCTGCTTTAAAATCCAGTTTTTCAATATTCTTTAAACCATCAAAAATATCTTGGTCATTCTTTATCATTTTAAAATTTGGACTCGGTAAACCGCTGGTATATTGCAAAAGGTTTTTGATGCTTACCTCATTTGCCCAAGCTGGAAAATCTTGTAAAAATTTAGAAATTTTATCATTGATATTTAGTTTACCTTTTTCCTGTAATTGCATTAAGGCAACAGCGCTAAACTCCTTCGTAATCGAACCTATGTGAAATCTGTCGTCCGTATTCAGCTTTTTGGATTTAGTAACATCTGTAAAACCAAATGCCGAATTATAAATGATTTTGTTATTCTTTGCAACCAAAACATTTCCGTTGAAAAATCCTTTGTTGAAAGCATTTTGCATCAACGAGTCGATTTGCTTTACTTGCTTGGATTGCGCAGAAACTGAATAACTAACAATGCTAAGTACAAAACTGAAAAGTATTTTTAAAGCTAATTTCACGTGACTAATTTTAGAATTAGTAATTTAAAATTGCGTTGCGTTACATGTTTCAATTTAAAAAAAATTACTCAAACATCCCCGATTTTTCCAAAAGCGCATAAAATTTTCTTCCGTTATTGGAAATTTGATAGGTGATTGCGTTTTGATTTGTATATTCTTGTTTATCCAAAAGTCCGTAACCTACAAAATCTAAACACAGAACCTCGTACAGAAATCCATTGTCAGCAAAATTATCTTCTGGACGAACACCACGATTGAATTGTCCATAATTATCATAGAAAAGCTTCAAATAATTTTCGGTTGGAGGATTTTGATTGGCAGCAATTATCTCTGGTGTTTGGGTTTTAGGTGTTTTTTTGCCAAGGATATGACTAAGTTCTCCAAAAGTATAATGTCCAACTTCTTCGTCGATGTAAGGGTTTGTGTTTTCCTCTTTTTTCTTTCTAAAAAATAAAAACCAAACAAACCAGTAGATACAAGCTACTGTCACAAAATAATAAATCGGCAAACAGAAATTAAGGAAATCTACCGTATAATTGTAAACTTGAGCCACCGAAACATTGATGAATTTTGCCCAAATTGTTGCAATAGTAAAGATAATTCCCGCCGAAATTACTTTGCTCCAAACGGGATCTTTCCAAGTGTCTTTCATGTTTTTCATTGGTGTGTGGCTTCTATTTAATGTCTTTTAAAAGCAATACGAATTTACTAAAATCAAAGCTTTCCGAACTGGGTTCTCATAAAAATTCTAAACCCATCTTAGAAATTATATAAATACACAACAAAAATCCACTTGCATCAACAAGCCCCAAACATCCTCTACTTCCCTTGTTCCAAATTAATCATGTACCAATTAACCTGATAAGGATAGCGCTCGTATGGCGAATCACCTTCGTTAAAGGTCAATTTATTATCAAAATTAGACTTTGCAATTTTAGCATTTTCGATGTAAGCTTTGTGGTCTTTATCAATTTTAAAATTACTTAAAGCTTTGTAATACTGGGCATCCGAAAAGTTTGGATAAAGTTTCAGCGATTTATCAAAAGCCAGAATCGCTTTTTGGTAGTCTCTTTTTTCATAGAAAATAATGCCCGTATAAAAATAACAAAGCGGCGAAACATAATCTTCTCCCGCTTGTTTTATGCTTTTCTCAATTTCGCTTTGCATCAAGGTTAAAGCCCTGTCATATTGGTTTAGTTGCAGATAACATAAGGCTTTGTAAAAATCATAAGAATGATCATTCTGAATGCCATCGCCAAATTCCATTGTCGCTGCATCCAAATCTCTGAGCGCCGCGCGATAATTTTTAGCAAATATACATTGCAAAAAACCTCTTCTTCCCAGAAACTCTTTGCGATTGTATTTCACCGCTTTATTATAACTTTCCAGCGCCAACTCGTACTTTCCCGTTTTCCACAAAGGTAAAGCCTTATGATGCCAAAAAATCGCAACAGTCGAATCTTCCTTTATACCATTGTTAATGCAATCTTCCCAGCCTTGATCAAGATAATGGAAATTATACGCACACTTTTTTGTGTACTTCTCAATCAGCAAATCTTTATTTGCTTCTTGTGCAAAATTATTTATGAAAACGCTAACAAAAACAAGCAGTAAAACTCTTATCATTTACAAAATCATATTGTTAATTCAAAAATAATAGAAATTTGCAAATCCCGAATAAAAAATTTTACTTCCACCAAGTTGCAGCTTCAGTTTTTTTAGCATGCACAGATTCTGGGTCAGTTCTATCAGCAAGATTCAATGCATAAGATTTCCATCCCTTACTTGCGTATTTTGTATTTGGCGAAAACTCACCAGCACCTATGTCCAAATCGCCACTCTCCGGAATCCTATAATCACCCCAATTACACTTTTTGCTAAGATTAGTTCGGTAACTCGTCCATGTGCCCCTAAAAGTATTATTACTAAAACCGTCTGTCATATAGAGATACGCGTCATAGCTCATCTTCTTTTTAGAATCCAAGATATAGCCAACCATCATTTCGCCCTGTATCAAACCAGTCGAACTCTGTTTTTTGTCCTCATACAATTTCAACTCACACGTAGCTGTCCCGCCAATATAATCTGGAAACTCCCTGCTCTTCTCGAGATCAGCTTTTTTAATAGTCAAAGTCCCTTGGAAAAGCCTTATCGTTTCTCTAACTTTAGTTTTGCCAGTTACAGTGTACTCATATTTATTCTTTTCACTTTTAACAACCGATGAAAAATGAATAAAAAATCTCTGAAAATCATCACCAATAAAGCCAATAGGTTCTGCTCTTTTTTGCAAGCCTTCACCTTCAATATTAATCATCTTCGCCATCAACACTACCGAAATATCATAATTTTTAATCTCATTGTAAAAATTATTATCATCAGTTTGCTGTGCAAAACTCTTTCCAAAAAGCATTAGTAGTAGAACTACAAGAATATGTTTCGATGCAGGCATTTATATTAACAATTTATTATTTTGTTATCTGTTCAAAAACCTAAAAATACCAAATTCAAGAAAAATAGCCAAGCTTGTTTTAATTATTATTTGGGCGGCATTTCGGGCTATTCAGGGGTTCCGTCTTCAGAAGCCTCAACTTTCCCAAGCTTTTCTTCAGACCGCTCGCTGCGCTCGCGCCCTTACTATCCCGGCCGCAGATACAGCGCAATAAAATATATTCCTCATCAAAAGGAAAATTCCCACCAATATTCTAAACCAAAAAACTCAACCCCAAAGCCGCCAAATATAATCCCAATCCATAAATAAAATGCGTTTGCAAACTTCTTAGTCGTGACAAATTAGGATTCGGAGTTTTGGAAGCGGCGATACCAAATCCAAAAGCAGGTTGCATCAAAAACCAAGGCGCAATCGTGGTGGCAAGACCAATTGCGATGCAAGGCAAAAAAGTAGGATTCTTAACCCAATCAATTCCGCAGATTAATAGCAACAAAAACGCAAACGAAATTCCAATTGCATAATGCGAAATCCAACCAATTGCGCGTTCGCCTTTTATTTTTTCGGATTGAAGAATGTTTTGATGTGCAAAAATTCCATTTTTAAAATTCCCAATCCAACGACCAACAATGGCAAAATCCAAAGATTGAATATTGAAAACTCGTTTAATGAAAACCGCATACAAATCCATGAAGATTGTTGCGCCAACTCCGATAATGATGGAATACATCAGCATTTGAAACAAATTATCCGTATCAAAAACCATTTAAGCCAAAGAATTCAAAGTTTCCAAAAGTTCGGTTTCCGAGATAACGCCAGTTTTTCGCCAGATTTCGATGTTGTTTTTCAAAACCACAAATGTTGGAATCGAACGAATCCCAAATTTGTTAGCAATTTCAGAATCTGCATCCACATCAATTTGCTTGATATTCAACCAAAAGTAATTGCGCTCCTGAATTCTGTTAATCACAGGCATCATCATTCTGCACGGCTGACACCATTCTGCATAAAACTGCATTAACACTAAGTTTTCTTCGTTTTGTGTTTTCATATTTTCCTGATTCATAATACTAAGATTTAATATTGCAAATCTATTTTGAGTTAAGGGATTATTCCCGACACAAATCCTTGGAAAAGTTGCACAAATCAAAGATTTTGATAATTATCATTTTTGAATAATTAACTCAAAGGCGCAAAATTTTTATTTAAAAGAATGTGAATTAAGACGCAAGAAAATCAAAGATTTTCAACGTACTTAGTACTTAATGGAAATTTATCGCAGATAAATCTTGCGCCTTAAAAACGCTTTTAATGTACATAAAACTGCGCCTTTGCGATAAAAACAGTAGTCTATTAGTTGCAGATATTTATTAAGATTCTATTTTTCTAAAAATTTAAGAACGAAATCGAGTCTGTCATTAACACTCATTTTTGGCACTTCAATCGGCGAATAACCAAATTCAATATACGTTTGCTTCATCATTTCGTGCGTGTGCAAAACCTCCTCCCAGCTTTGTTTTCGTTCAGAATCCGTTGTATAAATTTCTTTCCAAGGTGGTAAAATAAATACATTTTGGTAAGGACTCTCTCGAACGATTTTAAAATACTCTTCATCAATTTTCAAATGCTCCATTTTCATATAACAAATACTGTCGAGATGACCTCTATCAAAGAAAACTGGACTTTTTACATCATTTTTTTTCTGTTCAGAATAACTTTTCAAAGCGGCTTCCAACATCAGGCTGGCGTATTTTTGTTTATTTTGCCAAGGCAAGGCGTCACCGCCAACTTGAATTTGTTCTTTAATAATGCGTCGTGCATCCTCAGGAACGATTTTGAAACCATGATGGCTCAAAGCTTCTATCAAACTTGTTTTTCCAACGCTTGGTCCACCAGTCAGGACAAAAAATTGATTGGATTTTGATGTGAATTGTCGATTTTGTTTGTTCATATTTTTAAGAAAATTGAGGTTGGTTTTGTTCATGGGAAAAATAAATATTAAATTTCAGAGGTTTAGTTGCTTGTACAATGATTTTAGAAAAATTGCTAAAAGAATTCGAGGTGGATGCCAACGCGTTTACGGCGAAGGAATCGGAATTATTTGATACTTATTTCGAGAAAATAAAAGTCAAAAGAAATGAATTTTTGGTTCAGGAAGGCGAATTAGAGCGCTATAGTTATTTTATCTACGAAGGAATTGCGCGCTGCTGGACGTTGAATCAAAAAGGCGAAGAACAGACTTTTTGGTTCTGCAAAGAAGGCAATTTTTCGATGTCAAATATAGCATTTGTTTTGAAAACAAAATCCGATTTTAACGTTCAAGTTTTGGTCGACAGCCTTGTTTTTCGGATTGATAGAACACAAGTTGAGCAACTTTACAAGGCAATTCCGAAGCTAAAAGATGTCTTGGATAACTTAACTGCAATTCTTCTAAACAAAGTCTTAAAAAGAAATATCGACCTCATAAAATACACACCAGAACAGCATTACCTGAAAATGATTCAAGATTACGGAAGCGCAATCAACTATATTCCGCTGAAAGATATTGCCTCTTATTTGGGAATTACGCCGCAAGCTTTGAGCCGAATTCGGAAGCGTATTTTTTAACTTAAGTTCAGCGTTTTATCAATGAAATTAGAGATTTTTGTCATACAAAATTTGAGTTATGATTAGGAAGATTGAAGCCAAAGATTATCAGGATTTAATACCGATTTGGGAAAGTGCTGTTCGCAATACCCACGATTTTTTGAAGGAAGAAGATTTCAACTTTTATAAGGAGCAAATTCCGATGTATTTTGATCATGTCAATCTATTTGGCTTTGAAGAAAACGGAAAATTAATTGGTTTTATGGGCATTGCAGAAGATAACCTCGAAATGCTTTTCATTCACAATGACGCTCGTGGAAAAGGAATTGGCAAGCAATTGTTAAACTATGGAATCGCAAATTGCGATGTTAAAAAAGTGGATGTTAACGAGCAAAATGCACAAGCTGTCGGGTTTTATGAATACATGGGATTTCAGGTTTTGAATCGTTCCGAACTCGATGGACAAGGAAAAGCTTATCCAATTTTGCACATGGGATTATAAGGTTTTGATGAAAGTTTAAATATAATTTTTCTTCAACAAAGCAAAAATCTCTGCATCTACAAAACGTTCTTTTTCAAAGAAATAATCGCGCAAAATTCCTTCGGATTGAAGTTTTACTTTTTCCAAAAGTTTCCTTGAAGAAATATTCTCAGGGTCGATGAAAGCTTCAATGCGATGGAGTTGTAAAGTTTCAAAACCGAAATTCAAAATACAAGCAATCGCTTCCGTCATCAATCCTTTTTGCCAAAAATCAGGATGTAATTCGTAGCCGATTTCCGCACGGAAATTCGGTGGTGAAAAATTATGAAAACCGCAAGTGCCAATCAGTTTTTCGGGATTGTTTTTAAGACAAATTGCCCAACGAATCGTGTCTTTCTTTTGCCAACGCTCTTGCCAAGTTTTTATTAAATCATCGGCTTCTTCAACGCTTGTAAAAGTGTACAAATCGTAGTAAATCGTCACTTCATCTTTCGAAAAATAAGAAAACAAAGCCTCGGCATCGCTCACTTTTAATTCTCTTAAAACTAAGCGTTCGGTGGTTAAAATCGGAAAAGTTTCAATATTAATCATTTTTATCAATGTTTATGATTTTTACGAAACTGTAAGGGCGTCAGTCCTGTTTGTTTTTTGAAGAATCGATTAAAATACGAATCGTCCGTAAAATTCAACTCCGAAGCAATCATCGAAACCGTGTCATTGGTCTGTAACAAACGCGATTTTGCCTCTTGTAACAATTGTTTTTGGATAAAATGACTCGCTGGCAAACCCGAAACTTCCTTCACCAAATCGTTGAGGTGATTGGGATGCACATGCAACAAATCGGCGTAATCGCTCACCTGCCTTTTTTCAATAAAATATTGATTCACCAGCAATTGAAACTGCGATGCCAACTGGTCTTTTCGGGACAAAGAAAAGTTTTCGTGAGCCGCTTTTTTGTTGTAAATTCTTTCAGCTTCCAATAAAATTACATTCAAAAACATTCGCGTTAGCAAATCGTCATTGAAAGTGGTTTTCTGACATTTTTCGCTATTTAATTTCCAAAAAAGATGCGTCATCATGCCTGTTTCACGCTCGGAAAGCTCTATAAAAGGCTCTTTGTCCAAATCAAAAAATGGAAATTGATTCAACTTGATTTGATGTTTAATGCAAAGCAAAAAATAGTCCGCATCGAACATGCAGTAAATACCCTTCACATCGTCGCTCCAACGTTCCACCGCATGAATTTGATTTTCGCCAACAAAGTACATAGTTTGCGGTCCGAACTTATATTTTCGATGTCCGATACTTTCCTCAATTTGTCCTTCCGTCAACAAAACAATGCTGTAAAACTTACGTCGAGTTTGCTTCCCTGCCGTGTCTTTTTGCTGTTTTTTGAGGTCTTCAAGTGTTGCGATTTCCAAAAATCCACTTCCATGTTCGTACGAAATCGCATTGCATTCTACGCAAAAACTTTCAGGTGCATCGTGCAAATAAAAGTCCTTGAAATCCTGCTCGTTACGTAATTCTTTAATGTCGGATTTTTTCATTTGAAGTTGATTTTTGGGTTCTCAATACAATTCTCAAATTACATTTTAGTTCTGAACAAGCTCCAACAACAAGTCGCTGTAGGAAGATTTTTCAACTTGATTTAATTCAATTTTGAAATAATCATAATAAAAATCGCATTGCTTTTTCAGTTCTTCGGTGCTGAATTCTTCGTTTTCGTCTATGGCTTCAACTTCGATAAAAGTTCCCAGATTTTCCACTTTATCAAAATGAAATCTCACATTTTCGATGCCATAAATTTTTCTTTTTTTGTCGATAATCACTTTCACACCAAATTGATGCTCCAAGATTTTTCTCAAAGATTCATCCTTTTTGTGCTCGTAAAGCAGAATATCAGATTTCTTACTTCCCAAAACATCTTCCCTGCTGTAATCAATCAGTTTACTGTTCTTTCCATCGATTTCACGAAGTTTCAAACGACCTTCCGGAACATTAAAATAGGTGTCAACTTGATGGTCGGTTCCATAATCAATCGGGTTTAATTTTAAAAGCAAATCCTCGTATTTCTCGAGTGAATCTACCTTTGCTTTAAATTCAAAATTCTTTATTTTCATATTATTTTTCGTCGTTTTTTTGTTTTAAATACATGAGTTTTATTTTGAAATTTAAAAACTCAACTCAGGTCGATTGTAAATTTATTGTGGCTTAAATTAAAACCCAAATTCTCATAAATAGCGACGTTTTCAATTCTTTTTTTGTTGGTTGTTACTTCGATGCTCTTCAAATTATTTTGATGAGAATATTCTTTGATTTTATCAATCAGTTGTCTGCCAACGCCTTTTCCACGGCAATTTTTATCGATATAAAATTCCTGAATTTCACCCACCAAACCACAATGATGCAACAAATTTTGAACATGAAAACTGATGAATCCAACTTTTTCGCCCTTCAATTCTGCCGTTAAATAAAGATAATTTGGATTTTTGATATTTTCTATGAGAATTTCTCTAAAAGTTTCCTTGTCAAAAATTTCATTTTCGAGGTCGCACATCGAGTGATAAATAAAGTCGAAATCGTCAATCGTGGTTTTGTGAATATGCAGTTCTGAAGTGTTCATTTTGAAATTTTTTACAAGTTAGTGAACCTCTTGTCAATTTCTATTGTGTTTAAGTGATATTGAATATTTGATTTAAATTGTAACTGAAAAATATCATCGCAAAGGCGCAATATTTCTACATTTTTCAGTGTAATGTTAAGGCGCAAAAAATCAAAGATTTTAATTTGGACGTCAAAAATTTATCGAAGATAAATCTTGCGCCTTAAAATAGTTTTTATTGTTCATGAAATCGCACCTTTGCGTTAAAAAAGCTATCCACAAATGTTTTAAAGTAATGTCTTAAACATCAAATTTTGTGGACCTTTTTTGCCTTCATAAATATTTCCAGAATCCGAATAACCCGTTTTTAAATACAATTCGTATGCATTTTTATTGCGAATATTGACGCCAAAGACGATTTCGTTAGCTCTGGGAAAATGCGTTTTCACCCAATCTGGAAGCTGAAGCATAACAGATTTTGCAATTCCTTTTCCTTGAAATGCAGGATTTATTGACAAAGAACGCAACAAAACAGCATCTTTATTCGATGAATAGGTCAATCGCTCGTCCGAAAAATCCAAAGTAAAAAATCCAACCACTTTTCCATCAAACAAAATGCAATGATGAAAATGCTGATTGGTCATCATTTTCGGGTCGGTCAAAACTTGAGCAGGAATTCTTGAAAATTCCGCTTGTTCTTCGTCCAAATCGTACGCCATTAAATCGTTGAAATACAGAGGTTCGTAGGCAATTATTGTTGTCATTTAATTATTTTTTGTCCATTCCATCACTACATCTTTTTCGCCCGTTTCTTCATCCAAGGCTTCTTCAATCGTTTTGAAATCGTGTTTTTTGTAAAACTGAAAAGCTTGCAAATTTTTCTCGTAAACATTTAAAGTCAGCGAATTGTATTTCGATTTAATAAAATTCAACAATTGCGTACCAGCGCCTTTCGACTGATGTTTTGGTGAAATAAATAAGGCTGCAATATGATTTTCGAGCATCGAAACAAAACCTAAAATTTCATGGCTATCATTTTCCGAAATCCATGTTTTACTTGCTGGCAAATAGACGTTTTTCATTTCATCCACTTTGCTCGACCAGTATTCAGTTGTGATAAAGTCGTGCGCCTTGATGGATGCGTCCAACCAAATGCTTGTTAGTTCGTCAAAATCCTTTGTTGAGGCTTGAATAATTCTCATAAATCTTTGGTCATTTCAAATTGGTTGATGTCGTTTTTTAAACCTTGATTTTCAAAGAATAATTTTAAACTTCCTCCCGTTTCATCAACATTATTAATTTGCATTTTTTCGCCGGCAATCTGGTTTTGAACTTCTTTTAAAAGCTGTTTTCCAATTCCTATTCTTCTGAAATTAGGCGAAATCGCAATTTGATAAACTCGCTTGTTGGTTGGATTAAAGAAAATATAGCCCACCAATTTATCCTTTACAAAAGCACCAAAAGCAGTTGGTTTTGCAGTATTCATGCTTTCGTTAGCGCTTTGCCAACTTGGCGAAATATCCCAAAACTCTTGCAACTCCTCCCAATTAATATCGTTTAGAACTTTGATTTCTGCAAAATTAGAATGCGCTTTCACATCTAAAATTCCGCTGAAACACAATAGTTTTCTATTGATTTTAAAACCATTTTTCTCGTAAGCTCGAATGGCAGGATGATTGTTTTCGATAACTTCTAAAACGAGTTGATTGGCGTTATTTTCAACAAAAAAATCTTGAATAAAATCGTACATTTCGCCGACCAAAGCTTTCCCACGATGCTCGGGAAGTACGCCCGTTCCAGCGTTGTACACTTTGGTTTTACCATTTTCATTTCGAACGCCGTGCATGATAAATGCAATCATTTTATCATCCTCAAAAACACCGATTGACCAATCCAAGAGAATATTTTCGGAAGCAATTTTAGCTTGTAACAGCGCTTCATTAAGCTGAAAAGGCACGATATAATCGGCGAAAGCTGCATTTATAGCGTTCAATAAATTGGGTGTATCGAGTGATGTTAATCGACGAATGTTCATTTTTTTGTGATTTTGTTGAGAAATGTTCTTAATAGAATAGTCTCGAATTGTCTGCGCTTGTTACAAATGATTTTTGAAATCTTAGGTATGTGAAAGCAAATGAATTTTTAAAGGGTTATTCTCAAATTCCTTTGCTAAATCGGGAGAAACAAATAATTGTAAATCCTCGTCTTTATAGTTTCTAACTTGTAAATTTTGTGTGTTTTTAGGTGTAAATCCAAACATGACTTCTTTAAAATTAAAATCAGAAAAAGCGTTTATCACATCGTCTAAATTAACTTCATTTTTTGAGAATATGTCAATAATAAATAAAGTTTCATCTTCCAATTGTGCTACAACAGCTGCATCCAAATCTTCGATATAATAAATTGAATCTTTAAAGC
Organism: Soonwooa sp.; assembly: GCF_030151385.1. Classification (GTDB taxonomy): domain Bacteria; phylum Bacteroidota; class Bacteroidia; order Flavobacteriales; family Weeksellaceae; genus Soonwooa. The sequence continues at coordinate 19,763 of NZ_JASLDS010000006.1, forward strand.
TCATTTCGGGATAAGCAAAGCAATAAAAGAATGTCAGACTTTTATTTTTGGTCGGAAATTGAGAATTTGGAATTGCATTTTCGACAAGGTTTTCGAATAGTTTTAAATCTGTTTTATTGTCTAAATCGAGTTGTTTTCTTGAAAATTTTGAAATCGAATTATTCTTTTCAAAAATCAAAAAATGTTCGAATTCTGGAACCGCAACAAATCCGAATTTTGGATAGAAATCGAGAACCGTTTCACTAGCAAACAAGAAAATACCATCATTCTTTCCTTTAAAATCTTCAGAAATTCGTTCCACCAAATACCGACTCAAACCTTGATTTTGATAATCAACATCCGTCATCACCGTTCCCAATTGCAATAAAGTTTTAGATTCATTTTTAAACAAACTCACGGTGGTATGCGAAACGATTTTGTCACCATCAAACAACGAATACAAAATACAGGTATCGTCCCAAAATCCCGATTGATAATAGTTTTCAAAATCAAAACCCCAAAATTCTTGCGTCATTCCGTTAAATTCCAAACGGCGTTTTTCGTCATTTTGGTAATTGATGTAAAGTGTATAATTTTTGTTGTTTAGGACTATGTTTTCTTGCTTCATTTTTTTGTTAAGATTTATTTTTCAAATCTTCGGTATATTTTCGAATATCGTTTTCCAGTTTTTGCGGATAAGAAAAGTTCAACTTTTGTGTGAGAAAATTCCCCATTTCGTGCACCAAATCCATCATTGCAAATAAGGCGTTCCAGTTTTCATCAATGTCGCTTCCTGAAAACGTTGCTTCGATTTTTTGCCACATTTCTTTAGATAAATATTGTTTGAAAAGTCGCCCATGTTTATTTGTGGTGATATTCCAATCGTGCTGACTTGCGATGTAAAATTCGATTAAGGGTGTCAAATAATTCGTCCGAATCTCTCCAAACATAAATTTTGCGTAAAACAAATCATCTCTTTTCAAACATTTCGAAACATAAGTGGTGTCCCACCAAAAATCGTTTAGCAAAGTCTGAATTTGCGATTCCGTCGGTTTTTTAATAATCGAAGCTTGATAACTTGGCTTTTTCAAATCTTTGGTCAACAAATCTTTATCAACCAAAACTTTGTAGCCGATATCCCAATCATAAGGCAATTCTTTTTGCTGAACTTCCTCAACAAAATTAGATTTGCTATACAATTTGAAATCGATTTTCACGCCATCTTCGTACAAAAGCATTTTCATGGCGTGCTTGCCATCAAAACAAGTTTCGTCCTCTTCAATCATCGCTATCGGATTACCAAAATTGTTGAGCCAAAGATTGTCTTTTATGTATTTTTCATTGTTCTTAAAAACAAGCTCGATGTCCAAATCGCTCAAATCATCCACTGGCGCCAAAGGATTCACCAACGAACTCGTCAACAAAACCGCTCGAACATCTTCATTATTTTCTGCCCAATTGATGATGTTTTGTAATTTTTCGTCGCGAATTTTCATATCAAGCTTTTTTATTTAGTTCGACTATTTTTATACCATTCCAGAGCAATTTTTTCGTGCTTTTTCAGAAATGCATCTTTTGCGTCGTTGTACTCGTTACCGTCTTTCCACTCATTTTTAACGAGTTTTTCCTTTAAGGTTTGGTACTCATTTTTTATACTTTCATTTGTTCGCAAATAATCGCGAAAAGCGATGTGTCGAAGCCAATCTTCGGAACCTTTTACAAAAGCATGAATGTGTGCTAAACGCAAATTGTGGTTGTGCAACTGCGCTGGGATTTCTTCATCCAATTTTACAATCGGCGCAATGTCCATTTCGTCTGTAGTTTGCTTAAACAGTACAAAAAATCTTCTTGTTGGCATATCATGATTGTATTTTTCATAATAAACCACATTTGAAAGTTTCAATAGTTCTGGAATTTTATTCAAATCCTCGTCTGTTTCGACGCCCAACTGAATATCGATAATTGGCTTCGCCGAAAGTCCGTCCACGGAAGTACTCCCGATATGGTCAATTTGTACAGGGAAATCGCCAAAAACGGATTTCAATTCTTGTTCAATAACCCGAAACTGCTTTTTCCACAAAGGATTGTAAGGCTCAAACGGTAAAATCATTTTGTATAATGCTTGTTTATAATTATTTAGGCGGCATTTCGGGCTATTCAGGGGTTTCGTCTTCAGAGCCAAAGCTTTTCCAAAGCTATTCTTCAGACCGCTCCTTTCAGTCGCGCCCTTACTATCCCGGCCGCAGATGGTGGATAATAAAAAAGCAAGTCGCCAATAGCCGACCTGCTCTTTTTATTTAGAATATTTTTTTTTAAATATCAATTTCAGCTAAAGTCTTTTTCTCTGTAAAGTGCGTCCGAGAAGTTTAAAAAAAGTTTTCGATACATTTTTTCTTCATCTCATTGCGAAAAAACTCGAACTGACGTTTCTTACAAAAACTAAGATTATTTAATAAAACCTCTCATTCTCAGCAAAGGTTTGATATCAGGATTTCTACCTGTAAAATCTCTAAAAGCTTGATTAAGGTCTACAGAATTACCAACAGATAAAATATACTTGCGGAATCTGTCTCCGTTTTCTCTAGTCAAACCACCATTGTCACGAATCCATTCCCAAGCGTCTGCATCCAAAGTTTCTGACCAGATATAAGCGTAATAACCCGCCGAATATCCTCCGCCCCAAATATGAGCAAAATAAGGAGTATGGTATCTTGGTGGTACCGTTGATAACGTGAAACCATGCTGTAACAAGGACGCTTTTTCAAAATCTAAAACAGGTTTTAGGTCAGAATCACTTGACACTGTATGCCAATCCATATCCAAAATCGCTGCAGACACCAACTCCGTAGTCATATAACCTTGGTTGAAAGTCGCTGCTTTTTTAATCTTATCAACCAATGCTTGTGGAATTGGTTGTTTTGTCTCGTAATGGATTGCGTAATTTTTAAGAATTGCAGGATCCAAAGCCCAATGTTCATTAATTTGAGATGGGAATTCTACAAAATCACGAGGCACATTAGTTCCCGAAAGTGATGGATATTTTTGACTCGCAAACATCCCGTGAATCGAATGTCCAAACTCATGGAACATCGTAGTCACATCATCGTAACTAATCAACGAAGGTTTTCCTGGCGCTGGTTTTTGATAATTAAAACAATTAACAATTACAGGCTTGGTTCCCATCATATAAGATTGTTCAACAAAATTACTCATCCAAGCACCTCCACTTTTGGAATCTCTTGTATAGAAATCCAAATAGTAAATCGCTAAAGATTTTCCATCGTGGTCAAAAACTTCGTAAGCAACAACATCTGGATGGTAAACCGGTAAATCTGTTCTTTTCTTAAAAGTGATACCATAGAATTTTTCGGCAGCGTAGAAAACACCTTTTTCTAAAACCGTGCTAACCTCGAAGTAAGGTTTAATTTGATTTTCGTCAAGGTCGTATTTTTCTTTTCGAACTTGCTCTGCATAGAAATTCCAATCCCAAGGTTCCACTTTGAAACCGCCTTTTTGCTTATCAATTAAAGCCTGAATATCATTAGCTTCACCTCTTGCTTTTTCAACTGCAGGTTTTGCCAACTGATCCATTAATTTTTTAGCAGCTTCGGGCGTTTTTGCCATTTGATCTTGAAGCTTCCACTCTGCAAAATTTTTCTTACCGAGAATCTGTGCTTTTTGAAGTCTCAGTTTCGCCAGCTTTTCGATGGTTTCTCGCGTATCGTTGGCATCACCTTTTTCCGCTCTTCCCCACGAAGCCTTGAATAGTTTTTCCCGTGTTGCTCTATTTTTAAGATTTTGCAAGATTGGTTGTTGAGTTGTATTTTGTAATGCCAAAAGATATTTCCCAGCTTGCCCAGCAGCTTTTGCATCTGCCGCAGCAGCAGCAATTTCGTCAGCCGAAAGACCATCCAATTCTTTAACATCCGAAATTAAAACACCACCTTGCTTTCTAGCCTCCAACAATTTGTTAGAAAACTGTGTTGACAACGAAGCCAAATCTTGGTTAACTTGTTTTAACTCTTCCTTTTTCGCTGCCGAAAGATTAGCACCAGCGATTTCAAAATTCTGTTTGTAATATTGTAATAGCTTTTTGCTTTCTGGATCTAGACCATCTTCTTTAATCGATTTTACCTTATTATAAAGGAATTCGTTAAGGTAGATTTTGTCAGAATGCGCTGCAAAAATTGGTGCATATTCTTCATCCAAAGCCTGAATCGTCGGATTGGTATTCGCACTACTTAAGTTGTAGAATACAATCTGCGCACGTTTTAGAACTTCACCACTTTTTTCTAAAGCAACAATTGTATTTTCAAAAGTCGGAACTGCGCGATTGTTAGCAATCATATTAACTTCTTGCTCTTGTTGCTTTAATCCATAATCAAAAGCAGGTTTGAAGTCAGAATCTTTAATCTTGTCAAATTCTGGTGCTTCATATTGAAGTTTACTTTTTGTCATAAAAGGATTTCCTTTCATGCTATCATCAACATGGCTAGCAGCTTTAGGTGTTGATTCTTGAGTTTTAGTTGATTTCATTGTACTACAGGAAATATTGAAAGCCAAAGCAGCCATCAACAAACTAGTTGTTACTTTTTTCATTATTGATTATTATTGAATATCTAAAGGTAATAAAAATGTACTAATAAAAGTCGATTGAATTACCTAATGCAAATTTTGATTCTTAAAGATGACTTTTGCGCTCGTCTTTATCTTCATCCTCTTCCTCTCGCCAAAAGTTTTCGTCAAAAGAAATATTATCATACGCCAACAACTCAGCTTCGCGCTCTAACGAATCATGAAGTCCAAAACTTATGATTTCCTTATCCTGTTGTTTCGCCAATTTTTTGGTTGATGCTTTATCAATTAACATAAAACGTTTTCCCATCCTACGCGCTGTATAGCTTCGCATTCCCGTTGCACAAAGAACATCAACTGCAAGATCTACTGCCGTTCCTAAAGTTTCACGATAAATATTTTCGACACCATTATTGATAAAATCGTAAGCGTCGAGTCTATTTTTAGCCCTAACAAAAATTTTAACCTTAGGAAAATTATGGTGTACGTACTCGACGATTAATTTATTTTTTTCGGGATCATCAAGACAAATAATCAAAATTGAAGCTTCTTCAATTCCTGCTGCTCGGAGTAAAGAATGTTTGGTTGCATCACCAAAATAAACATTAAAACCGTTGGCACGAAGCAACGCAATTCTATCAGGATCACTTTCCAAAACCGTTGACCGTACACCATTCGCTCTCAAAAGGCGACCAACCGTACTACCAAAAAATCCAAATCCTACAATGATAATATTGCGATGCGTTATTGGTTCTAATGGAGCAGCACCCGGTTTTTCTTTATTAAATTTATCATCGAGAAAACGCTCTTTTATCATCAGCAACAAAGGCGTCATACACATGGTAATTGCAACCACGGCTAACATTTCGGCATTGGTTTTTGCGTCGATTAAGTACAAACTTGTAGAAAAATTAACCAAAACAAAGGCAAATTCTCCAACCTGAGATAAGGCAAAAGCGATGAAGAAACTCTGATTATTGTTTAATTTATAATAACGTGCTATTCCAAAAAGTATTAAAGCTTTAATAAATAAAACGGCAAAGGCTGTTGAAAAAATGAAAACAGGATCGTTTTTAATAATTGTAAAATTAATAGTCGAGCCAACGCTGACAAAGAAAACCGCCAATAGCAAACCTTTGAAAGGATCGATCTGACTTTCTAACTCGTGTCGGAACTCGCTATTTGCCAACATAACACCAGCAATAAAAGCTCCTAAAGCTGGACTTAATCCTACAGAAATCATCAATTCGGAGACGCCAATTACTAAGAATAAAGATGAAGCGGTCAACAACTCATTCATCCCCGAAGTTGATACAAATCTTAAAAACGGTACAAAAACATATCTTCCCAAAAGCACCAAAGCAGTTATACCAACCAATAGTGAAAATGGTTGTAGCCAATCTGGTAGATATTGAAGCAGGATTTTTTCATGTGAATTATCGGTATCTAATGGCGAAATAATTGGAAGCAAAGCCAAAATCGGAATCACCGCAATATCTTGAAAAAGCAATATTGAAAACGAAGCTTCACCACTTGCCGTTCGGAAAAGATTTTTCTCTTTTAAAGTTTGGATTACTATAGCTGTGGACGACAATGCAAAACACATTGCAATAACAAAAGCTTGATTCCTCTGCCAACCAACGAGATAGAAGACTGCAAACAAAGCTGCAATCGAAATTAATAACTGACTTAATCCAAGACCGAGAATTCGCTTCCGAATTGCCCAAAGCTTTTTTGGATCCAATTCTAGACCAACAATAAAAAGCATCATAATAACACCAAATTCTGTTGCATGCATCACGCCACCTGCTTTGGTTCCTGTCAATTTTAAAACAAAAGGTCCAATAATAATTCCGCCGAGAATGTAGCCAATGACAGAACTTAAACCCAAACGTTTAACGATAGGAACCATGATAATCGCAGCTCCAAGAAAAATTAACGTTATTAATGCGTAAGACCCCTCCATTATTCGTTCAGAATTTTATTTAATTTTTTCATGTAAGATTCAAGCTCAAACATTTTAATATCGTCAGCTTGATAGATGATGATTTCGTCTTTTAAAATCAGATTATTGGTTTCAATACAAAGTTTAAGACCAAGCGTAAGATCAGAAATCTTGGTATGGTACATTCCTTTTTCAGAATAGCTTTCTTCATTAGCTCCCGCCGTTACCACAATAATCGCTTCTTTACCAGAAAAAGGATTATCATCATCTTGACACATCCATTTAAAATCCATCACCTCATCAATCCACAGTTTAAGAAGTGGTGGCATACCAAACCAAATCAATGGAAAGTGAAAAATGACACGGTCAAAATTTTGCATTCTTTTTCGTTCTCGAAAAGGTTGAATATGAAAATCTGGATACTCCTCGTAGATGTCTCTCAAAACCGTGTATGAATGTTTTTCGTAGACTTTAACAAGCTCGACATTGGTTGTAGAATGTTCAAAATAGGGATGAGCAAAGAGGACTAAAGTCTTTTTCAAAATTCAGATTTTTGTAAAATTACTCAATTATGAAAAAAAATCCAATCTATTAGACTGATTTATAAAAACAAAAAGCAAGCCTCAAATAAGACTTGCTTTTATATTTTTTTGTTTTAAATTCAATTACCAGCCGCCACTTGCGCCGCCGCCGCCGAAACTACCGCCGCCGCCAAAGCCGCCAAAACCGCCACCTGAAGAACCGCCGCCAAAACCACCGCCACCTCCGAAACTTCCAGGGAATGGGAAAAAGCCGCCTCGATATCGTCGACTACCACGTCCAGACAACATTACATCATCATCGTAATTACCTCCCATCCCATCGCCGCCATTTTTAATGGCGCCTATAAAGATGATTAGTAAAATAACAATAAAGAAAATTGTCCCAAAATCGATGCTGTCTTCTTTCTGTTTTTTCTTGACAAGAGGTTTAAATTTACCATTGACAGCTTCCATAATTGCAGAAGTCCCTTTGTCAATACCAACATACCATTGTCCATTTTTGAAAGCTGGTGTTACCAAATAATCTAAAATCTGTCCCGCAACCGAGGCTGTCAAATACTGCTCTACCGAACGACCTTGCTGGATTGACATCTTATGATCTTCGGTTGCAATCATAAAGACAACACCATTATCCACGCCCTTTTGACCAATTCCCCATTTTTGTCCATACATCGTCGCCAGAAAGTTAATATCTTGTCCATTAGTTGTTGGCAAAATAATAACTTGAATTTCCGTTGATGTCGAATCGGAAAATTTAATCAATTTTTGATTAAGCATATCTTTCTCTTGTTGACTCAAAAGATTGGCTTGATCATAGACTGGATAAAGGACTTTCGGCTTTTCTGGAATATTTTGCGCTGTCAAATTTCCGAAGAAACTTAACAAGACTACAATAATCAGAAAACTACGAGAAACTAATCTCATTAGGTAATTCATTTAGGTGTTCTCCGTTGGTCGGGAAATATTTTTCTAACTCTTGACCAGTTTTCAGAATGGCATCGCGAAGTGCTTCAAAATACTTTTTTTGAGCAAAAGCTTTGGTAATCTCATCATGCAACTTATCCCAAAAATATTGTTTAACATGTTGATGAATGCCTTCGTCACCGATAATTGTTAAATATTTTTGTTCAAAATTAACATGAAACAAAACCCCGTTGCGTTCTTTGGTTTGGTCCATATTAAGTGACCTGAAAACATCCCAAGCCATTTTTGCATTTTGTCTAACTGTCGTCGAGTCGATATGCACACGTATCTCTCCAGAAGTCATCGATTCTGCAGTTTGGATGCTATCAACCAACGCGGTTATTTCTTTATCTGTAATATAAGAAGTATACATTATTTGAAAACTTCTGGTGCTTTATCAGCGCCCGCTTCAGCTTGGAAATATGGTTTTGCTTTATAATTTGTCATGCTTGCAACAAGATTCTGTGGGAAGTTTTCAACTGCTGTGTTGTAAACCTTCGCTGCATCGTTATAATAAACTCTTTCTGTACGAATGCTGTTTTCAACTGCAACATATTCTCTTTGGAAATCTGTGTACTGCTGGCTAGCTTTTAGATCTGGATATTTTTCCACAACAACCATTAATCTTCCTAAAGCTCCAGAAAGTTGACCTTGCGCTGCCTCAAATTTTGCCATATCAGCTTCTGTCATATTTGTTGGATCAATTTGTACTGCAGATGCTTTTGATCTTGCTTCAACAACTTGCGTTAATGTTTCTTGCTCAAACTTAGCATAAGATTTAACAGCTCTTTCTAAGTTAGGAATAAGATCTGCTCTTTTCTGATAAGCAGTTTGAACATTACCCCACTTTGATTCTACTTCTTGTTTTTGAACGTTAAAGTTGTTACGAACGCCAACACCCCACATGAATGCAATACCTGCAATAACAACAAGGGCAATTACTAGGACTAAACAGCCTTTTCCTTTCATAGTTTATGTATTTTATTTTGTTACTATACCAAAGATAGATATTTCTCTTTATTAAATTTAAAAATTTTGTTTAATAAATAAAAAACACAATCAGAGAACATCTTTGCTGCAACATTTATATTTTAAACAAAAAAATCCGAATTCAATATTCGGATTCGGATTTTAAATTTTATGTTAAACTCAAATTTTATTAAAATCTAAACTTCAAACGTTTTGGCTTCTTCCCACAGTTCGTCCATTTTTTCTAAACTTAAATCTGCTAAAACCAAATTTTTATCTCTAGCCAAATCTTCCATTTTTTGAAAACGAGAAATAAATTTCAAGTTGGTTCTTTCTAAAGCTGAATCTGGATTAAGTCCTAAAATTCTAGCATAATTTATCAACGAAAAGAAAACATCGCCCAATTCTTTTTCTTTTTTGTCCGCTTCTGTTTCAGCGTGAAATTCATTTAACTCCTCCTCGACTTTCTGCCAAGCATCTTCCGCAGTGTCAAACTCGAATCCAATACCTTTCACTTTATCCTGAATTCGATAAGCTTTTATTAGCGCTGGTAAAGACTTTGGCACTCCCGAAAGGATGGATTTGTTTCCTTCTTTTAGTTTTAGTTTTTCCCAATTTTGCTTCACCGTTTCTTCATCTTCTGCAACAGTATCACCATAAATATGAGGATGACGGAAAATCAGTTTTTCATTTAAAGAATTGATAACATCAGCAATATCAAAACTTTCCTTTTCCGAACCTATTTTAGAATAAAAAACCAAATGCAAAAGGACGTCGCCCAATTCTTTTTTTATTTCTTGTAAATCTTCACTCAAAAGCGCATCCGACAACTCATACGTTTCTTCCAAAGTCAAATGACGAAGCGTCTCGAAAGTTTGTTTTTTATCCCATGGACATTTCTCACGAAGATCATCCATAATATCGAGTAGACGCCCGAAAGCTTCCATTTTTTCTTGCTTTGTATTCATCTTTTTAATGGTTTTTATCTTGCAACATTGGGACGAATTTGTAAATACCAAATTCCTCCTTTTCGAATTCTTTCTCTGAAATTTTTGTAAAGCGACACAACATTTGTTGATCTGTAGGACCTAACGGAATCACCATTTTTCCGCCAACTTTTAACTGACGTAAAAGCTCTGTTGGCAACTGCTCAGCACCACAAGTCACAATAATTTTATCAAATGGTGCAAAACTCGGAAGCCCAGCAAAACCATCTCCAAAACTCTGAAAATTTGGACGAAGCATCATTTGGCGAAATATCTCTGTCGAAAAATCGTACAAACTTTTTTGGCGTTCGATGGTATAAAGTTGTGCTTCCATCTTCATCAAAACTGCCGCTTGATAACCGCAACCAGTACCAATTTCCAAGACTTTTTCTCCTGGAATCAATTCTAAAAGCTCTGATTGTTCGGCAACTGTCGATGGATGCGAAATCGTCTGACCAGAAGCGATCGGAAACGCGCGATCTTCATAAGCATAATCTTCGAAAATGCTTTCAATAAAAAGATGTCGCGGCACCTCATTCATAGCATTGAGAACCAACGGATCTTTAATCCCCAAACCTCGCTGTAGGTACTCCACCAACTGCCGACGCTTTCCACGATGTACAAAAGAATCTCTCATTAACGCAAAATTAAAAGAATGAAATCGCATTTCAAAATTTTATTTAGCTAATGGTTGATAGCTGATAGATGATAGCGAAACTAATTCATAATTCATAATTCATAATTCATAATTCATAATTCATAATTCATAATTCATAATTCATAATTCATAATTCATAATTCATAATTCATAATTCATAATTCTAAAACAAAAAATCCAATTTCGTAAATTGCAACATCGACTTATAAAACTCAAAATATGCAAATCATCAAAACAGCTTTATTGGCTTACGGCGGATCAGGGAAATTATTCCACGCACCTTTCATTAATGTTCATCATGGATTTCAGTTAATTGGAGCTTGGGAAAGAAGTAAAAAAAACATCCAACATGATTATCCTGATGCAAAAAGTTTTGATACTTTGGAAGAAGTTTTGGCAAGTGATGCCGAATTAATTATCGTCAATACGCCAATCAATACACATTTCGAATATGCTAAAAAAGCTTTGGAAGCAGGTAAAAATGTCTTGGTAGAAAAGGCTTTTACAACAACTTCTGAGGAAGCAGAAATCTTAGATAAGCTCGCTAAAGAAAAAAATCTAAAACTTTGTGTATACCAAAATCGTCGTTGGGACAGTGATTTTTTAACGGTTCAAAAAGTTTTAAAAAGTGGAGAGCTTGGTGAAATTTTAGAAGCAGAAATCCGATTCGAAAGATACAATCCAAATCTTAGCCCAAAAGCCTGGAAAGAAAAAAAACAACCTGGCTCTGGAATTTTAATGGATCTTGGTGCCCATATTATTGATCAAGCTTTAGTACTTTTTGGTTGGCCAGAAGCGATTTTCTCAGATATTAGAAGTCTTCGTCCCAACACCGAAGTCAATGATTATTTTGACATTCTTTTATATTACCCTGATAATCGCGTTAGACTAAAGGCAACTTTCTTTGCGAAAGAGCAACTTCCTGGTTATGTTTTGCAAGGTCGAGATGGCAGTTTTATCAAAATGCGTGGTGATATACAAGAAGACGAATTAAAGCTTGGTAAAATCCCAAATCGTGAAACTTGGGGAACAGAAGATTCGAAAAACCAAGGACTTATTAATATTGGAGACAAACGCGAAAAATTAGAAACACTCCAAGGAAATTATCTCAATTTGTTTGATGCATTATATCGAAGTATTGTTATGGATGAGCCAGTTCCGGTTCCTGCAAGTGATGCTGTCAAAAGCTTAAAAATAATGGAAGCAGCAGAAGAAAGTTCGAACAAAGGAATGAAAATTAGGCTATCAGAAAGTCTATAAAAATCGAAAGTAAAAAAGCTTAAAATTGCTTATATTTACGATTCTAAAAAATAAGTTCTATTATGTTAAAAGCAGGTCTTGTAGGTGCGGGACATTTAGGAAAAATCCATCTTAAACTACTTAACCAATCCGAAAAATATGATTTGGTTGGTTTTTTTGACAACGATAAAGAAAACGGAAAAAAACTAGAAGCAGAATTCGGTTACAAATATTTTGATAATCTCGACGAATTACTTTCTCAGATTGATATGTTGGATATTGTGACGCCGACTTTGTTCCATTACGAATATGCATTAAAAGCAATTGAAAGTGGAAAACATTTCTTCATCGAAAAGCCTGTTACGCAGACTTTGGAACAAGCTGAAGAGCTAATTAAACTTTCACAAGCAAAAAATCTAAAAGTCCAAGTTGGTCACGTAGAGCGCTACAATCCAGCATTTATTGCGACTAAAGAGTATATTAAAAATCCAATGTTTATTGAAATACATCGTTTGGCGGAGTTTAATCCTCGTGGAACGGATGTTTCTGTGGTTTTGGATTTGATGATTCATGATTTGGATATTTTGTTGAGTTTGGTAAAATCACCAGTAAAAGACATCCATGCAAGTGGCGTTTGTGTGGTTTCTAAAACACCAGATATCACCAATGCAAGAATAGAATTTGAAAATGGCTGCGTTGCCAATCTTACAACTTCTAGAATTTCGATGAAAGCGATGCGCAAGTCGAGATTCTTCCAGCAAGACGCTTATGTTTCTGTAGATTTCCTTGAAAAGAAAGCAGAAGTTATTCGCATGAAAGAAGCGCCTGCAGAGCCATCACCATTTGATATGATTATTGAAAATGCAGAAGGCGAAAAGAATCAAATTTTATTTGAATATCCGAATATCCAACCAAACAATGCTATTTTGGATGAGTTAGAAAGTCTTGCTGATGCGATTGAAAACGATAAGCCTATTCAAGTTTCGTTAGAAGATGGCACCGAAGCGCTGAAAGTTGCGTTGAAGATAATGGATTTGATTAGTAAGATTTAGCAAATCAAAAAATGAGATTTCCTCAGTATTTGGAGTTTTTTAATATTCATAAAAAATATTTTTGTATTGTAGTGCTACTTTTGAGTTTATCATGTCAAAAAAAGAAAATCAGTGCCAACGAAATAGAATGCAATTACAAGAAAGATCAAGCTCAAAATGATTTTAAATTTAAAAAATATATTTGGAGTAATTTTCAAGGACAAGGAGCGAATCATAAAGGAAATGAAGAGTTTGCAAAGTTAATTGCAAAATTTAATATCAATTACAAAGATATTTCAGTCTCTTGTATTATTGATGGCAATGAACAATTTGAAAATTGTTACGAAACGGAAATGAATCAATTATTGAAAAATAAATTTGGAACTCAATTTTTTGACTCATTGAAACTAGAAGCTGAAAAGGAATATATTTCAAAAAGAAAAGATTCTATTTTTACATTTGGAGAATGTGATCAAAGATCAAGACATCCAAATACAGAAAATTATAACGAGCAATTTTCTATTTCGCAAAAGGAATTTTTTAACGGATTTACATATCCTGAAAAATATTTAAAGAGAAAAAACAAAGAATTGCCTTCATCAACAATGGCATCATTTATTTTGATGAAGGATGGAAGCATAAAAAATTTGATTACAAAATCTGATTTTGAGAATGCTAAGAACAAAGTTTTTGAAAAGCTATTCAATAAAAAAATTGAAAATTATGTCCAGAACATTCAGTGGAAACCAGCAACGATAGCAGGAATCCCAGTAAACTCTGAAATGGAAGTCAACATAATTTATGAATAAATAACAATTAAAAAAATTAAACAATAAAATATAAAAATGAAGAACATAGTTGTTATCGGCGCAGGAACCATGGGAAATGGTATTGCACACACTTTTGCACAAACAGGTTTCAAAGTTAGTTTAGTTGATGTTTCTCAAGAAGCTATAGACAGAGGAATTAAAACTATTACCACCAACCTTGACAGAATTATCGCAAAAGGTAACCTTACCGAAGAACAAAAAGCAGAAACCTTAGGAAACATCACGACTTTTACAGCTTTACAAGATGCTGCAAAAACGGCTGATCTTATCGTCGAAGCAGCAACAGAAAACCAAGATTTAAAACTAAAAATCTTCAGTCAAATGGATGAGTTTTCGCCTGAAAATTGCATTTTGGCTACCAATACGTCTTCAATTTCTATCACTAAAATTGCAGCAGCAACAAAAAGACCAGACAAAGTAATCGGAATGCACTTTATGAACCCAGTTCCAATTATGAAATTGGTAGAAATCATCAAAGGTTATTCTACATCTAAAGAAACTTTCGACACGATTTACGAAATGAGTAAAACTTTAGGAAAAGTTCCAGTAGAAGTAAATGATTATCCAGGTTTCGTGGCAAATAGAATCTTGATGCCGATGATTAACGAATCTATCGAAACATTATACAACGGTGTTGCTGGAGTTGAAGAAATAGACACGGTGATGAAATTAGGAATGGCACATCCAATGGGACCACTTCAGTTAGCGGATTTCATTGGTCTTGATGTTTGTTTAGCAATCTTAAACGTTATGTACGATGGTTTCAAAAACCCTAAATATGCTCCAAATCCATTATTGGTAAACATGGTTATGGCTGGGAAATTAGGCGTAAAATCTGGTGAAGGTTTCTACGATTATTCAGAATCTAAAAAAGCAGAAAAAGTTTCGAAAATGTTTTCGAAATAACTAGCATTAAACATTTTTCTTAATGTTAAAAATTGAAAAAGACAAAAAACAATACAAGAAGTATTGTTTTTTGTTATTAATATTACTGATACCGAATTTTGTAACAGCATTTTACGCGAGTGATTTGCAAGATAGTTTATTCCTAAAATTATCGTATTTGTTATTTTCGATTTCAATTTGGTTATTACCTTTAGCCTTTATTAAACCTAAAACATATTTTTATATTTGTAGTGTTTTTCTTATCATTGCACCACTCGAAATTTCGTTTGTAAAAAGTGTGGGACAACCTATTTCAGCTGGTTTTATCGAATCTTTAATCTATACAAATTATCGAGAAGCAAGCGAACAGCTCCAAGGACATTTGACTGAAATTCTTATCAGTGTAATATTTATTATTACGTATTTTTTAATTTTAAGAAAAGCACCAACACTTAGAATATCAAATCGCGCCAAACTTATAATCATTTCATTTTTTTTGTTAGCAAATACGGCCATTTTTGCCAAAATCTACAAGATGACATTTGCAATGAAATTTACAACAATTGGCGCTTTGCAATATTCACTAGAATTCACAAGAACAAAGTACATTAAGACATATCCAGCGAATTTATTTTTTAATACTTTTGCTGCTTGTGAATCTATTCATGAGTCAAAACAATTCGAAAATAAACTTCAAAATTTCTCTTTTGATGCCAAACTAAATGCGAACAAAAAAGATTCTAAACAGGTTTTCGTTCTAATATTAGGAGAAACTGCTAGACAGGAAAATTTTGGTTTATACGGCTATCACAGACAAACAACCCCAATGCTATCAACAGAAAAAAACCTAATAGCATTTGATAACGTATATAGTCCAGCAACATTAACCATGCAATCAATCCCGCAGGTCATTACACGAGCAAATCCGGATAACATCGATTTACAATACAAGGAAAAAAACATAATTGATGCCTTTAAGGAAGCGGGATTCTACACAGCTTGGATTGATAATCAAAACATGTTAATCCCAATTACTAAGAGAATAAACAATATTGTTGATTTTAGTTATACAACGCAAACCCAGAATGTACAGGACCTAGAAGCAATACCTATCATCAAACAAATTCTTAACAGTACTAAAGAAAAAAAAATCCTAATAGTAGTACATAGTATGGGGAGTCATTTCCGATATTCGAATAGATATCCCGATAGTTTTGACATATATAAACCTAGCATTTCCAAAACTGGTTACGAAAATATTAATATTAAAAATAAAGAAGCACTTGTAAACTCTTATGACAACAGCATTCTCTACACAGACAATTTTTTAGCTTCAATAATTTCTTTATTAAATAATCAGCAAAACGTTGAAAGTTGTATGCTATATTTATCAGATCATGGCGAAAACCTTTATGATGATGATAAAAAATTAATTTTCCATGGTTCAATACAGCCTAATATACATGAGTATCATATACCATATCTAGTATGGACATCAGAGTATTACAACAAAGAAAACCCTAACATTGTTGAAACTTTAGATAAAAACAAATCTAAAAAAGCATCGTCAACTTCTACATTTTCGACTTTTTTAAATATGGCAGGAATAGAATACAAAAATTCTACGTCCGACCAAATTTATAATTTAGCATCTAAAAACTATGAAGAACCTAAAGTTAGAAAAGTATTGACAGGTTCAGGGCAAATCATTACAGTTAAATAATATCCGCTGTCAATTTTAGTAACATGTACAAAACACCTTTATTAAATAATCCTAAGCTCGCAAAATTTTTGAACTTCATCATCATCGTGATAACTTATGCGATGATTGTTGTTCGGTTTTTGCTGAACGAAAAAGGTCGCGTCAATCCAGATTCCATTCGATATATGCGTCAAGCACATATGTTGCCAGTAATTGATAACACAACAGCGCCATTAGGTTATCCATTTGGAATTTGGTTGTTCACAAATTTTGGCTTGGACGAGTTTTGGAGCAGCAAAGTTGTAGGACTTCTGGCATATACAGCGATGTTGGTGTTTGCTTGGAAAAAGAACTTCTACTTCAAAGAAATTCTAATGATTTCGGCGCTTTTTAGTTTTGTGTCGGTGTTTTCTTATACCATGAGCGAAGCACCAATTTTGCCATTTGTTTTTTTTCTATTTTATTATTCTAAACAAGTTATTGAGGAAAATACAAAAGGTCTAAAAGCTGTTCTGACACTCAGCTTGTTTTTGATTATTTGTTACAATATCAGATATAGCGCTTTGTTCTTAATGGCTGGTTTGGGCTGGTTTGGTTTGTTAAAAATAAAAACGTCTTATGGCAAATACTTTATTCTATCAGCTTTAGTAGGCGTTTTGTTTGTTGTCTTGTTCAAATTTCTTTACGTTGATTATTTCAACGAAGATTATGTTAAAGATTTTCTCAACATTGGACTAAAACCTACATCACAATTGCTGACTGAATTATGGCAAGGACTTGCCACAACTTTTGATCCTTTTGTACATATTGCAGATCCGTCGGGTGGCATTGTTAATTACGGTATCTACGGTATTGGCTTGCTAAATATTGTTGTCATTATCTTTTTTGTTATTAAAACAAAACACTCAGATTTTGATTTGTTCTTGCTTTGGACTGGATTTGTTGGAATTGCGTGTTCTTATTTTGTGCAATATTTTTATTCGGTTAACGCTATTGATTATCGATTGTTAGCACCTTTTAGTCTTCCGATTTGGATGTATTATTTCCGTAGATTATGGATAAGTTTTGGGAATTTAACTTACCTCGTTCCTTTGGGAAGTTTGCTGACAGGATTTGCTTTTACTTGGTTGTCAAAAGGAAATTATCTTGAAAACCGTGAGGAAATTCAGACTTTTCTAAAAAATGAAAACAAAGAAACAGGAACAATAAAGTTTTGGTTAAAATCTGAAGAAGATCTCGGAAATGTACGTTCTGCGGAAATTATTAGCACAGTTAATCCGATGATCTATATAAGTTTCTGTGCGAAAGACACTTTGAATCCAAAAGTTTTGACGCCTTATCGTGTAGATTCTAAACTAAAACTAAAGAGAAATCAGTTTCAGAAGTTTGATAAAAAGTAAAAGGTTTTTTTTCTTTTCCGTACATGATTTTGTTTTTCGGGATTAAGATTTGGGATTGGTTGGGCGACCTCCGAAGGAGGTCAATTTTCTGAAATATGATTAACCAATAGATTTAAAAAAATATATTCTTTTTCAAAAACTGAATTTTAGAGTCTGAATAGAAATTTCTAACGCGGCTTCAAAACAGCCTTTGCTACATTTAATGCTCTTTTGAACCATTCTTTCGTTTCTCATTTTTGATTTAGCTTGCTAAATCCTCAAGTGTGAAATAAAAAATAAGTGTTAAAATATAAACAACAAAATTTAAACAAACTCTTAGGTTTTGGAAACAAGTTTTTTTGTTATCTTTGAGGCAAGGATTATGTCTTTGGATTAGGAACGAAAAATTGTTCTTCTAGCCCCGATTGTAGTGGAAATCCTTTTTGCGAGAGGCTATGCCGAGCAAAAAGATTGCAACGAAAAGCGGGCTGAAAATGGTCTAAGTTCCCAAAAAATTGACCTGCTCCTAAAAAATATTATAAGAAACTATTAAATTTTATAGATATGACTTTACCTAAGTTTTTATTAGCGGACAACACAGATTTCCCAGAAGATCTTTTTGTAGTACATACAGAATATCCTCGTTTTATCCTTAATGTTGAGGAGGAAGAAGTTGAATGGTTGGATGATCTAGAAGGTGATGATGAGGAAACTGTGGCTAACGAGGCTACCAAAGTAGTTGAGGAGGCTTTCAAATTCTGTGATGCTGAATTGTCAAAATACGATGACGAAGAAGAAGAGTAATCTTAATCGATATTAACAAAAAAGGAACTCAATGTTGAGTTCCTTTTTTTATTGCTTTTTGTCAAACTTCAAAAGAAGTAGATTGTCTTTGTAAAGCTCTAAACTGTTGCCATTAACAACATATCGGTTGGCTTGTTGTAGCATATTAAGAAATCCTGTTTCTACACTCATATTGATACAAGCTTTTTTGGTAGAACCAACGTTGGACGCTCCAAAAACACCACCTTTTGGCTCAATGGTCACATTGCTAGAAAAGTAATTGTTGCAACCTGTATTGCCCGTAATCTTGCCAGCTTCTACTACCAAAGTCGGTTGCTCTGTACTAACCTGCTCCGCCAAAACCCAAGAACTGCCCTCTAGAGGCGCTTGGTTACCAGCTTTTTTGCTAGAATAGTTGGACGCTGCACAGGATGCTAACATGATAGCTGCTGATACTGAAAGAAATAAGTGTTTCATAATTTTAAATTTTTATGATGAGCAATGTCTTGCTTTTCTTTTCAAAGATAAAATTAATTTTTAAAAAATTTGTGAATTGAAGGAAAAAGAGATTTTGGAAAGTTAACAAATCAAAATGGTCGATATCTCCTAAGCAAGCCAAAAACATTTTCTCGAAAATATATCGAAGCAAATATTAACAAACAGATTAATACAATCGAAATCAAAATGACGGTGTTAGCAAGCATTCTAAAAATAGTTGAATACTTAAAAGTTATCCATGTTTTTAGTAAAAACAATCGTGATTCTTTAGGTTCTTTCGCATTAACGAAAAGCACGTAATCATTAGTTTTAAGTGCTTTGTCGGTTGATTCTTTGGAAATGGCTTTAAGCTCATCTACATCTTTAAACTGAAGGTAAAAATCGTCATAAGTAATTCCATTGTCTAATGTGGATCCGTAGGTTTGCTTATTGAAATGGTAGGTATACTTGACATCTGTTATGGGATGTCCTCCTCTACTACTTGAAAAAAAATAATTCTTAAGTTCGAAATTAGCGACTTTCTGGCGTGTCCACGATGGATGTGTAATTTCGAACTCTTTAATCGCAATAGCTGGTGACATTGAGAATATTGTTCCCACAAATAAATATACCAAACATAAAGCCATCAAACTATCTGTTAAGCTAAAAGGCTTTTTCTTTTTAAAATATTGATAAAACGAATAAACAATCCAAATCGCAAAAGTGTAGTAAACATAGGTGATGTTACCATCTGCAATTACGAAGTACGTGATATATGTAGGTACAATTATACAAGCAATTTTCGCAAAAATATCGTTCTCAGATTTCTTAACTTTGGTATCCACCAGATTGAAATTTAATCTTTATAAAATTAAGTAAAAGCAACTGAAAATCAATATTAATTACAAAAAAAACATAATGAAAAATTAATAATTTTTCGGAAGTCAGAATTTTATATATATGATTATCCGTAATAGTACCTAAGTCATTATTTTAAACAAAGCTTGTCATTGGCTACGCCCAATCTTCGATTTCCGACGTAGGAGGAATCTCTGAAAATTATATATTTAAGATTGACTTCGTTGAACATTCTATGTTGATTTCCAATTTTTTGAGTTAATTTTTTTCTTTTTTAAATATAATTTGATTGATATTGATTTTTAGATTTAATAACTCCAAAAGCTTGCCTCAACAGTTTGTTACATACAGCTATTAAAGCTAGTTTTTTACATTTTCCTTTTTCCAAAATTCTTTGATATAAGGCCTTGCATTGCGGATTATATTTTACAGCACTCCAAGAACAAATGAAAAGTACACTTCTAATATGTTCCTTGGTTGTTCTACACTTGCCAATCGTTATTTTTTTATTGCCAGAATGATACATTCTTGGAGCTACTCCAAAATATTTACTTAGTGATTTTGAATGTTCAAAGTTTTTAAAATGGTTCGTTGCAACAAGCAATAAAAGGGAAGTCTTTTCTCCAATTCCTTTAATACTCTTGAGTAAGTTTTTGTTTTCCTTCAACTCTTCATCTTCTAATTTCGGTAATCTTTTTAATAATTTTTCAATTTCTTTTTCAGGATTCTCGATCAAAGATTCATAGTGCTTCAACACATTTTTGTTCAGTCTAGCTTTTTGGCGAAGTGATTTTAGCTTTAGCGAGAATCGTATTTTTTCTTGTTCTAAATCCTGCAAGAGAGTCATCTCTTGTTCCAAAAACTTAAGATTTTCTTTTTTAGGTTCTTAAAGGCTAGTTTCCATTTTTTCACCAAAATCTCTGATTAATTTGGCATCTTCATCATCTGTTTTGCTGATTACATTTTTTACTTCTGCATATTTTTTATCGTCAATGGGCTTACTTGACAAACATCAAATCCCATAAAATGAGCATAGTAAAGAATTTTACTGCTATATGATCCTCTCGCTTCTACAACGATTTTGTAATCTTCTTTTTTTAATTTCTTAAGACGACTTACAATGTCTTTTTTCACATTACTTACATTCATCACAACTTCTTGATTGTCTTCATTTTTGAAGCTCATTGTCAAAAACCTTGAACTCACATCAACTCCAACTACTTTTTTTTCTAAATTTACCATACAATTGCTTTTAAATATATTGGAATCTGTTTTCTTGTGAACCATTGTGATAAAAGTTTTTCTCTTTACAAAACAGCATTCTATTCGGTTTCTAGAAAACAAGCAGTAGGGACGTATTGTTCGACACGATATTTTATATCAACCACTTCTCTGACTTTTTCCTAGTGCTTTTTCCAATGTTGTAAATGTAATTTTTTAACTTTCATAATCTGATATTAATAAAAAAACAAACTTATCACCACTGCGTTAGGTTTCTTCGCTTCGCGTTGAATGACACGTAAAAAAACATCCCTGTCATTCCGAACATCGTGAGGAATCTCAACTAAATAATCAGAATCTTTATTTTACTGCTTTACATTCTGAATAACAGTCTATCTGTAATCTAGTGCGGCAAATCTAACTTTTGCCACGTTGTCGCGCCCCAGATGGAACGGCATGTTGGAGCTCGCGCCGTAGGCGCGGGCAAAAGTGATGGCACGGCGCAGCGACTAGTGACAGCTGGAAAAGGCGCCCAAATAAAAAAGCTGCTTCCTAAGAAACAGCTTTATAGTTTATGTTTGGGAGAGAATTAACCTCCGATTTTCACTAATTCTACGTCGAAAATCAACCAAGCGTTAGCAGGAATTACACCGCCAGCACCTCTTTCGCCGTAACCTAGACTTGCAGGAATCAACAATGTTGCTGCTTCACCTTCTTTAAGCAATTGGATACCTTCGTCCCAACCTTTGATCACTTGTCCAACACCAATCGGGATTTGGATAGGCTCTCCTCTTTTGAAAGAGTTGTCGAATTCTTCACCGTCAACCAATTTCCCAGCATAATGTACAGAAACGACGTCACCAGCTTTTGGCGCTTTACCAGATGGGTTTTGCTTTGTGATTTTGTAGAACAAACCTGATGGCGTTGACTGCATACCAGCTTTTAGCTCGTTAACCAACTTTTCTTGGTTCGCTTGGAACTCTTGTAATTTCTTAAGACGCTCCGCTTCTTCTTTAGCAGCAAAAGCTTTGTTTTTCTCTTCGATGTTTGCTTTTCCTTCTTCGAAAGTTTTTGCAGGATCGTATTTTTTATACTTATCTCCTTTGCTGAAAATTGTCAACTTCTGAAGAACGATATCTTCTTTTGGCTTGTCGTTAGGACCTTTTTCAACATTTGCGATCGTGTCGATAACGTCTTCACCTTTTACAACTTTACCAAAAATCGTGTGTCTACCATCCAACCAAGGCGTCGCAACTTCTGTAATAAAGAATTGAGAACCATTGGTATTAGGTCCAGAATTCGCCATAGAAAGAATACCTTTTCCGGTATGTTTTAGGTCGTTTTTCTCATCAGCAAATTTGTAGCCTGGATCGCCCATACCTGTCCCTTGTGGATCACCACCTTGGATCATAAAGTCTTTGATAACTCTATGGAAAATTGTTCCATCATAAAATGGCACTTTCGCAGCTTTTACTTTATTTGGGATTTTACCTTCTGCTAAACCAACGAAATTAGCAACCGTAACTGGCGCTTTTTCGTCTTCTAATTTGATTAGCATTTCACCTTTTGATGTTTGCATTTTTGCGTACAAACCATCCGAAAGACTGTTGTAAGTTTCTTTGTCTATTTCCAATGTTTTACAATTTAATAATGTTAATATTACCGGTACAAATAGTAATTTTTTCATATATATCTTTTAATTAAAGTGTCTTTATTTTAACGATAATCGGCATGTCGCTGCTTATCTTGTCATTATCTCCATAAGATCCAAATGCCAATGCCGACGGAATAAGAAGTGTTGCTTCTGTCCCTTTTTTCATGTGTCTAACAGCATCTTCGACTGGTCTTAGGTCATCAAACTTTCCTAATTGTTGATCTTTGATTTGCTTGGCATCCGCATATAATTTTACCATATCAAAATCATAAATATCGTAAGAATAACTTACTTTTTCGCCATCATGCTTCTTGGGTTCCGAAGCTAGATTTTCTATATCCACCCAATAGTTCATGCCCATTGGATAATATTTTTTATCCTGATTTTTAATCCATTCTTGTATCTGATGGCGCTCTTCATTGTTTAGGTTTTTATTCCTAGTTTTAGAAGCTTCCATCTCGTCGTGGTTAACAACAGATGTCGTGGAATCGTAGATTGGACCTTGTTTTGCACAAGAACCAAGCATCGCAATACTGATAAGAATTATTTTTTTCATAAATACTGTGCGAAAATAAGAAATTATTAGTCATTTTTGCCCATATAAAGACACAAAAAAAGTCGGCTAAAACCGACTTTATGATATTTTAAGAGATATTTTAGTATTTTTTCTCAACTTTCACTCTCCATCCGAATGGATCTTCAGCGTGATTTGTTTGGATATCAACCAAAGCTTTTTTAAGGATAAATGCAAAGCTATCTTCGTCTGCCAATGTAGGAAGTGCAAACTTCTCATCACCATAACCGATTGCTTCGAATCTTGTTGTTACAACAGCTGTACCAACACCCCAAGCTTCTTTTAGACTACCATCTTTAAGCGCTGCAATAACGTCAGCTACTTTAACATCACCCACAACAACATTAATTCCGTTGCGCTCTGCCAAGTTCAAGAAGCTATCTCTTGTAACACCATCCAAAATCTTTTCAGAAGTTTTTGGCGTGTAGATTGTGTCATTGATACGTACAAAAACGTTCATTGTACCACTTTCTTCGAAATATTCGTGTGTAGCATCATCAGTCCAGATTACTTGGTCATAACCTTCTTCAATCGCCAATTGCGTTGGATAGAAAGATGCTGCATAGTTACCAGCTGCTTTTGCAAAACCAACACCTCCGTTAGCTGAACGAGAATAATAATCTGAAATCTTTACAGACACTGGTGCAGAATAATAACTCTTTGCAGGTGTCGCAACAATTGCAAACATATACTTGTTAGATACTCTAGCTTTCAATACTTCTTCCGTTGCAAATACAACTGGACGAATGTATAACGACATTCCTTCTCCTTTTGGGATCCATTCTCTATCGATATCAACCAAAGCATTAAGCCCGTCGATAAAAGCTTCTCTTGGGATTTCCGGAATCGCAAGACGTTTTGCTGACTTGTTAATTCTTTCGAAATTCTTTTCTGGACGGAATAAGAAGATATCATCATTCTCGTCTTTGTAAGCCTTCATTCCTTCGAAACAAGCTTGCCCATAATTAACACCCATCATTGCTGGCGTAAAAGGAAGCGGTCCGTAAGGAACTAATTTAACATCACCCCATTTTCCGTTTTCGTACTCACAAATAATCATGTGATCGATAAAAGTATCTCCGAACGAAAAGTTATTAGGATCAAAAGTAGGTAGCTTAGAATTTTCTGTCTTTTGAATTATCATTTTTGAA
>NZ_JASLDS010000034.1 GCF_030151385.1 Soonwooa sp.
ATTTTTAGTTCTAAATTTTCAAAAAGAAAAGCATTTTATGAAAACATTAAGAAAAATCTTTGTTTAAGCTAAAAAGCATTAAAAAAACTCAATAATTGTTTTGCTTTTTTGAAAATAAAATTAAATTTGTCACATAACATTTAAGCTTTATGGAGCAACACGAAATCGATCAAAAGATTAAGGACTTTATCGCAAATATCGAAGCGAAAAATCCAAATGAACCAGAATTTATCCAAGCGGTAAAAGAAGTTGCAATCACAGTAATCCCCTTTATAGCGACGAGGCCTGAGTATGACGGCATGAAGTTGCTAGAAAGAATGGCGGAGCCAGAGCGTGCAATTATCTTCCGTGTGCCGTGGGTAGATGACAAAGGCGAAATCCAAGTTAACCGAGGATTCCGTATCCAGATGAACTCTGCAATTGGCCCATATAAAGGCGGTATCAGATTCCATCCGACTGTTAACCTTAGCGTTCTTAAGTTTTTGGCTTTCGAACAAGTATTCAAAAACTCTTTGACGACACTTCCAATGGGCGGTGGTAAAGGTGGTTCAGATTTCGATCCACAAGGAAAATCCGATATGGAAGTTATGCGTTTTTGTCAGTCTTTCATGACAGAATTATGCAAACATATTGGTCCAGAAACCGATGTCCCAGCAGGTGATATTGGTGTTGGTGCAAGAGAAATCGGTTATCTTTTTGGTCAGTACAAGCGTATCCGTAACGAGTTTACAGGTGTAATGACAGGTAAAGGTTTGGCTTATGGTGGATCTTTGATTCGCCCTGAGGCAACTGGTTTTGGTGTTGTCTATTTTACAGAGCAAATGCTTAAAACCATTAATCAAGGTTTAAAAGGAAAAATCGTTACAGTTTCAGGATTTGGAAATGTCTCTTGGGGTGTTATCAAAAAGATTGAACAACTTGGAGGAAAAACGGTTACGATTTCTGGTCCAGACGGTTATGTATATGATGAAGAAGGAATCTCTGGCGAAAAAATTGATTATCTATTGGAGCTAAGAGCGACAGGAAATAACAGAGCCGAAGATTATGTTAAAAAATATCCAAACGCAAAATTCTTCGCAGGGAAACGTCCTTGGGAAGTAAAATGTGACATTGCAATTCCATCTGCTACGCAAAATGAATTGGATCTAGAAGATGCTAAAAATTTGGTTGCTAATGGTTGTATCTGTGTAACAGAAGCAGCTAATATGCCTTCAACATTGGAAGCAATTGCGTACTTCCTAGATAATAAAGTGTTGTTCTCGCCAGGAAAAGCATCTAATGCTGGAGGTGTTGCAACATCAGGATTAGAAATGACACAAAATTCGATTCGTCTTAACTGGACATCCGAAGAAGTTGATGCTCGTCTTAAAGAAATTATGATCGGCATCCATAAAGCTTGTCGCGATTATGGTAAGGAAGAAGATGGTTATGTTAACTATGTAAAAGGAGCAAACATTGCAGGTTTCGTTAAAGTTGCCGAAGCGATGTTAGCGCAAGGTGTGGTTTAAAATAAAACCTAATAAAAGTAAAATACAAAAGCCCAATTCTTTCGAGTTGGGCTTTTTGTTATTTTAAATTTCAGTCAAATTACTTTTTTGGAAGTCCGCGCTTCAAAGCGTAATTGGCTCTTTCAATCGCTTTTTTCTCCTTCCAAGTCATATACTTAACCTTGAAGTTTTTCTTCATAAAGTTGTCAAAAGTTCTTTGCACTGTCAGATTCCAAAGAGAATGCGCTTTTACTCCCCAAGATTTATCCCAAGCTCTTAACGAAATAGAGAAACTTCCATCCAAATACTTCATCCAATGCCACCAACCAGTTGGCATAAATAGCGTATCACCATGTTCCAAGAAACATTCAATACCTTCTACGCCATCCAAAGCTGGGAAGTTTTTGAAATCTGGATTTTCGATATCATAATCTTCCAAAGCATAAGTTGCGTAAGGAATTTGATACAATCTATCTTTCCACTTGTAATCGAAAAGCATGATGTGTTTTCTTCCATTAAAATGCGTGTGGAAGATATGCGCCATATCGATATCGTAATGCAAAAAAGTTACAGAACCTTTTCCACCGAAGAACATATTTGGATATTTATCCAAAAATCCGCCCATTAATTCTTTAGGAGAAATATAATCGTCTAATAATTTTGGTGCATGTTTAATCGGATCAAATAAGAAAATCCTAAGATCTGTTGGTTCTCTTTGGATCAAATCGATATAATCACCGAACTTCATTTTTGCTGCAGAAGCATTAATTGGCGCCGCAGGATCTGCTTTAGAACTATCATACAAAGGCACTTCCACATCACCAACAGCTTGCTTCATATAGTCCATCGTCCACTTTTGGTAAGCTGGCCAATTTCTAGCCATATTCTTGATAACCACCGGTGTACGGGTTTTCAGATATTTATTTTCAAACTCCTCTTTCGTAATGCTGTCAACAACATCAATCGGTTTCAGAATGATTCCCATTTTGCTTAACTTAATATGTTACAAAATTATTAATTTTTTACGGAGTGTGGCCAAAAAAAATAGTTTTTAATTATAATGATTCTAAATTATTTTATCTATTAATTTTTTGACATGCCGATTAATACAAGCAAAATCATTAATGATTTAACTTTTTAGCAAAATTTTTCTCAAATGTCTGTAACAATTTTTTAATTTTACTACTAATACTTTAGTGATACAATAACTATATGAAAAATCTACTCAGTTTTATTTTGGTGTTTTGCTGCTCTTTACTTGTTTTAGCCCAAAAAACAATTAGCGGAAGCATTACTGATTCTAACGGAAAAGCCTTACCGAGCGCAAGTGTGACGATTGAGGAACCTGGCAAAAATGCGATTTTGGCTTATGCCATTTCTAATGCTAAGGGCGAATACAAAATTATTTTCAGCAGCGCAGAATCTAATGTTATCCTAAAAGTGAAGGCTTTTAACCAGCAAACGCAATCCAAAACAATTGCAAATGCAGACCAAACACAAAACTTTTCTTTGGCTGGCGAAACAACCGAAATTGAGGAAGTAAAAATTAAAACGAAGTTAATCACCAAAAAAGGCGACACTATTTCTTACGACATCAAAGCTTTTGAAAATAAAGCTGACCGAAGTCTTGCAGATGTTTTGAAAAAGATGCCAGGTATCGAAGTTAACAAAGATGGAACAGTTCTTTACCAAGGCGAACCAATTAACAAATTCTATGTTAATGGAAAAGACTTAATGGAAGGCGGTTACGGAACGATTAACAACTCGCTTCCAAAAGATGCCGTTGCCAAAGTTGAAGTTCTTGAGAATCACCAACCTGTTAAAATTTTGCAAGATAAAGTGCCGTCAGAAAACGCTGCTCTTAATATTAAACTAAAAAAATCGGTGACGATGACAGGTCGTGGCGAAGTGGGCGCGGGTTTCAGTCCGTTGCTTTGGAACGTCAAATTAACACCAATGTTTTTTGGACAAAAAAATCAATGGGTTGTTAACTATAAAGCCAACAACAATGGCGAAAGCGTACAAAACGAAGGCAACTTACTATCTTTTGGATCGCGTTGGGAAGGTCGCCGATCGCAAGCTTCACCCAATAACTGGACGAATATAGAAACTGCTAGCACGCCTAATATTGGAGAGAAAAGATACTTATTAAATAATGTACACTTCTTTTCTGCCAATTTATTAACGAGTCCTTTTAAAAATAAAGAATGGGAACTAAAAGCGAATGCTTCTTATACGAACAACAGCATCAAAAGAGAAGATTACCAAGTTAAAGTCTATGATGTAGGTTCTACCGCTGTGCCAACAGGAGGAACTTTCACTTCGAGTACAAAAAACAACTTCTATGACAATGCAGCAAAAGGAGAATTAATCTTCACTAAAAACGCTAAAAAAGGTTTCTTCAAAAACACGACAACTTGGAATAACTTCTGGAATGATGATCGCGCTAATGTTGATAACCACATAGTACCAGAAATTGGAAGTACCAGTCCTATCCACAAAATGGCGCAAGAGGACCTTAACTCACCAAGTGGCATTTTCCAAAACTCGTTGAGCACCATTTTGCCTTGGAAAGAAAAGCTTTTCAATGTGATGAGTTATGTTAAATATCAAAAAGACAAACAAACGCTTAGCATTAATCCAGGTAATTATCTTGAAGATTTCGGATTAGGAAGCTATGAAAAAATCAACCAGTATGCGACTTCAAAAACTTTGGAAGTTGATCATTCGGTATCTGTTGGATTTAGTTACAAAAAGTGGACGTTAACACCAGAAATGGGTTTAAACATGAATTTCAATAATCTAAATTCTGTTATCAACGGTGAACTAGGTGGACAAAATCACTTCCTAGGAAACGATATGATTAATGATGTTGACTGGAACCAAATCCAGCCATACACGCAATTGGGCGTTAATTATAAATCTCAGAATTTCAATTTAAATATGACATTGCCATTAAATTTCTATGGCATTACCTATAGAGATAATATCAGAAACAAATATTTGGATCAAAACAAAGCCGTTTTCGAACCGAGTTTATTTGCCAATTACGAATTCGCTTCTTTCTTCAAACTTTGGGCATTCGCTAACCAAAATTACGACTTCGGAAGCTTCGGATTTTTGTATGGTGGCAAAATGCTGACAAATCCAACAAGTTTGAGATTACGTGATGCAAAGGAAATCAACATGCCAGAATATTTGTCAAGAAGCATCGGAACACGATTAGAATACCGAAATCCACTTAACAATTTGTTTTTTAATGTTCGTTACAATTATGGTACTAATAAGAGAAACCTTATCGAATCTTATACAACCAACGGTTTTGCGAGTGAGCTAGTTCTTAAAGCGCTAGAAAACACAACAAAATCTCAAACAGAAAGTGCTGAAATCGGCAAATATTTTCCGAAATTCAAAACCAATATTTCGGTTTCTGCAAGCAACACAGACTCCAACTCTTTCTCATTTTTCAATGCATTGCAACAGACAGATGTCAGCAGACAGAATATGGGAATTAAATTCAACAACGCCTATTTCAGTTGGTTAAGTGTTGATTATAATGTTAGCTTCAATTGGTCAAAAAATTCTAACAAAGATACTGGTGCCAAAGTTAATACCTCTGGTTGGAATCATAACTTAAGTACCTACATCTACCCTAGCGAAAACCATACATTCGGATTTTTCTGGGATGATCTAACAACAAAAGCGATGGGAACGAATTTCCGTAACTCGTTCTACGACGTATCTTATCAATACACTTGGGTTAAAAAGAAAATCGATTTCGAATTCAAATGGTTAAACATTGCTAATAAGAAAGTCTACGAAACAGTTAATGTTGATGTTGCGCAAAGTTTGATTTCAACTAATCAAATGTACATCAGACCAAGTCAGTTTATGTTCACTGTTAAATTTAATTTTAAATAAAAACCAAAACAGAATCAAATAATTTTTCAATAAAGTAAATATTTCGCTGAAACATTGCGAAATATTTTTTACATTCGTATAACTAAATTTTTAGTCATGAAACAATTACACCTACTTTTATTACTTTTTAGTATTTCCATTTTTGGACAAGGAACGCGCATCGCCTACGAGTACGAATTCGTACCAAACATCAAACAAAAAGATAGCATCAAAAAAGAAGTCGTCTTTCTTGATATTCGAAAAGATGGCAGCAAATTCTACAGTCAAAAGCAATTTGTTGCAGATTCGCTTCGCGACCAATACTTCAAACAAATGCGTGCTTCGGGAACTATTAACACCAACTTTAGAGGAACCAACCCAGGTTTGGTAAAATACAGTGTTACCAAATCTTATCCCGATTACAATGTTGTTCTCAAAATGCCAATTAATAGAAACAATTACGCTGTTAAAAATGAAAAAGCTATTGTTTGGAAAATCGATCCCGAAACCAAAAAAATTGACAAATTCACCGCTCAAAAAGCAACTACTGAATTTGGAGGAAGACAATGGACAGCATGGTTCACACAAGAATTGCCTTTTCAAGATGGTCCTTACAAATTTTCGGGACTGCCAGGTTTAATTTTGGAAATGCAAGATGCAACGGGAACACAAGCTTACAAATTTTTAGGCATTAAAAAATTTGATGATGTAGAAATTAAAGAAAGCGCTAATGACGCCAATGGCAGAACGATGGTTATTATCGGAGGTAGCAATGACAAACCAATTGATGTGACGGAAGCCAAATTTATCCAACTTTGGAAAGAATATAAGAACGATCCTGTAAAAGATATGCGTCAAACTTTGTCACAAGGTAACGTCAAAATGAAACTGAACATGAACGGAAAAGACATCAGCGATCCTAACGAAATTATTCGCGCCATGGAAAAAAGCCAAAAGGAAAGTATCAAAAATGACAACAATCCGTTAGAATTGACTTTGTTTCCATAAGTTGTTGTTAAAACTCGTTAATATTTATTACATTTATAATCCCTTACCAACAAGGGATTTTTTATTATGAGCTACTTAGAAAAACTAAAAAATATTCGTGCTTTTGTCTTCGATGTGGACGGAGTTTTCACCGACGGAAGCGTCTATCTTCTTCCAGATAAAAATATGTCTCGCGTTATGAATGTTCTTGACGGTTACGCGGTTGTAAAAGCAATAAAAGCAGGTTACAAAATTGCCGTGATTACTGGAGGAGATGATCCGATGGTACGCCACAGAATAGAATATTTAGGAATTAAAGATTATTACGCAAAGTCTGCTCATAAAGTTTCGGATTATACAGACTTTAAATTAAAATATCAGATTGACGATTCCAAAGTTTTGATGATGGGTGATGATATTCCAGATATTGGCATTATGAAGCAGGTTGCCATTGCAGCTGCACCAGCCAACGCCGTCCCAGAAGTTAAAGAAATCGCAGATTACATTTCGCCAATTGAGGGAGGCAAAGGTGCCGTTCGTGACGTTATTGAGCAAGTTATGAAAATACAAAAGCGCTGGAATCTAGATGACGATATCAAATCAACCTAACATGAAATTATTACTAGCCTCAGCTTCACCTCGTCGTCAAGAACTTTTAGCATCATTAAATTTTCCTTTCGAAGTTGTAAAAATTGATTGTGACGAATCTTATCCCAAAGATTTAGAAACAAAAAACATTGCAGCATTTGTAGCAAAAACTAAGGCAGAAGCTTATCATGATTTAAAAGAAGATGAAATCCTTTTGACATCGGACACGATCGTTGCATTAGAAAACGAAATTCTTTTAAAACCGAAAAATGCCGAAGAAGCATTAGAAATGTTAAAAAAGCTTTCTGGAAAAACACATCAAGTCTATACTTCGATTTGTATTAAAACGATTGATAATTTAATAATAGAAACCGATTGCGCTGATGTTACAATGTCAGAAATCTCGACGGAAGAAGCTGATTATTACATTAATAACTACAAACCTTTTGACAAAGCAGGAAGCTACGGCATACAAGAATGGTTGGGCATGAGCAAAATCGAAAGCATCAAAGGAAGCTATTACAGCATTATGGGACTTCCGACACATTTGGTGTACAAACATCTATCAAATTACTTTCCAGTTAAAGGATTCGTGATATAAGTTCGTTTTTAAAAAGAAAAAGATTATTTTTACAAAAATTAATGTTTTAAATAATAAATTGCCTTTTAGCAAGTTATCTACTTAAATGAGAAAATTCGCCTTTATTATACTTTCTATCTTTGTTGTTGCTGGTTGCTCACCTCGTAAAAAGAAAACGAAGAGTGGCCCAATGAATCGCTTTTCTACCTATTATAACACGATGTTTAATAGTAAAGAAGCTTTTAACACAGAGATGCAAAACCGTTCCAAAAGTTTTAAAGACAACTTTTATGAACCTTATATTCCGATTTTAACAACCGAAGATATTTCCAACGATTTGTCTGGTCAGCAAGGTATCAGCAATGGACAAAATACGGGCATGGCAGGAAATCGTGGTCCAGGCTCTCCTAATGCTAATGCAGGAATGGGCGGTCCACCAAACAGACCATCTGCAACTAACAGCAAAGGCGCAACAATCCTACAAATTTCGGAGGCTAAAGCTTTAAAAACGATTTCTAAAAACTCTGTTCTAGTAAATGGTGTTGAAAAGAATTCGTATATGTTTGATGCTTATATGTTGTTAGCAAAATCAAGAATGTACCAAGGCAAAAATCACGAAGCTTTGGATGCTTTGAACTATATTTTCAATAATATGCCGAAGCATAAACGCATTAATACTGCTAGAATTTATCAAGCCGAAATCTATGCTAAGCTAAAAGATTATCAAAAAGCAGATAAACTTTTTGTTGAACTTAAAGACGAAAAACTTAATAAAGAAGAAAAGCGAACTTTAAGCATTTTCTACTCTGAAATGTTATTAAAGTGGGGCAAAAAAAATGAAGCACTTACTGAACTTGATGAAGCTTTCCAATACAATAAAGTAAGAAAAACCAAAAGTAGAATTGCTTACTTGCGTGGACAGATTTTAGCCGAACAAGGCAAAAAACAAGAAGCTAGAGAATCTTTCACAACGGCTTACAAATATGCTTACGATTATGAATTTGAAGTAAAAACGCAAATTCAAATCGCAAAAACATTCGACAATGCTAGCGACAATTATGATGAAGCTTTAGCTTATCTACAAAAGATTGCCAAAAAAGGAACTTACGCATCTCGTAAAAACGAATTGTATTACGCGATGGGAATCTTGGCATTAAATGCGAAACAAGATAAAGATGCAGATTCGTTGTTTAGAAAATCAATTTCAGCGAAGGTTTCTGATCCACAAATTAGAGGTTTGGCATTTTCAGAACTTGGGAAAAAGTATTTTGCAAAAGATGATTATTTAACTGCTGGTGCCTATTACGATAGTGCCTTGGCAGTGATGACTTACAAGCCAGAAAGAGATCGCTTAACAGATCTTACAACCAACATCAAAAAGCTTTCAAAAAACTACTATTTAATAAAGAAAAATGACAGTATTCTTGCTTTGACCAAAATGTCGAAAGACCAGCAAGAAGCTTACTTTGCAAAATATATTGATAAAATAAAAGCTAAAGAAGCCGCAGAAGAAATCGAAAGAAAAAGAGCGGAAAGATCAAAAGGTTTCGATACTGGAGATTACAATGCCAACTCGATGTTTGCTAATTCTGGCGCTGGTACATTTGGTGATGTTAATATGGGTGGCGATAACAAAAGTAGTTTCTACTTTGCCAACACCAACAACATCCCACGAGGTGAAAGTAACTTTAAACAAATTTGGGGCAACAGAACTTTAGCTGACAACTGGCGTTATTCTGCAAAATCACAAACCATTGAAGATCTTAAAAATGAAGCTTTGGGCGTAACCGCAGCACCAGATCCACGCCGTTTTGAGCCGAGTTTCTACACAGAAAAAATACCAACAAGTACAACAGATATTGCTGCGCTTAAAAAAGATAGAGATACAGCAAGTCTTGGTTTGGGAATTATGTTCGAGAACTTCTTTGGAAATTCTAAGCTAGCAACAAAAACACTTTACGACTTAGTAGATGGACAGCCTGACGAAGACACAGAGCTAAAAGCACTTTATCAAGCATTTGTAATCAACTACGAGAAAGACCCAAGTGCGGCGGAGCGTGCTAAGAATATGATTTTGGAGAAATATCCATACACATCTTATGCAGAGTTTGTAAAAAATCCTCGTGACAAAAACTTCAACAAGTCGTCCGAAGATGTTCAGAAAAAATACGAAGAAGCTTATGGTCTTTATGACAAAGGCAAATACCAAGAATCGACAGCGTTAATATTAAAAACGATCGATGACAATAAGAAAGATGCTTTGGTACCCAAGTTATATTTGTTAAATGCTTACAATGCTGGAAAATCTGCTGGTAAAGAAATCATGATTCTTCAGCTTGAGCAAATTGTTCTTAACTACGGAAACACTATGGAAGGTGAAAAAGCGAAGAAACTTCTCAAATATCTGAAAAGTGACATCAAAATGGAGTTAACAGATGGCGAAGGTAAAAAACTAGATGCAGCACCAGCAACACAAAGACCTGCAAGTCCAACAGATGATGAAGCAATCCAACAAAGAGATGGTCTTCCTGTTTCGCCAGCGCCAACATCAAGACCTCCAAGACCAGGTGGTAGTAATTTGGAAGGCTCGCCTAGAAAAATGCAACAAATGCAAGAGCTTTCACCTGCAACGATGATGAAGGATACAAAAGCGCAAATTCAACCAGAAAAGAAGTAAATGTAAAATAACACTTTATGTGTAGACAAAGTCGGAGGATTCTATCTTCCGACTTTTGTTTTTTAAACACCAATAAAGCCAAACTTTCCAACACAAAAAAGCCAGCATACAAATATCGAATGCTGGCTTTTATTTATTGTTTTAAAAAAGAAAAAAACTTCTGTCTTAAGCCTTATCCAATTTCACTGTAAAGTGTCTCAAAATCGCTGGTTCCTTTACAATCTTATAACCTTTGGTGATTTCGTTTCGGCGCTCATAGACATTTCTAACTGCCGCTGCGATATAATCCATGTGGTTATTGGTGTAAGTTCTTCTCGGAATTGCCAAACGTAGAAGCTCTAATTTTGGATAACGGTTTTCACGTGTTTCTGGATCACGATCCGCCAACAAAGTTCCGATTTCGACACCACGAATACCTGCTTCAATATAAAGTTCAAGACCTAAAGTTTGTGCCGGAAATTCTTCACGAGAAATATTTGGCAAAAAGCTAAGCGCATCTACAAACACAGCGTGTCCACCAATTGGTTTTTGTACTGGCACACCATATTCAATTAATTTATTGCCAAGATATTCAACTTGTGCAATTCTGCTTTCTAGGTAAGCACTTTCCGTAGCTTCATCCAAACCAACTGCCAAAGCTGCCATATCTCTACCTGCCATTCCACCGTAAGTGATAAAACCTTCGTAGATAATTGTAAAGTTAGAAGCTTTTTCAAAAACCTCTTGATTGTTAAGCGCGATAAATCCACCGATATTTACCAAACCATCTTTCTTGGAAGACATCGTCATACCATCACCATAAGAAAACATTTCTTTACAAATATCTTTGATGCTTCTCTCCTTTTGACCTTCTTCTCTTTGTTGAACAAAATAGGCGTTTTCTGCAAATCTTGCCGAGTCAAAGTAAACTGGAATTCCATATTTATCAGACAATTCTCGAACTGCTTTTATATTTTCTAAAGATACAGGTTGTCCACCAGAAGAGTTACAAGTAACGGTGATTAAGCAAAATGGAATATTTTCTTTTGGATGAGATTTGTAAACTTCTTCAAGCTTGTTAAGATCGATATTTCCTTTGAAAGGATAAAGATCATTAATGTCAAAAGCCTCATCAATAGTACAATCAATCGCATGTGCTTTACGGAATTCGATATGTCCTTTAGTTGTGTCAAAATGCGAGTTTCCTGGTACAACATCGCCTTCTTTTACCAATACGGAAAATAGCACATTTTCCGCAGCACGACCTTGGTGCGTTGGTAGTAGATAAGGGAATCCTGTAATTCTTTCAACAGTTGATTGCAATTCTTGGAACGAGCGAGAACCTGCATAACTTTCGTCACCAGTCATCAAAGCCGCCCATTGCTGGTCAGACATTGCGCCAGTTCCACTATCTGTTAATAGATCGATAAATACTTGCGAAGATTTTAGATTAAATAAATTATAATCAGCCTCTTTTAGCCACTGTTCTCTTTGCTCTCTTGTAGACTGTTGGATATTTTCAACCATTTTAATTCTAAATGGTTCTGCATAAGGTAGTTTCATATTATTATAATTTGATGATTTTAAAATTTGTTTTTCGGAAACGCTTTAATGCTTTATCAAAAACTTTACTTCTGTTTATAAATGGGCTGCTTTTATTTCATTTAAATAAAACAAATTCCGCATCCTAAATCAAATCTAGAAGCATTTAGAAATCTCGAAAAAAGCATTAAAATTTAGTGAAGTTTGCCTTAAAAAGACAATCTGAAAGTTTCGATAACATTAATAAACAAGCGCTTGGTCAAAGCTATTTTTAACCGAAGGTATTTTTCTTGTTTAAAAACAAAATATCATTCTGGCGCTTTGAAAACATTGTCGTCACTATGGAATCCAGCCACACCACCACTTACTGCAAACTTCATTGCTTCGGCAGCGCTCATGCCTTCAACTTCTTTTACATTGCTGTATTTTGTGACAATTACCCAGCCAGAAACGGCGTAAGAATGTGGAAGATAGACAGCAATCATACCTTCCATATTAACAGCAGACATGTCATTTTGCGTTAAAAATCCAATGCGCCAAACCTCTGGATTCTCATTGGTTTTAACCCAAACAGGAACATTGAATTTCTTTTTGTCACCAACAAAAGAGCCCATCACATCTTTCAGAGAAGTGTAGATAAACTTGATACCTGGCGTATGTTCGAGGATATAATCGATACTGTCAACGATAATTCGACCAATAATAAATTTGTTGCCGAAATAGCCGATAAGTGTGGTTGCCGCAATAACTAACACAAATACCAAACCTGGAATTCTTTCGGAAACAGATGGAATAATGTTATCGATGCTAAAAACGATATACCAAATAATCCAAGCCGTGACAGCAAGAGGACCGATAATAACAAGACCTTGTAAAAAATTTCGGAAAGCTATTCCTAAGTAATCGTTAAATCCTCTCTTCATATATTATCCGTGGATGGTTTCTTTATTTCCGTAAGAACAGATGATTTGGGATTCGTAGTCCAGCCACTCTTCCCAACGTTGATTTACTTTTTCGGGATCGCCCAATTGACGCGCAAATCCAATAAAAGTAGTATAATGATTCGCTTCCGAAACCATCAACTCGTGATAGAATTTCTTTAGCTTTTCATCTTTAATATTTTCTGTTAAAACTTTGAAACGTTCGCAGCTTCTTGCTTCAATCATCGCAGCAAAAAGCATTTTGTCAACAATTAAATCCTCGCGACTTCCTTGCACAACAAATTTGATTAAATCATTAACATAGTCATCTTTTCTTGGTCGTCCCAAAACACCACCACGTTCCTTGATAATTTCGTGAACTTGGTTAAAGTGGTCCAACTCTTCTTGCGCAATCGCCAAAAGTTCGGTAACAATTTCCGGATATTCTGGCAACATTGTAATTAATCCAATCGCATTAGTAGCTGCTTTTTGTTCGCACCAAGCGTGGTCAGTTAATATTTCTTCCAAATTGCCTTCTGCAATATTTGCCCAACGCGGATCTGTAAGTAGCTTTAACCTAAACATTTCAAATTTTTTCGTAAAAATAAGAATTTTAAATGCATTTCCTTTATTTTTAAAACAAATTCAGGAATGATGAAAGTTTTTAAATTAATAATTCTAAGTCTTGTCATAATTGCATGTAAAAAACAAGAACCAATTGCAGAACAACAAACTGCCAATTCGCCCAAGCTTAAAACTGAAAATATCACATTTGTTAATCCAAAAACCAATATTTTAAAAGACAGACTTCTTCTGCTTTCTGCTTTTAAAAGAGTCGAAACGCCAGTCAATTCTTGGGAAAACTTTCTACAAAATCTAAAACTTCAAGATTTTGGAAAACCAATTCTTAAATACGACGGCTCAGAAATATCTGACCAAAAGCATCATGTCGGCATTTTGACTTATGACATTGGGACTACCGATTTGCAACAATGCGCTGATGCCTTAATACGACTTCGCGCCGAGTATTTATTTAAAAATGAAAAATACAGCGACATCCATTTTCGATTTACAAGTGGCGATAATTATGCGTGGGAATCTTATGCTAAAGGTATTCGACCAATTATTAATGGAAACTCGGTGAGGTTTTCTCAATCTGCAAATCAGAACCAATTAAATAATTACCCAGAGTTTAGAAAATATTTGGATATTATTTTTACTTATGCAGGGACAATTTCTTTGGCTCGAGATCTAAAAGAAGATCGCAACAAAAAGGAATTTGAAATCGGCGATTTGATTATCACACCAGGAAGTCCAGGTCACGTTGTGATGATCGTTGACAAAATTGAAAACGCTGACCAAAAACGCTATGCGCTTGTCGAAGGTTATACGCCAGCACAATCGATACACATCCTTTCCGAAAACGGAAACCCATGGTTTGATCTAAAAATTAGTGATAATATTCCAACACCTAGATACAATTTTAAAAACGCGGTCATTAAGCATTTTTAAAAATTAAGATGGATTGGAAGCGGTTTTTTTTCGCAAAATCTCCAAACATTTCCAACCAAAAGCGTCTACTTTTTTAAGTCCTTCTGCAATGATAACAGCAAGGACAACATTGACAATATAAACTGGAATTAAAAGCAAAATCCAATTAACATCATCTTTGAAAGGCACAACAATAAAGTAAATTAAAGATGAACTAATCCCTTGTGAAAAATAAAAGAAAATTGCATTATTTCCGATATAAGTTAAAAAGTTTTGTTTATTGATTTTCAAACGATTATAACCAACAAACAATGTTACAACTGCAAAAAGCGTCCAAATAATGTAAGGCAATTTCGGTGGAAATTTATTCTTATTTAATTTATAAAATATGTCACCACCATAATACCAGAACATTCCAACTAAAGCTACTGCAACAAGTCCATACAAAACAGGAATCATCTTGGTTGGGATTTTTTTGCCACGCATCTGATGTGCAATTAAAAACACGGCAAAATAAAATGCGACATAGCCAACTTGTCCGTTTGGATAATACTGCGGAAACAAATTGAATATCAGTGTTAAAGCAATACAAAGTCCAATAAACCAGTTGATATGTTTTGGAAAAAATTTTAAAACTAAAACACCAAAAACCGTCAAAATATAATAAACTTTAAGGTACCAAAAACTTCCCATCACCACAGGAAAAGTGTCCGCATTAGAATATTGATGGAGATACCAATTTCCCAGATTTTGCCACTGTGGATCAATCGAAATATTTTGTGGAACATACTTCCCTCCAAATGTCGAATAGAAAGATTTGAGCCAGTCCATCGAAAAAAATGTCAAGCCAAAAACTTTAAAGAAATAATCTAAGAAGAAAAGAAAAGTCACAAAAATCATGTACGTAATTTGCAACTTTAACAATCGATAAAAGGTCTTTTCCAAATTGTTGCCCGACGTAATTCCACTTAATGCGTAAAACAGGACAACATCAAAAAACAAAGACATCACACGGACTTCCGTTGGTACATAAAATTGTCCTGACCAAAAAACAGTGTGGATAAAAATTACAGAAAGCGTCGCAAAACCTTTTGCAAAATCAATATATAAATCTCTTTTCATTCAGATTTTCAAATAATTAAAGGATGAAATTTTAAGAAAAATTTGACAACAATATACAACAGAATTAGCGTTTATTAAGACATTTTCACAAACATTTAATTTTTGAGCCTCGATACTTATCCGTATTTTTGGGAGTTATTTAAAAATATGTCTGATATTATTCAACTTTTACCCGATCACGTTGCCAACCAAATTGCTGCTGGAGAGGTTGTCCAACGTCCTGCTTCCATCGTTAAAGAACTGATGGAGAATGCAATAGATGCTGGCGCAAGTAAAGTAGAATTGATTGTTCGCAATGCTGGGAAAAACCTTATCCAAGTTGTTGACAATGGTGTTGGCATGTCCGATACCGACGCAAGATTGGCGTTTGAGCGTCATGCGACATCCAAAATTAAAAGCACAGAAGATATTTTTAAAATCGCAACCAAAGGTTTTCGCGGAGAGGCTTTAGCCTCGATTGCTGCGGTTGCTCAAGTGGAGTTAAAAACCAAAAAAGCCGAAGCTTCGGTTGGCACCAACATCTACATCGAAGGTGGCGAATTGCAGTTTCAGGAACCTGTGCAAACTTTGGAAGGTTCTAACTTTTTAATTAAAAATTTGTTTTTCAATGTGCCTGCGCGACGCAAGTTTTTGAAAAACGACAATATAGAATTCCGTCACATCATCGACGAATTCCAACGTGTAGCATTGGCTCACGAAAATGTTGAGTTCGAAATGTTCCACAACGATGAGCCTATTTTCCGATTGAGAAAAGGCGGTCAAATGCAACGCATTGTGGAAGTTTTCGGCAGAAAAATCCAACCACTTTTAATTCCGATTAAAGAAGATTTGGGTTGGGTTACGCTTAACGGATTTGTTGCTAAACCAGAAGGCGCCAAGAAAACCCGTGGCGAACAATTTTTCTTCGTTAATGGAAGATATTTCCGTAGTCCTTATTTGAGCAAAGCTGTGCAAGAAGCCTTTGAAGGTCTTTTGCAGCCAGGCTACATTCCGAGTTTTTTCTTGTATTTGGAACTTGACCCCGAAAAAATTGATGTTAATATTCATCCTCAAAAAACGGAAGTAAAATTCGAGGACGAAGCTTTAATTTTTGCACTTCTTCGTTCAACAATTAAAAAAGCTTTGGGAATATACAACATTGCACCAAGTTTGGATTTTGATAGAGATCCTGCAATGGACGCCTTCTTCCAACCACAACCGAGCAAAGCTAACATCGAAACGAGCAGCAGCGGCGGATCTTCATTTTCGAAAGCTGTGAAAGTAGATCGAAGTTTTAATCCTTTTACTTCTGAAAAACCGTCTGCGATAGAAAGTTTTAATCTGTCAGAAATGTACAATGCCGATGTGCCAACTGCAGAACCGTCAAAAATTAATCTTTTTGAGGATGACGACGATTTGGAGGAAGATCTTTTCCGACTTCCGAATGGCTATTGGCTGTTTAACAAAGATGGAAAAACTTTGATGTTGGATTTGGGAAGAATACATCGTGTGATTTTACAATCGCAACAGAAAGAATTTAAGCCAAACAAAAATGGGCAGCATCTTTTGTTTTCGATTGAATACCACCTCAACGAAATCGAAAAGAACAAGTATAAATCGATTAAAAAATATTTGCCTTTACTAGGATTTGATATGGTTATTGCACAGGAAAATGTGTTAAGAATTAACGCCGTCCCTGAAGGTCTAAAAGAATCTGCGGTTGCTGGATTTTTAGAAAAAATATTCGAAATTTTGGATTACAGAACCGAAGACGAGTTCATGAGTTTTTACCAAGATCAATGGTTAAAAGTACACAGCAAATCAAAATTTGATTTCATCTATAAAACTGAAGTAGAACAACTTATAAAAGATTTTATCGACTTAGGCTTTCCACAATACACAGCTTCGGGTAAGAAGTGTTTTGAGGAAATACCTTTCGATGATTTTAAAAATAAATTTTAATATATGTTTCAAAATATTACCCCAATTACCAAGAACATTATCATTATCAATGTTGCCGTATATATCTTGGTTTACTTCGCAGACAGTTACGGTTACCAAATTGGTCAGTGGCTAGCGGGTTACTTTCCACTTTCTCCCAATTTCCGTTCTTGGCAAATTATCACCCACATGTTTATGCACGGAAGCATTATGCACATTGCTTTTAACATGTTAACGTTATTAAGTTTTGGGCCAGTTTTGGAACAAGTTTTAGGAGGGAAAAAATTTACAATTTTATACTTTCTAGCAGGAATTGGTGGTTTTGCACTTTATAATATCATCAATTTTGTAGAAGTTTTCAGAATTACACAATTTCTAAAAGAAAATGACTACAACATCAACGAAATCTACAAATACGCAACAATTGGCTACGAAGGTACAATGCCTTTTAGCTCGTCAAATCCAGAAGTACAGCAAAAAGCTCAGTCGCTTTTTAATATTCTAAGAACACCAATGGTAGGCGCTTCGGGCGCAATTTTTGGTGTTGTGGCAGCGTTTTCAACATTATTCCCAAATGCAAAGTTGATGTTTATGTTTATTCCTGCACCTATCAAAGCAAAGTATCTAGTACCAATTATTATTGGGGTTTCAATTTTCCTTGGCGTTGGACAATTCAGCTGGGATAACGTTGCGCATTTTGCACATATTGGTGGTGCTTTGGTTGGCTTCCTTTACATTAAAAATTGGAAAAAACACAATAACGTTATTGGAGGACAATGAAGCTAGTTAATATCCTACTGACTTTGTTGCATTTGGTAATTGCAGGCTTGCTATTGGCAATGTTGTGCAATAGTTTTATACAACCAAGTCAAATTTCCCTGCTTAATTTATTGTCTTTAGGCTTTCCGATATTAATGATTCTGAATGTCATCTTGTGCATTTATTGGATTGTTTTGTTTAAGAAAAGGTCAATATTTTTTTTACTCATTTCAATAATGTTTATTACACCAACCCGTCGATGGATTAATTATTCTTCTGAGAAAAAAGACAAAGCGGATTTTACATTGATGACTTTTAATGTCAAACATGGTGAATTCGGAATGGAAAATATCGAAAAATACATTTCTGAAAAAAATCCTGATATTATTTTATTGCAAGAAATATCAAGTAAAATAAATCTTCCAAATTACCTCTATAAAATTGAAGGCTTTACCCAAACGCAATGTTTTTCCAAATATCCAATTGAAAAGTTTGAGGATATAAAAACGCAGGTTGACATTGGCAATAGCTTTTATGCAGATATTAACTTCAACGGAAAAAACATTCGTTTTGTAAATATCTATATGGAACCTTTTCAGATTGAAAAACAAATGGTTAGACCATCAAAATCCATGGATGAAAACGAAGCCAAAGCAAAAGGTTTAATCAAAAAAATGTTGCCCGTTTTTAAAGAACACCAAACCCAAATGCAGAATACGATGACGGCTGTTGACAACTCACCCTATCCTGTTGTTTTTGCTGGTGACTTTAACGCGGTTCCTAATTCTTACGAGTATTATTTAGCTTCAAAAAATCTAAAAGATGCCTTTCTAGAAGCAGGAAGTGGAAGTGGAACAAGTTTTCATGATTTTAAATTTCCAATAAAAATCGACCATATCTTCACTTCAGAATCGATAAAAGCCTTAAATTATCGCGTTGATAGAAGTGTACATATTTCGGATCACTATCCAGTTTTAGCAAGTTTTAAAATTCAATAAAACGATGACAAAGTATCTAATTATCCTAGGCACAATAGTTTTAGC
The DNA here is from genome assembly GCF_030151385.1 of Soonwooa sp. Classification (GTDB taxonomy): domain Bacteria; phylum Bacteroidota; class Bacteroidia; order Flavobacteriales; family Weeksellaceae; genus Soonwooa. The sequence goes on from NZ_JASLDS010000034.1 coordinate 18,996, forward strand.
ATCATGTTCCAAAAAGGCAGATGCCAATGCCTTACAATCCGAAGTTTCCGAAAAATTAGATTACGACACCATCGCCATCGATTCCTTTTCCGCCGGAGCAACGCCAGCCAATATGGCGCCCAAAGTAATTGTCATTAAAGATACAGCTGCTGCTGCCAAAAAGAAAGCTTTAGAAGCTCAAATTAAAGAACTCGAAAAGAAAAAAGCGGACGAGAAAAAGAAAGCCGAGGACAAGGAAAAAGAAAAAGCAAAAAATACCGAAAAAGCTAAAGAAAAGGCCAAAGAGGAGGCAACACAAACTGCTCCTCCAACAACGCCAACTACCAATTAATAGCAAGTCTTACTCAGCAAAATAAACATCTTTTAAAGCACCATACATGGTTTTGTAAATACCATCGCCGATGTAATAAATTTTGGAGTCAAACTTTCTTTGATTAAGCTCTACCCTTTGATCAACTGTTACCTCAATCGCTTTTGTTCTGTAAGCTTCGGTTAATGTTTTGAAAACCTTATTAACATCTTCCGAAGTTAATGACTCAGGTGATTTATTTTGATAAGAGTTAAGCGTCTTTTGGACATCAAGGTTTGGTTTTTTAAAACTAAAAGTATAATAAACCTCAGCAATTTTTTCACCTTTAATAAAAGGATTATCAACAATTTTCACTTCTTTAATCTTATAAGACGAATCCCAAAAATTCTGAAACATCGTCATGAAAAACTCTCTAGCCGAGGATTTCACATTGTCCTTAATTTTTTTTGAAAAATTTTGATCGATAAAGGATTCCGAAGCTTCGAGAACCTTATCCAAAACCATTTGCTTATTTAATTGGTTGTAGGTATCACTTCCTTTCACGGTTGGTCTCAGATAATCATTAAGCTCCGCGACGGCACCTTCATCCATATTTACCAATCCACGGAAATACAAATCAAAAACCTCAGCTGGTTTTTTGACTTCTTCTTGAGCTAAAATCACTTGCACAGAAAATAGAGCAACAAGAATAAACGAGATTTTAAGATACTTCATAATGTGTTTTTTCAAGCCTCAAATTAAAAATAAAATTCCACTTAAAAACAAAAAAGCTCCGAACAAATTGTTCAGAGCTTTATATCATTAAAAAGAAACGATTTTACATTCCTTCTTCTTCGCCTTTCATTTTCTCAGCATTTTCAGCCATAATAACCGCATCAATCATTTCGCCAATATCACCATTCATGTATGAATCAAGGTTGTAGATTGACTTGTTAATTCTGTGATCCGTCACACGACCTTGCGGATAATTGTAGGTCTTAATCTTTGCCGAACGGTCACCAGTTGACACCATCGACTTTCTTTGCGCAGCAATATCACCTTGTACTTTTTGTAACTCGATGTCATACAATTTGGTACGAAGCATTTCCATAGCCAATTCGCGGTTAGCCAGCTGAGAACGCGCTTGTTGACAAACAACCACCATTCCTGATGGCTTGTGCGTTAACTGAACTTTCGTTTCAACCTTGTTAACGTTCTGTCCTCCAGCACCTCCAGAACGAGATGTTTGCATTTCGATGTCAGCAGGATTTAGTTCAAAATCAACTTCTTCGGCTTCTGGCAAAACAGCAATAGTAATCGCCGATGTATGCACACGACCCTGAGATTCAGTTTCTGGAACACGTTGCACACGGTGTACACCAGATTCGAATTTCATCACACCATACACACCATCGCCTTCAACCTTCATAATCAATTCTTTGTAGCCTTTTGCAGCTTCGTTCGAATCCGTTACTTCGTGTCTCCAACCTTTGGTCTTAAAGTACATAGTGTACATTCTGTAGATATCTTCCACAAAAATCGCCGCTTCGTCACCACCAGTTCCGGCACGTAATTCCACGATAACGTTTTTGTCATCAGCAGGATCTTTCGGGATTAACAGAACTTTCAACTCCTCTTCCAAAGCAGGAATTTTGTCGATAGCCTCTTGCTTTTCCATTTTTGCCAAGTCCACTAAATCTTTGTCCGAACCATCAGCAATGATTTCATCAGACTCTTCAATAGCATCCAAAGCACCTTTGTATTGGTCATAGACTACAACAATTTTTCCCAAATCGCTGTATTCTTTGTTGAGAGTAGAATATCTTTTTTGGTCGTTGATAACATCCGGTTGGATAATCAAATCAGCAACTTCGTTATATCGTTGTTTTATCGCTTCCAGTTTTGGAATAAGAGATTTTGACATCGTGTAATTTTAAGAATGCAAAAATACAAAATTTCACCGAATAATTTTTTTGGCTGTGTCCCTTTGTTTTTCTCAACCTAAAACCTGATAGGTTTTTGAAAAACCTACAAGGTTTCCCAACCCCAAAAACAAGCGGGTCGGTCTACACGCAGTCGCTTTCCTTGTGGTGGCTTCGGCTCCGCTCAGCCACCACAAGAAAGAGCTCCAACAATGCGCTTCGCCCTCACAGAAACTACTAACTGATCTATTTTTCGAATAAGATTGTTCCAAATAACTTATGTTACTTAGCATTATCGTCTATTAGCGTAAAAGTCTGCATGATTTTGTATCGAGAAGTTTTCAAAACCTATTTCTTATCCTTTCCTATTTTGCCCAAATGCGTGTTCTGGAAACTATCTTCGTATTTTAGTCCATAGCCGACAATTCTATCAAAAGCAGAATGTCCTAACAAAATAGAACCAACAACTTCCAAGATTGGCAAATTCAAATACATTCCCAAAAGATAAACTATAACCGCAACTCCCCAATGATGAAATAAGTTATAGAAAAATGCGCCAACTTTGGTATTTACCAAATAACCCAACATCGAGATGTCTGGTGCAAAAAACAATCCTACATACCACCACCATGACCAGCCAGTATATGCAAACGCAAATAGGGACACAAGCAAAAGAGCGGCATATTCTAATTTCAAAACTATTTTCATAGTCAACAAGTTACAAAAAAAAATAAATTACGATATAAAGCAAAAAAGCTTTCCGAATAAATCCGAAAAGCTTTTAATATATGTTGTTTCGCTTTGAGTGCAATTCCCAAAACAGAAATTGCCAACTCTTAGTGATGACCGTGCGTTGCAGGCTTCTCACCAGCAGGTCTTTGGTAGATAACCTCTACACCTTCTTGCTCGTATAGTTTTTGGTAACGTACTTTTTCTGGATCAAAGTTTTTGTTGATTTTTCCAAAATATTCAGCAACACCTTCTGTTAACCAAAGTGGTACAATATAAGTTGCGAACATAAAAATACACCAGAATCCAGCTAAAAACATTGTGAAGAAATAAATAGTCCACAAAAACTGGTAAAACGGCCAAAATGCTGATAACATCATTTTCTTAATTATTTAATGCAAAAATAGAACTTTTTCTTTTTATAGCAAAGGTTTTATCTATGATTTTTATTTTAAAATTTTCAACACAAAAAACAATTGAATGTTTAATGCGATAATAAAGCTTAGATTCTAATAAAAGTACAAATGACTTTGTGCTGACTTTTTACGCTAATTTCTTGCTGATTTGAATTTTCTATAACCAATAAATCGTCTTTATCTAATCTTATTTTTTGATTATTTAATTGAATTTCGGTTTCTACTTTTGCAAAAACAAGGATGAAATCCGCAATGGAATGGTTAAATTCGGTTAAGATTTCGACTCCTGAAAATGCGATGGTTTTGAAAACCATAACATTAAAATCATTACCCAAACTTTGCGAAATAATCTCATCGTTGGAGTCAAATACAAAAACATCTTGTTGTGAATAATGCTCAACTTTATCGTTTCTTTTGATGTTCAAATCGTTATCTAACATTACCAAAAAACGTTGAAAATTTTCAAAACGAGTGAAAACGGAAGGTGATTTTTCTATAGAAGCGCCACTGATTCGAAATAAAAAATCTCTATTCGCGTAATTTGCTTCTGGTGGATAAATATAATACTCGTAGGTTTTTCCGCCATCCCAAATCGAAGGAGAAATATGTTGTTTTGAGATTTTAATATATTTCATTGAAGATTGTTTAGATTTTAATTTTATAATCTTTTTTTAATGTGAATAAAATTGCGACTTTGCGAGAAAAAATTCTGTTGTTACAGATTTAGTTTATAAAAAAACGGCTGCAAAGCTTTATTTACAACCGTTTTCATTTTATATGTATTTTTAAAACTTAAAGAAAGTTTCTTTCAAATTCTAATGCGCCAAATTTGCGAAGAAATCATTGCCTTTATCATCCGTAATGATGAACGCAGGGAAATTAACGACTTCAATTTTACGCACCGCTTCCATTCCTAATTCTGGGAAATCTACCACTTCCACAGACTTGATGTTGTCTTTCGCCAAAATCGCTGCTGGACCACCGATAGAACCCAAATAGAAACCGCCATATTTTCCGCAAGCATTGGTTACGTCTTTACTTCTATTTCCTTTGGCAAGCATCACCATACTTCCACCGTTGGCTTGGAATTCGTCCACGTAAACGTCCATTCTTCCTGCCGTTGTTGGCCCGAAACTTCCTGAAGGCATTCCTTCCGGCGTTTTTGCTGGTCCAGCGTAATAAATTGGGTGATTTTTGAAATATTCTGGAATTGGTTTTCCTGCATCCAACAATTCTTTGATTTTTGCGTGAGCAATATCTCTTGCAACAATTAAAGTTCCGTTGAGTTTCAAACGAGTTTTGATTGGATATTTAGACAATTCAGCCAAAATTTCTGGCATTGGTCTATTCAAATCAATTGTTACAGGCTCTTCCAAATGTGGAGGTGTTGCAGGTAAGAATTTCTCTGGATTGGTTTCCAATTGCTCCAAGAAAATACCGTCTTTGGTAATTTTTCCTTTGATATTTCTATCCGCAGAACAAGAAACGCCCATTCCAACTGGACAAGAAGCCGCGTGACGAGGCAAACGAATCACACGAACATCATGCGTTAAATATTTTCCGCCGAATTGCGCTCCAATCGCACTTTCTTGGCAGATTTTCTGAACTCTCTTTTCCCACTCCAAATCACGGAAAGCCTGACCACCCATGTTTCCTTCAGTCGGAAGATTATCATAATAACCCGCACTTGCTTTTTTAACCGCCGCCAAATTAGCTTCTGCAGAAGTTCCACCAATCACCAAAGCCAAGTGGTACGGAGGACAAGCAGCCGTTCCCAAATCCATAATTCTTTCTCTCACGAAAGCGTCCAAAGAAGCTTCATTCAACAAAGATTTTGTTTTTTGATATAAGAAAGTTTTGTTGGCAGAACCGCCACCTTTTGCTAAAAATAAAAATTTATAAGCATCACCTTCTTCTGCATAAATATCAATTTGAGCAGGCAAGTTAGAACCCGAATTTTTCTCATCAAACATCGTCAAAGGAACGATTTGAGAATATCTTAAATTCTGCTCTTGGTAAGTATTGTAAATTCCTTTCGAAATCCATTCTGCGTCATTTGCGCCTGTGTAAACGTTTTCACCTTTTTTGGCAACGCAAATCGCCGTTCCCGTATCTTGACAAGATGGCAACGCACCTTGAACCGCAACAGCCGCGTTTTGAAGCAAATTATAAGCAACAAATCTGTCGTTATCCGTAGCTTCTGGATCGTCGATAATGTTTTTTAGCTTTTGTAAATGAGCTGAACGAAGCATGAAAGAAACATCTTTCAAAGCGTTTTCAGCAAGGAGTTCTAAAGCTTTTGGGTCAACTGTTAAGATTTCTCTGTCGCCCAATTTCTCCACTTTAACGAAGTCAGAAGAAAGCTTTTTGTATTGTGTATCGTCTTTTAAAATAGGAAATGGCTCCTGATAAGAAAATTCCATAATATGATTGATTTCTGAAATAAAATTAATTCCCGTAAAATTAAGCATTGCAAAATGCTCTACTTGAACAAAATGAGTAAAATCAGTAAAGCTTATTGATATTTATAATGATTATAAATTGGCTCTGAAAATTATTCTTCTTAATTTTATAAGAAGTTATTTAACAATGAAAAAAATCTTCATTTTTCTGTTTTTTACTTCTTTGGTTTATTCTCAAAAAAGGCAAGTTCATGATGAATGTGCCTATTTGCCACAAAGTCATACTGCAGATGTAGTTATGATAACTTTTGAAGATGCCGTTTTATTTCCTGAAGAAAAAGGCGAACAAGTTTTCGGTTGTGGAACTGCATGGGTTGAGCAATCGCGAAAGATAAGCTGCGAAAAGCGTCAATTACTTTTTTATAAATATAAATTTGTACTTGACGAAATCGAAAAGCATGAAGCAGAGGAGAACGAGTTACCATTTGGCAATATCTTATGGCTGCAGAACTCGGAAAAAAGTAAAAGAAAATTTCATCTTTCGGATAATGACGAGAAAAAAATTAAAGAATGGAGTTCTTCCAAGGATAATTCAAAATTATCGGTTTTTGTCCTTGTCGATAAAATAAGCAATACAAAAGAATTTGTTCAAATAAAGCTTTGGAAACCCAATGAATTGAAAGAGCAAACAAAGACTTTCAAGTTTTATGTTTCAAAAAAGGACTGGCATTCTAAAATCATTAGTAATTAATTTGGAATGAGAAAAATAGGAATTATCGGTTGTGGTTGGTTGGGTTTTAGGATGGCAAAATATTTTGTTCCAACGAATGAAATTTTTGCAACGACAACATCCGATGATAAAATGAAAATGCTTTCTGAACACGGTTTTCAAACATTTAAAATTGATTTTGATGCAGATGAATATCTTAAGCCAAATGAAATTTGGAAGAATTTTGATGTTATCTTTATCACAATTCCTTTTTCTAAATCGGCGGATTTTGAAGTTTTAAAAAAGAGATTCGAAAATCTGAATTCATTCATTAAAGGTTTTGAAAAACAGATTTTCTTAATGAGTTCCATTGGAATTTATCCTCAAATCAAACAAGAAATTACTGAAAACAATTTGGACGAAAATCTACTGAATCCAAATATTTTCGGAATTGAAAACTTAATGAAAAAGAATTTTCCTCAAATTAACATTCTACGATTAGGCGGATTGATGGGCGACGACCGCTATTTGAGCAAATATAAAATCAAGGAACCGCAACAAATCGTGAATCACATTCATTTTGAAGACATTTCAAGAATTGTTGAGAAAATGATTAACAAAAATTCACAATCTAAAACCTACAATTTGGTCGCGCCTTTGCATCCTACCAAGCAACAAGTTTTGGATTTTCAAACAAAAAACATTGAAACCGAAATTGAAGAAATCTTTGGAAGAAAAATCATTTCTACACATTTAGAAAATGATTTGAAGTATGAATTTCTTCATCCTGATTCAAGAAAATTTTAAATAAAAACACCACGCACTTCGCATAAATTCATGCTTTTCTTGCTGTTTATGCTTTTTTAAATTTAGCTAGAAAGACCTGAATGGGTTAAAATTTATTCTGGTGAAATTTCAAACAAGCCCTAAGTATACAACGAGTTTATTTTTAGTTAATTGGCAGTGCATAAAGATAGTTTTCCCAGTTTCCATTATCAAAGAAATAACTATTATTTCCCGAAGTTGATGGCACAGTTTCGGTTCTATCTACAGGAACATTTTTAAATAAGACATTTATTCTTACGCCGGCAGGATTTGGATCTGTAACATTTATAATTACAGAACCTTGGATAAGGTTAGCACTTGTCATCTCTCTATTAATAATCATTCTTGCGCCAAATGCCATATTAGAAGAAGTTGTAGCACCAATTAAACTAAATCCAGTCTGGGATAATGTTGAATTGCTCGTACTTGAAGAAAGATATATAGGTAAAAAATAACTATAGCCTATTTGGTATTGGCGTTGTATTTTTAAAGTATAGCCAATATTTACAATCCATTTTCCTTTTGTTAGTGTAATATAGCTTCCAGTGTATTTATAAACATCTGGTCCATCATCAGAATAAACGGCAGTGCCTGGAGAAAAAGTTCCTATTGTTACATTTCTTTTTACAATGTCAACCCATTTTGCATTTCCATTGGCATCTGTTTGCAAAACTCTATTAGCAGCTTGAGTTCCATCTGCTAATTTAAAACCGGGAATTGGACTGCTTCCTGTACCACCAGTTCTGATTTCTAGCTTGGTGGCTGGTGTAATTGTTCCTATTCCCAAATTTCCATTTGCCAAAACAGTAACATCGTTCAGCTGTTGTGCAGCTGTATAAGTAGCTCCACTAACAGGATCATCTTTCCCACCATCAATATTAAAAACACCTTGCGGGTTCTTGGTATTTATGCCTACTTGCGAAAATAAAGTTTCGCAAATAAAGCAAAAGCATGCAATTAATATATTTTTTTTCATTTTGTGCAATTAATAGTTCTGGTTTACTGGAATGGCATAAAAATAATTATTAGGATTACTAGGATCTAAAACCCAAGAATTACCTGTGGTTGCAAAAGTTGGTCGATAATCTGTATAGCTAACATTACCTGCCAGATTAACGTTTTCAATCATTAGATAGATCGTAACTGATGGGGATGTAACATTCAGCACGACGGTTCCTGAATAAAAGTTTGGAGAATTTGGTGTGGCATTTTTTACTAATACCGATGCATAACCTGTTGCGTTGCCAGAAGGACCTTCCAATGTATATCCAGTATATTGAATACCATTGTTAACCGCAGACAATTTTCCATGCACCCATATCCCATCTCCTAATGCCGCATTTGCAGTCATATTAAAAAGAAGCCCTGCATTGACAATCCACCTTCCTTTTGTAAGAGTAAGTTTGTAATAACTGTACTTGTAACCACCCGTTTCACTAGATAATACAACAGTACTTCCTGTATCAATAGTTCCTACTACTGCTCCTTTCGTTGTACCCAAAATGCTCCACTTTCCAACTCCATTTGCATCGCTTAATAAAATTCCTCCTTGACCTTGGCTTCCATCTACTAACTTAAAACCACTTACTGGGTTTGATGCGGTACCTCCAGTCTGAATTTCCAATTTTGTGGATGGAGTTGTTGTTCCAACACCAAGATTTCCGGCTTTAGTTACAACAACATCATTCCTTTGTTGGGCAATACTTGGTATACCAGTACTTGGATTATCTTTTGCGCCATCAATATGAAAAACACCTTGTGGATTACTTGTGTTTACACCTACTTGCGAAAAGAAAGTCCCACAAATAAAGCAAAAGCATACAATAATAATATTTTTTTTCACTTTGATTTAATTTTATGGATTAATAGGAACTGCGTAGAAGAAATTCTCGCCACTTGCAGGATTAAAAGACCAAGCAGCGCCAGAAGTTGCTGCTGCAGGTCTTGCAACATTCTGAATTAGTAAATATAAATCTACACCCGTCGGAGAGGTCACATTAATAATTTTGGAACCTTGCATGAAATTTCCATTATCAATTCCTTTACCTCTCATGATATTTCCTCCAAATGTGATGTTATTTGCCGCTGAAATATTTTCAATAGTAAATCCAGTCTGCTGAACTGCCGATTGGCTTGAAGAAATATAAAAATTTAGAAAGTAACTGGTCCCATATGGAAGCGGAGTTGCAGCATCAGCAGTAAAATTCACTTTTATACCAGAACTCAAAAGCCATCTTCCTGGGTCAACATGCATCATAACTCCAGAATATTTCAAAGTAGTAGCCGTTTCGTCTGAAGTTACAACAGCAGTCCCAAAAATACCATTAGCTGCCAATTTCGAGCTGTTTCCTTCATTAAGAACCATCCAGCTCCCTACTCCATAGGCATCACTAATCAAATATTTTCCAGCAGCCTGATTACCATCAACCAATTTAAATCCGGTTATCGGAGCGCTTGATGTTCCCCCTGTTTGTATTTCTAATTTTGTAGATGGTGTTATTGTTCCAATGCCTACATTACCTGCACTGGTTACAATTACGTCATTACTTTGCTGGACAACACTTGGTGCTCCAGTCGCAGGATTATCTTTTGCGCCATCAATATGGAAAACATCCAAAGGATTCTGTGTATTAATGCCAACTTGGGCAAACGCCATAACATTAGCAAGTGTTATGACGAGAAATAATATTCTTTTCATTTCACAATAAGCAATAAGTTGTTTCTAAATTTGTGTTCAAATAATTCATCAGTTAAAAAATAGCTGACGAAAAAATTTGCATCAAAAATAAAATATCCTTCCTAACAAAAGTAAGTTTACACTATTGAAAGGACAGAACAAAAGCAATCTAAAATTCACTTAACAACCTGATTACCAGAAGGGTTATTTTGTAAAACGCAAAATATCAGGATTTCCCATAATATTTCAATCTATACTTGATCTTTTTGTATAAAGTTAATAAACTGCGAAGGAGACATACCCTTTTTCATCTTAAAAATACTCGTAAATTGACTATGAGACGAATAGCCACACATCTCTGAAAGTGCTGCAATTTTGTATTGCAATAATTGAGGATTATCATGCAGTTCTCGGACAATAAAATCTATCCTGCAATCATTGATATAATTATAAAAATCTGAATTTCGATATTTCCTAAGTACGTGACTGAGATATTTAGTGTTAGTTTTCAGCATTACAGCCATTTGCGCCATAGAAATTCCTTTTGTGTTATAAAGCTTCTTTTTCTCGAAAGCTTCAAGTTTTTTCAGAATCTCACGCTCCGTATTATCATTTTTGATAATATCTGATGTTATCAATTCTTTTTCTGATCCATTTACAGAAATAACAGATACCTTAGAAGTTTCATTAGTTTTTAGTTCCTCAATAATTTTAAGGTACTTTGATTTCAACCTTCTATTTCTATACCAATAAAAAGTCACTCCTGTAATTAATAAAAATATCGATGAAATAGCTATCCAAATATAAATTCTTTTTTTTCGGGCTTCATTTTCTATTTCTTTTTTATTCTTAATCGCCTCAATATAGGTCAACTCTTTTGCTACAGTTGTTTCAGAATCAGAAATTTCTCGCTCCATTTTTGAGAACTTCATTTGATTTTCTGGCGTGTCGACATTCGCATTTAATCTTTCAGTAAGAATATCTTTTATCACAATATTATTTCCAGAACCTACAACTTCGTCGGTAGCCTTTGTGAAGTTCTCAAGTGCTGATGCTTTATCCTGATCAATAACATTGAGTAACGCTTTATCCATATAATAAAACTCAACTAATTTAACAGGCGTTTTTTTATCTATTTGATTCAGAATAGCCTCGGCTTCAGCAAATGTTTTTCTGGCAGCAGGAATATTTCCGCACTTAATCTCAACATAACACAATTGGCTAAACACCGAAAACTTATATCTATTATCTACTTCTTTGTCTGGGCTTACGGGCTGAAGAAGATTAATAAATTCTCTTCTTTTTTGCGCTGCTTTGCAAAAATCTTTGTCAATATCATACATTTTAGCTTCGCAGTACAACAAATATAATTTGCGATCATAATTCTTAAGTTTTTGACTAATAAGCTTGAGTTTTTCAAATCCGTCATCTGACTGAGAAATAAGTCCAGCACGTCTATATGCAGGAATCAGCGTCATATAAACATCACCTTGAAGATTTAAAGTGTCCGCCGTCGCAGCAAAATTTCGTGCTTTCTCAAGAAGTTTAACAGACTTTACAAAATCTCCCTCCTGATATTTTCCCTGCCCCAAAGTAAGGTAAGATAAAGCTTTTTCATAATTATCTTGAGAGTATGACAGCATTTTACTACCCACCGTTTCGGCATTTTTATGATTGAGTTGATAGCTGCGATAGGTTTCATAAAAGACCTTACGTTTGTCCTCGCTAATTTTCCCTTGGGCATGTAAAAAATAACCACAAATGAGAAAAAATAAAAAATAAATTCTGACAATTATGCTAAGATGTACATTCCTCATTATCAAAAATGAATAAACCAATTAAGAATTAAAAGTTTCTAAAGGTATTATTAGTTTCGTTAAGTTCCAAACTACCCGAAAAACTTATTATTTAAGAGAAATTTATGTTTTTGAAATTTACTATTCTGGATAAATTCCACTAACTTTATGTATAAAAGAATACATATGGATTACAGAATAGAACACGACACAATGGGCGAAGTAAAAGTGCCTGCTGATAAATATTGGGGAGCACAAACGGAGCGTTCTCGCAACAATTTTAAAATTGGTCCCGAAGGGTCGATGCCACACGAAATTATTGAAGCTTTTGCTTACTTAAAAAAAGCTGCTGCTTTAGCCAATACCGATTTGGGCGTTTTGCCAAAAGAAAAAAGCGACATGATTGGAAAAGTTGCGGATGAAATTTTAGCTGGAAAACTAAACGACCAATTTCCTTTGGTGATTTGGCAAACTGGCTCTGGAACACAATCGAACATGAATATCAACGAAGTGATTTCGAACCGTGCTCATGTTTTGAATGGTGGAAAGTTGGGCGAAAAATCTGAAATCCATCCGAATGATGATGTCAACAAATCGCAATCATCAAATGACACCTATCCAACGGCAATGCACATCGCTGCTTATGCAAAAGTAGTTGATGTGGTAATCCCTGCAGTTGAGAAACTAAAAATTACGTTGAAAGAAAAATCCGAAGCTTTTAAAGATATCGTAAAGATTGGTAGAACGCATTTGATGGACGCAACACCACTTACTTTGGGTCAAGAGTTTTCGGGTTACGCTGCACAATTAGAATTTGGATTGCGAGCTCTAAAAAATACACTTCCGCATCTTTCGGAACTTGCCTTGGGCGGAACGGCAGTCGGAACAGGATTGAACACACCAAAAGGTTACGATGTAAAAGTAGCAGAATATATTGCGAAATTAACGGGACATCCTTTTATCACAGCAGAAAATAAATTCGAAGCTTTGGCAGCGCATGATGCCATTGTGGAATCTCACGGCGCGTTGAAGCAGTTGGCAGTTTCGTTATTTAAAATTGCACAAGACATCCGAATGTTGGCTTCTGGACCACGCTCAGGAATTGGCGAAATTCACATTCCAGAAAACGAACCCGGTTCTTCCATTATGCCTGGAAAAGTAAATCCAACACAAAATGAAGCGATGACCATGGTTTGCGCTCAAGTTTTAGGAAATGATACCACGATTTCGTTTGCGGGAACTCAAGGAAATTATGAGTTGAATGTTTTCAAACCTGTGATGGCGTACAACTTTTTGCAATCTGCCCAATTGATTGCTGATGCTTGCATTTCGTTTAACGAACATTGTGCGGTGGGAATTGAACCAAACTTACCAAGAATCAAAGAATTAGTCGATAAATCCTTGATGTTGGTAACAGCTTTAAATACACATATCGGCTACGAAAACGCTGCAAAAATTGCAAAAACCGCTCACAAAAACGGAACAACTTTAAAAGAGGAAGCAGTAAATCTTGGTTTGGTAACTCCCGAACAATTTGATGCTTGGGTAAAACCTGAGGATATGGTGGGAAGCTTGAAATAGATTTTGATATTTGATATTCTGAAATATTTTAAACCTAACAGGTTTCGGAAACCTGTTAGGTTTTTTTGCAATAATGCAAAATCGGAAATACCACAATTGATTGTGACTTTTTAGTGTTTTAAGAAAATTCGCTGAATGTTTCAATCGGGATTGATTTCTTTTTTCTAAAATAGCAGATTGTTCTACCCCGATTAATTCTGACTTGTTTATGTTTTTGATAAACCAGCAGATTGTCGCGCCCCCGATAGAAGCGGTTACCCCACAGCGAGCTGAAAGCGAGCGAGGAGTAAAAGCGGATAGCGGGAAATGGCGCCCAAATAAAAAATAATAAATAGCTTTTCGACTTAGTCAAATGAAGCCCACATAAAAACAAAAAACTCCGAGCCAGAACTCGGAGTTTTATATTTAAACTAAAAATTTCGGTTTACTTGAAATCAGTGTCTTTAGCTTTGTTTAGTTCATATTTACTTACAATGAAATCAAGGCTTTGTCCCATCATTGATTGTGAGATTTTGTACGGGAACTTAACACCATCCACAACTTTGTAGTCACCGTAAGTTGTTGGAATTGAAACCTCTTGATCACCCATTTTTTGAGTTTTAGTTTCACCAGTTTTAAGACCTGAAGCTACGCTGTAATAATAGATTGTCGATCCGTCTTTAATCGCGTAAGAATCTTCGCCATTGATCTTCTCGATACCAGAAACTTTAAGGCTTGCATTTTTAGCAAAACCTACTTCTGGGAAAAGTTCTTTATCTTTTAAAAACTCGGCTTTCATCTCAGCTGGCAAATCTTGCGTTTGACCTTGTGCAGTCATTTTGCCGTTAACACCATCAAAAACAACTTTTTGCATACTGTTTCCCATCACCTTCATATCCAAGAAAACTTTGCCGCCTTTCGCTTTGATCATCGACATATCAAGTGCCATACCTTGTACAGATGCAGCAGCCGTCGTTGCGATAGAAGTCACTTTGTCCAAAGCCGCCTTGCCACCGATTGCCGTGATATATTTGTCAGCAACTTGCGCCGCAGTAACATTTATTTTTTGAGCGCTCGGCTTTGTAATCGCATTAGCATCCTTGTCATAATAGTTAACCGCAAATCCTAACTTTTCTAAACCATCTGAAACTTCCGAAGTTTTACCAGCCACAAAAATTCGGCTTTGGTTAGGAAGAATGTTGGCTTTAGCAGCATTCTGAACATCTTCAACAGTTACCTTGTCAATCGACTTAAGATAGTTGGTGTAGAAATCTTTTGGAAGATTGTATACCTCTGAATTCACCGCAAATTTCGCCATTGTTTCTGGCTTTTCCATTGAGCGAATAAAGTCACCTTTTAGTTTCGCTTTTGCGTTAGCAAGTTCTTCTGGCTTGATTGTCGTAATACCTTTTAACTCATTTAAAAACTCAGTAACCGCTTTGTCTGTCACTTCGTTTCTTACACTAGATTCTGCACTGAATTCTGGTGAATATTTACTGGTTGACAAGCTTGAATAAGCTCCATAAGTAAAGGCGTTTTTCTCACGAAGATTCATAAATAGACGCGCATCGCCTCCACCACCAAGAATGTAGTTAGCGATAGTTGCCGCGAAAAACTGAGGATCTTTCATCTGAAGCGTCGTGATATTCCCAACCGAAATTACAGATTGTACCGCAGATGGCACATCGATCATTTCGATTTCTGTTTTAGCAACATTTTTTGCTGGCTCAACTGCAGGAATCGTAGTTGAAGATTTTTTCCATGCATTAAATTTGCTTTCAACAAGCTTTTTAACATCATTAAATTTAACATCACCAGCAACAACCAAATAAGCATTGTTAGGTGCAAAATATTTAGAATAAACATCTTGAACATCGTTCAACTGAATTGCATTGATTGAAGCTTCGGTTTCAAACTCACCTCTTGCAGTATTTTTGCCGTAGATAACAGCATTAGAAACTTTTGAAGCAATAGACTGTGCACTTTTTTCGTCAAGTTTCAAAGCTTCAATGCTTCTTTCTTTAGATTTCTGAATTTCGTCAGCAGAGAATTTAGGATTAATCGCTGCATCTGCCATCAAACCAATAATCTCAGGAAAATACTTAGATAACGTGTTTGCAAAAGCACCATTTGAGTTAAAGCTAATTCTAGAACCTAAAAAATCAACTCTTTTATTGAAATCGTCTTTTGACATTGAAGTCGTTCCGTTTCCTAATTGATCCGCCATAATGTCGTTAACTCCAGCAATTTTGCCTTCGTATATCGGTGGACGATCCATAGAAAGTGTTACGTTAACTCGCGGAAGTTTGTGGTTTTCTACAACCATAACTGTCAAACCATTGCTAAGTTTGAAAGTCTGAGGCGTCGCAATATTGATGCTAGGTGTTGGACCAGCTTTCGGCATTGCGTTGATATCTATTTTTTGAGCCATCGTCATTCCTGAAATCAGAAAACTTGCGGCTATATATGTAAGTTGCTTTTTCATTTGATTATTTTTTTTCAGGTAGATAATTGATGATTACTCTTTGGTTAGGATTAAGATACTTCTTCGCAGCATTTCTTAGATCCTCTTTAGTTACAGAACGATAGATGTCGATTTGTTTGTTAATCAAATTAGTATCGCCATACAACACATTGTATGTTGCCAAAGAACCTGCAATATCCTGAATGTTTGAGTTTGCGTTTACAAACTGATTCTCAACAATGTTCTGAAGTTTTTGATAATCTTCGTCAGAGATAAGGTTGGTTTGTAATTTTACGATTTCGGCATCAATATCTTTTTGTAAAACATCTTTGCTTGTAGCTCCCATCGGAATTGCAAAAAATGCGAAAATACCATAATCTTCTAGCCCCAAGTTAATGGCTTGTACTTCCAAAGCTTTTTTCTCTTGGTCTACTAATTTTTTATAAAGCACAGACGATTTACCATTTGATAAGTAAGTCGAAAGCATGCTCAAAGCATAAGATTCTTTATCACGACTTCCTGGCACTCTGTATGAAAACAAATATGCTGGAAGTTGGATGTTAGGATCAGTCCAAGTTACTTCTTTAGCTTGTGTAATTGGATCTTCCTTTATTGTTGTTCTTTTAACTTCTGGACCCTTTGGAATAGAACCATAATATTCTTCGATCCATTTTTTAGTTTCATCTTTTTTGAAATCACCTGCTACAACCAAAGTCGCATTATTCGGCGAATAATATTTTTTGAAGAAATCCTGAAACTCTTCTAGTTTTGCTTTGTTAAGATCTTCCATTGTCCCAATCGTTGTCCAACGGTAAGGGTGCTTTGCGAAAAGGTTGGTTTGTAAAGCTGTCAAAAGGTTTCCGTAAGGTTGGTTGTCCATACGCAATCTTTTTTCTTCCTTTACAACTTCGCGCTGCGTGTCAACACCAATTTGGTTAATGATTGGCTGGCGCAATCTGTCAGCTTCCATCCAAAGACCTAATTGTAAGTTGTTACTTGGGAAAGTTTCGTAGTAATACGTTCTATCGTTAGTCGTGTTGGCATTGTTAGTTCCACCATTTGACGAAACAATTTTGAACCACTCTCCTCTTTTGATGTTTTTGGTTCCTTCGAATAAAAGGTGCTCAAAAAAGTGTGCAAAACCACTTCTTCCAACTTCCTCGTCTTTGGCACCAACATGGTACATAACGCCCGTCGTTACAACAGGTGCTGCGTTGTCTTGATGCAAAATAACGTGCATCCCGTTCGGAAGATTATACTCCTCGAATTTGATTTCTTGTGCGTTCATCAGCATTCCTGTCAATGCTAAAGCCGCCGTAGATAAAAATTTTAATTTCATTTTTGACTTTGGTTAATCTTATATATTGGTAACGAAATTATGGATTTTGTTACAGATTGTGTAATATTATTTCTAAATCTCGCCAAAACAAAGATTGCATTTCACAAAAAGTAAAATGCAATCTCTTTATTATTTTAAAATTTTTTAAACTTAAAAAACTACAACTCTTCAGCAAAAAATGCTTCCAGCTCTTGCAATGTTTCTGGCGACGTTTGGATATCACGCACCAAAGTACCTTTGTTAAGCACAACGATCCTATCCGAAATTTCTGTAGTATGTGCCAAATCGTGACTAGAAATTAAGAAAGTCGACTCAGAATTTTGAGACCAATTTCTCACCAAATTTTTGAGTTTAATTTGTGTTGATGGATCGAGATTCGCGAAAGGTTCATCCAAAACAATAATTTCTGGTTTACCAATCAAAGCTCCAATCACGCCAACTTTCTTCATATTTCCTTTGGAAAGGTCACGAATGTATTTTTTCGAGTTTAAGATTTCACCATTAAAAAACTCATCAAACTGCTTAAGAAATTCGTCAATACTCGCTTTGTTTTGTCCACGCAATTCGCCCAAGAAATAAAAATATTCTTCGGGTGTTAAGTAACCAATCAAAAAACTTTCGTCAATAAAAGCCGACACTTTATTTTTCCAGTTTTCGGAAGTGTTAACTTGTTCGCCATCAATTGTCACAGAACCTGTCGTCGCTTCTATCAAGTCCAAAAGCAGACTAAACAAAGTTGTTTTTCCTGCGCCATTGTTACCAACCAAACCAATCGTTTGACCTTTCGGAAATTCGAGGTTTTCAATTTTCAAAACCGTTTTATCACCGTATGTTTTTGATAAATTATTTATAGATATCATGTTGTTCTTTTTTAAGTTGTTTTTTTGAAAGCAATTAATGTATCGTACTTTTCTTTTTTATAAAGTCTTACTATATAGTCGAATATTTTTTCACGGAGTAAAAATCCTATAGCACCAAGTATTGCAATCGCAGCAACAGCGGCAACTGTTCCAGCAAATTTGTTGACAACACCATAGATTAACATCGGCAAAAGCATCTTTGGGATAATTAACAAAAAGTTTTTAAAACTTAGATTATTCTGTTGTCCGAATGATTTCTTGACCGTATTTAGATCAATTGGATTTTTATTAAAAGCTCCCGAAAGTAGCGTCACTTGCGAATTAACGCCGATATTATAAAGTCCCGCCGCGAAAAAAGTAACATAAACCTTCCATCCAAAATAGAAATAAAATATGGCTAAAACCATTGAGGCAAATGTTGCAATCGTCATCAACCACCATTTTGCTTTCAGATAATCTTTGTAAGGAACATTCAGCGTCATCATTAATGGATAATACGAACTATCAAAAGATGGCACTTTTTGACCAAACAACATTTGGAATCCGCCCGTCACAAAAATCCCAAGAAACATCAACATTGTCGGGGTTTTATAACTTGGTGTCGAAAATATTAATAAACCATAAAACAAAAACAAAAAACCGCCTAACGCCACAGATCTAGCTGCTTTACTGCGTTTTAGCATTCGGATATCGTTATTAAGAAAGGTTCCTAAAACGCCAAATTTATTCAGGAATTGGATATTTTCTGTTTTTCCTTCGACTTGTTTTAATTCCAAAACTTTGTCTAGATAGAACATGGATTTAATTTGTCTAAACACAAAATAAAGTATCGGAACAAAAATCAAAATCGGAACAATACACAGCCAAGGATGATTAAAAAAAGAGGTAAATATTAAAGCCGAAAAATCGCCAATTGCAATAATATTATAGTAATTAAGCGCAATTAATCCAAGCAATAATCCACCGATTACATATGCAACGCTATCTTTTCCATTCATTAAAATGTTGAGGAGATTGTTGATAAAATAGCAGAAAACAATTGCGATAATCCAACCCAAAGTCCCTACAACACTGTATCCATTAGCCAAATACAGAATCACAAAAGGCATGTACAAAAATGCATTTCCCCAAGTAAAAAACGACAGAAAGGTTTTCGAAATCAAATATTTAACAAGTGTATCTTTTTTAATATTCATTGTTAAAAACGCCTTTATATTTTGAGTCGGCATCTGTTGCATAAAATAGCGCAAGAAAAGATCTCCCAACAATGCGTAGATTAAAAATCTACTCACAAAAGGCAATGGATCAATGTGCAACTTGTCATGTGGATAATAAAATGCCAAAACACTCCCACTTACAAAAGCTACTAGAAAATACACAATCAGAAATCCCTGCAAAATCTTCATCGCTGCATTTGCCGCAAAGCTTTTGGACCGCATGAAGTTTTTGAATTCTAAAATTGCAAAACGCTTAATCATATTAATAAATTTTGATCGAGAAACATATCCTCTTTGTACTTTAGTTGTTTTAAAAATAGGATTGTTACAATTTTGGGAATTAAAATTTTTTAATTTTTCATAATTTTCATGTTGTTAAATGAGTTCCGGAGGAACTAACGGCTTGTAAAGTTTAGAGCAAAATCGCGCGAGCTCCGGAGGAGCGACCTGTTAATTACTTCTATTTTTTCAAGAAATTATTTCAGTTTTAAAACATATTTTACTTATAATTTTGAACTTCGAAGTTTTAGAAAAACCTTCAAAAAGCTGTTAACAAAAACCTTCGAAAATCCAAGTTATCAACATCGAAAATCCCTTTAACAAAAGACTTTTATCACTTTTATTATTTTTTGTGAAGAACTTGATTTTCCAAGATTTCGAAAAGGCGTATCTTTGTATTATGGCTCAAAAAGAAACCCTATCGTCACTTACACAAGGCAATTTTGCTAAAGAACTATCTATTTCTGATGGCAAAATGCCACCCAATGCTGTTGATTTTGAGAAACTTGTTATCGGTACTTTCTTAATTGATAGAAAAGGTCTTGACCACTCTATCGACTTATTAACACCTGAAGTTTTCTACGATCCTCGTCATCAGACAATATTTTCTGCCATTCTAAAACTATACGAAAGCAACTCGCCAATCGACATGATGACGGTTATTCAGGAATTAAAAAGAACTGAAAAACTAAATCTTGCTGGTGGCGACCATTACATCATTGACTTGACTTTGGGTGTCAGCTCGTCTGCACACATCGAGTATCACGTTCGTGTAATTTTGGAAAAATACATTCTTCGTTCTTTGATTAATGTTTCGGCTAACGTTATCGATAGCTCTTACAAAGAATCGACAGATGTATTCGAACTTCTTGATAAAGCAGAACAATCCTTTTTCGAAATTACCAACGGAACAATTAAAAAAGGATTCGACACCGCAAACTCTTTGGTAAAAGAAGCGATTGATAAGATTAAATCGCTTAAAGATAAAGAAGGTCTTTCTGGTGTACCATCAGGATTTACAGCCTTGGACAAAGAAACGGGAGGTTGGCAAAACTCCGACCTTATCATTATTGCAGCACGTCCTGCGATGGGTAAAACCGCTTTTATCCTTTCCATGGCGAGAAATATCACTGTTGATAATAATATTCCACTTGCGCTTTTCTCTCTGGAGATGGCGTCTGTACAGTTGATCACAAGGATGATCGCTTCAGAAACAGGTATTTCATCAGAAAACTTAAGAAAAGGAACTTTGTCCGATCAAGAATGGAGCAGTCTTTTTACCAATGTTTCGGCTTTGGAAAATGCACCTCTTTTTATTGATGAAACGCCATCGCTTTCGATTTTTGACTTCCGTGCAAAATGTCGACGTTTGGTAATGCAACATGGCGTTAGGATTATCATGGTCGATTATCTTCAGTTGATGACCGCAAGTTCTGGAAAAGGTGGCGGAAACCGTGAACAAGAAATTGCAATGATTTCCCGATCTTTAAAAGCGATTGCAAAAGAACTTAACGTCCCAGTAATTGCACTTTCGCAGTTATCAAGAACTGTGGAAACGCGTCCTGGCAAACGTCCCATGCTTTCGGATCTTAGGGAATCAGGAGCGATTGAGCAGGATGCCGATATCGTATCTTTTATTTTCCGTCCCGAGTATTACAAAATCGCTGTTTGGGATAATGACGAAGAAGGTGCAGAAACACAAACCGAAAACCAAGCCGAGATTATCATCGCAAAACACCGTAACGGTGCAACTGCCGATGTTAGATTGGCATTCCATAAACATATTGGTAAGTTTGCCGATTTGGAAACTTTAGGAAATTCCGCTTATTTTAACAGCTTCGGCGGCGGTGCACCAGCACCAGCTAGCGGTGGATTTGGTGGCGGTGGCGCTTTTGAAGCTCCAGATTTTGCAAAAATTACAGTAACTGGTGACCCTAATTCTGTTTTTGGGCCTGCAACGCCATCTAGTGGACAAGTATCTGGCTCTGCCATGAACGATGACGATGATGATGAAATGCCTTTCTAAAATTTAGAGTTTGAAAATCGAAATTTTTACTGACGGAGCATGTAGTGGCAATCCCGGAAAAGGCGGATTCGGAATTCTGATGCGCGTTCCTGAGAAACAATATCAAAAACATTTTTCGGCAGGCTTCCGATTAACAACCAATAACCGCATGGAATTGATGGCCGTTGTTGTGGCGCTTTCCAAAATAAAAGATGAAGGTCATGACATCCACATCTTTACCGATAGTAAATATGTATCTGACGCAATTAATCAAAACTGGATTGCTGGCTGGGTAAAACGTGGTTGGAAAAATGTTAAAAACCCTGACCTTTGGCAAGCTTTAATTCCTTTTCTTAAAACACATTCGCCGAAGTTCCATTGGATAAAAGGTCACGCTGGGCATCCTGAAAACGAATTGGTAGACCAGCTCGCTGTTAAAGCTTCACAAGGTGCCAACCTACAAACCGACGATTTTTTTGAAAATCAAAACAAAGGCGGATTGTTCTAAATTTTCCTTATAAAATCTTGTTTTATACCGCCTACAGCATTTCGAAATGCTATGTTTAAAAATAAGCAAAACGTCTTTTATTATACTTCCCAACAAACTTTTCCAAAATCTCGTTGACTTTTCCCATAGACTTAATGTTAAACCTCACAAAATTTTCTTCCTTTAAGAAACAAACACTAAACATTTAAAAAGCTAATAATCCGCGTTTTTTAAATTTTAAAAATATACTTTCAAAATACAATATTTGCTCCATCGGAGCATTCTGTTAGTAGAATTCGAAACAAGATAATCTAAGCTCCGTAGGAGCGCCCTGCTAATCATACAGGTCGCTCCTACGGAGCTCGACACCAAATGGGAATATTTTCTATTATTAGTTCATTCCTCTGGAATGTAAAATACATATCTAAAATCAACCTAAATTTGGAACTATTTTGAATTCTCAATCTCAAAATTTTTACCGCAAGGCTATTTTAGTAATTCGAAATTTACATCTGACGACTTTCAAAATTACCTTTTAAAAATCTAATTTTCTTTGGAAACCCAATCTCCTAGCCCAGATTGAACGGCATGTTGGAGCTCATCTTGTATTTTGCGTGGGCAAAAGTTTTGGAAAATACAAGATAGCGACTAGTGAAAGCTGGAATTGCTCCTAATTAACAAAACTTTAGAATTAATTTTGAAGTTGGTTGATTATCTTTGTTAAATGAATTATCTAGAAGCATTGTCTTGGCGCTATTCTGTAAAGAAATTTAGCGGTGAAAAAATCGACGCGAAAGCTCTTCACAATATTTTGGAAGCTGGACGCTTGTCGGTGAGTTCGCAAGGGCTTCAACCTTATAAATTGATTGTTGTGGAATCTGATGCGCAAAAGGAAAAGATTCTACCTGCGTTTTACAACAAATCACAAGTCAGCACTTGTTCGCATGTTGTAGCGATTGTTGCAAAGACTAACATCGATGCGCAATATGTCGATGCATATTTTTCGCATATCGCAAATGAGCGCGGAATTGATTTGGAAATTTTAGCAGCTTTTAGAAAAAATATTGATTTATACGTTTCAAGTCATGATTCAGATACATTGAGACATTGGTCTGAAAAACAAGCCTATATACTTCTAGGAACTATGATTGTCGCTGCAGCAGAAGAAGGCGTTGATACATGTCCGATGGAAGGTTTTCGCCACGAAGTTCTGTCAGAACTTTTGGAACTGAATACCGAAGAAGAACGCGTTGCTGTGGTTTTGACTTTGGGAAAAAGAGCGGACGATGATGAATTTCAGCATTTTAAAAAAGTTAGAAAACCAGAGGAAAAATTCATTAAATTTATTTAAAACAATCACAACATTATGATAAAAACGGATGTTTTAGTAATTGGGTCGGGCATTTCTGGATTGTCCTATGCCATCAAAATTTCGGAAAAGTTGCCAGACACCAAAATAATGATTGTCACCAAAGCTGACGAGGACGAAAGCAACACCAAGTATGCACAAGGAGGACTTGCGGTAGTTACTGATTTTCAGAACGATAACTTCCAAAAGCATATTGACGACACCATACGTGCTGGCGACGGCGAAAACAATCCCGATGTTGTAAAAATGGTGGTGGAAGAAGCGCCAAAACGTTTTAACGAAATCGTAGAATGGGGCGCAAAATTTGACCAAGAAAATGGAAAATTCGCTCTTGGTCGCGAAGGCGGTCACACCGAAAATAGAATCGTCCATCACAAAGACATCACTGGTTTCGAAATCGAACGTGCGCTTTTGGAAACGGCTCGCAATTCTCCAAATATCGAAATCCTACCTTATCATTATGTGATTGACTTGTTGACGCAACATCACGTTCCGGGAAAAGAGTTGGACACCAACAACATCCACTGTTATGGTGCTTACATCTTGGACGAAAAGCAAAAGCAAATCAAGAAAATCACAGCAAAAATAACTTTGGTGGCAACTGGTGGTGCGGGGCACGTTTATAAAAATACGACCAACCCAATTATTGCGACAGGCGATGGAATTGCCTTTGTTGCAAGAGCTCACGGGATGGTTAGCAATATGCAATATTATCAATTCCATCCAACAGCGCTGTATTCTAAACTTGATGGAATGTTATTTTTGATTTCGGAGGCGGTACGAGGCGATGGTGCAAAACTTCGCACGAAGAACGGAAAACCTTTTATGCAGAAGTACGATCCGCGCGAAGAATTGGCTTCTCGTGACATCGTAGCACGTGCTATCGACAACGAAATGAAAACCTCTGGTGACGAATATGTTGGTCTTGATTGTCGCGAGATGGACAAGGAAAAGTTCATGAAACATTTCCCAAACATCTACAACAAATGTCTAAGCGAAGGTATTGACCCTTTCAAACAATTGATTCCCGTTGTTCCTGCTGCGCACTATTTAATGGGCGGAATTAACATCGATAAAGATGGACAATCGTCTATCAAAAATCTTTTTGCGGTTGGCGAATGCACCAACTCTGGACTTCACGGCGCTAATAGATTAGCATCCAATTCTTTACTAGAAGGTTTGGTATTTGGACACAACGCTGCTTTAAAATCGATGACTTTGCTTGAGGAAAATAATTTCAACTTTGATGACCTAAAAGCCATCCCCGAATGGAATGAGGAAGGCATGAAAATAATGGACGAAATGGTTTTGGTAACTTACCTTAGAAAGCAACTTCAGGAAATGATGAGCGATCTTGTAAGTATTGTTAGAAGCAATGAACGTCTAAAAATCGCAAAGAAAAAGCATCAAGATATTTCTGAAGCAGTTGGCGAATTGTACAACTATTCTATTCTTTCACCACAACTTTCGGAGCTTAGAAACCTAGTAAGCGTTTCGGGACTTATCATCGATCAATCTTTAGAAATGAAACAAAACAAGGGTGCATTCTATAATAAAGATTTCGCATAAATCTATTTAAGTTTTACTTTAGGACAAATAAATTAAACGATACAATTTCAATTATTTAAAATGAAAAAACCAGCATACGTAACCGACAAAGCAGTTCAAACTTTTATAAAGGCTGCCATAGAAGAAGATATTAACACCGGTGATTATTCTACACTATCTACAATTCCCAAAGATTTGGAGCAAAAAGCAAAACTTTTGGTAAAAGAAGATTGTATTTTGGCAGGTGTCGAAATGGCTTTAGATATTTTTAAATACATTGATAAAAATCTTAAAACTGAAGTTTTTATAAAAGATGGGAAACAGGCGAAAGTTGGAGACATCGCTTTCATCGTAAGTGGAAAAGCGCAATCTATTCTTTCTGCTGAACGACTGGTTCTCAACTGCATGCAACGTATGAGCGGCATCGCAACTTTAACCCACGAATGGGATCAAAGATTGGTTGGAACAAAGACTAAACTTTTGGATACTCGCAAAACGACGCCTAATTTTAGAATTTGCGAAAAATGGGCGGTGGCAATTGGTGGCGGTACCAACCACAGATATGGTTTGTATGACATGATTATGTTAAAAGACAACCACATCGACTATAATGGAAGTATTACCAATGCTGTTAATATGGCTAAATCATATCTTCAAGAAAATAATTTAGATCTGAAAATTGAGGTAGAAACTCGAAATCTAATAGAGGTTGCCGAAGCTATCGATGCTAAAGTTGACAGAATTATGCTTGACAATATGGATGTAAAAACCATGAAAGATGCTGTGGACATGATTGGAGGCGCTTGCGAAAGTGAAGCTTCTGGAGGTATTACCAGAGATCAATTAAAGGAAATCGCCTCGACTGGAGTAACTTACATTTCGGCGGGTGCTTTAACGCATTCCGCAAAAAACATTGATTTAAGCTTAAAAGCGATCAAAGACTAAAGCCTTAATAATCAGTCAATTTTAATTAAAACTTAACGCAACATTAACGGAGTGTTAAGTTTTAATTAAAATGACAAATGTTAATTCTTTGTTAAAGCCTAGTTAATTTTTATTTCTGAAATTTGCAGTGTCAAATAAATTAGTAATTGAGACAAATGAAAAGCAATTTTGGAAGACGATCTTTATCAATCGTTTTAACACTATCAACTGCGAGCATCTATTTTGCTCAGCAAAAGCCGAGCGACACACTTAGGTCTAATGACATTGAAGAAGTTGTTATCACCAGTGTAGCAGATATCGCAAAAGACAGAAAAACGCCTGTAGCTGTATCTACAATTAAAGAGGGTCAAATCGTTGAGCGTCTAGGAAACCAAGAATTTCCAGAAATTTTAAAATCAACACCATCTGTATATACCTCAAAAGGTGGTGGAGGTTTTGGTGATGGTCGTATTAACATCCGTGGATTTGATACTAACAACATCGCAGTAATGATTAATGGTGTACCAGTTAACGACATGGAAGGTGGTACAGTATATTGGTCAAACTGGGCAGGACTATCTGATGTGACTTCTGCGATGCAGGTACAGAGAGGTCTTGGATCTTCAAAATTAGCAATCGCTTCAGTTGGTGGTACAATCAACGTATTAACGAGAGCTGCTGATAAAAAAAGAGAAGGAAACGTAACAGTTGGTTTAGGTAACGATGGTTATTTAAAAACAATGTTCTCTTACAACACTGGAAAATCAGCAAAAGGATGGTCTTCATCATTCTTAATGTCTAGAACAGCAGGTGCAACTTACATCGATGGTTCTGACTTCGAAGCTTACAACTATTATTTTGCTTTAGGTTTCCAACCAAACGCTAAGCACGATTTCCAATTTACTTTTACTGGAGCGCCACAATGGCATAACCAAAACTACCAAAGTACAATTGACAACTTAATAAAGTACGGTGGTACAGCTGACAAACCAAATAGAAAATACAACTCAAACTGGGGTTATCTAAATGGTAAAGAAATGTCTCAAACTGTTAACTACTACAGTAAGCCAGTAATGTCTCTTAACTGGGATTGGAAAATGGACGAGCAATCTAAATTGTCAACTGTTGTCTACGCATCTTGGGGACGTGGTGGCGGAACTGGTACTTTGGGAACAATTAACAAAACAAGTATCAACAACTTACCAAAAACCGCTGATGGTTTAATAAGATTTGATGATATCTATGCATGGAACCAAGGTAGAGCAGTAGCAGATTTTGGTGCTGTTAACAAAACGCCAGGTATCGCTGACAGAAACAATGGTATCGTTAGAAGAACACACGTTAACTCACATGACTGGTATGGTATCTTGTCTAACTTCCAACACAAAATCAACAATAACTGGAACTTCTCAGTTGGTGTTGATGGTAGATACTACTACGGTTATCACCCAGGTGTAATTTCAGATTTCTGGGGTAATTCTCAATATAGAGAAACCAACAACCTAAATATTCAACCTTACTATACAGTAACTCAATCTTACAAACCTCAAAATTCTGCCAATCCATTTGAGAAAGCTATTAAAGATGAGTCTCAAATTGCAAGTAGAAACTACAATGGTGAAGTTATGTGGCTAGGTGCATTTGGTCAATTAGAATACTCTAACGACAACCTTTCTGCATTTGTACAAGGATCAGCATCTAACCAAGGAATGCAAAGAATTGACAACTGGATTATCGATGGTGTGACAGTACAACAAGGACAAGTTGTAAATACTAAAACTGGTTTTAAAAACATTTGGGGTTACAATGCTAAAGCAGGTGTTAACTACAACATCAACGAAAACCACAACGTATTTGCTAACATCGGTTTCTACTCTAAGCAACCTAACAACTACGCAGTATATCCAAGTTCCCAACAGGTTATCAACCCGAGACTAAATAACGAAAAAATCTCTTCTGCTGAATTAGGTTATGGTTTCAGAAACTCTAAATTTAGAGCAAACGCTAACTTTTATTATACACAATGGAAAGATCGTTTCACACGTCTAATCAACTTAACGATGAAAGATCAAAATGGTGCAGATACAAGAGTATATGCTAACATTGATGGTGTTACAGAGATACACATGGGAGCAGAATTGGAGCTTAGCTACAAGCCTGTTAACTTTATCGAAGTGACTGGTATGTTCTCAATGGGAGACTGGCATTACAAAGGAAATGCTACAGGAAGTACATTTGATGAAAATAACCAACCATTCACGCCACAAGGAGGTGATGCTACAAAAACGTTATATTTAGATAAAATTAAAGTTTCTGATGCTGCACAAACTACAGCTTCATTAGGATTAACTGTAACTCCTGTTAAAGCGTTTAACATTTTTGGTTCTTGGAACTACTATGATAAATATTATGGTGTATTTGATGTAACTAAAGCATCTTCCAAAGACACTAAAGGAGCTTTAAAGCTTCCTAGCTACAACTTGTTTGATGCGGGTATCTCTTATACTTTCAATTTGTTGAATGGAAACAAGTTAACTTTAACAGGAAACGTTTACAACCTATTTGATACTTATTACATCGCAGATGGTAAAACAAGTATCTTCGCGGATGACAAACCATCTAATCTAAGAGACGGAACTAAAAACACGCAAGGTCTTACATACGAGCAACTTGGCTATATGTACAAAGGTGTTGCAACAGCTAACCAAGTATATTTCGGATTCGGAAGAACATGGTCTGCTACAGTTTCTTATAGATTCTAAGAAATTTAATATTAATACATCTCAAATCCCGACCAATGGTCGGGATTTTTGTTATCTTTGTTAACATAAAATAGAAGACTATGGGATTTTACAACATTTTATTACATGCACACAAAGGATTCGCTTATTTAGAGCTTTTGTTAGTTGCCTTATTCTTAGTAGCCTTATTAATGACCATGTTTGGTTACAGTGGCAAAGTCAACAATTTCCTAAAGAAAACAACTTTGTTTACCATGATTTTCTTCCACATTCAATTGTTAGTTGGAATAGTTATTCTATTCACATCACCTGGACTGAAAGCTGTCCTTGCTGCAGGAGAATTAATGAAAGATGGGAACAGAGAAACATTTGTTGAACATCCATTCTCTATGATTATATGCGTAATCTTAATGACGATTATCAACAAAAAAGTTAAAACTGCCGAAACAATCAACCTAAAAGTAGTTATCATGGGAATTTTAGCCATTGCTCTATTTGCATTCGCTTTCCCTTGGACTAGAGTATTCGGAGCTTAAAATAATTTTGAATTACAAATTATGAGTTATTAATTTTACACTTCTAATTTTGTAATCATTTAATAAATAATCTTTAAAACCTTTATTTAATTCAATGAAAATAGCAGTAGTTGGCGCTACCGGAATGGTAGGACAAGTGATGTTGAAAGTTCTTGAGGAAAGAAACTTCCCTGTAACCGAGCTAATTCCAGTAGCTTCAGAAAGATCTATTGGCAGCAAGGTCAAATACAAAGGAACAGAGTATGAAGTAGTATCCATGCAAACTGCTATTGACAAGAAACCGGAAATCGCAATCTTCTCAGCTGGTGGTGGCACTTCACTAGAATGGGCACCAAAATTTGCAGAAGCGGGCATTTTTGTAATTGACAATTCTTCTGCTTGGAGAATGGATCCAACAAAGAAATTGGTGGTTCCAGAAATCAATGCAAGTGTTTTGACAAAAGAAGACAAAATTATTGCAAACCCGAATTGCTCTACTATTCAGTTGGTTATGGTGCTTGATCCATTAAATAAAAAATACGACATCAAACGCGTTGTAGTTTCGACCTATCAATCGGTTACAGGAACTGGAAAAGCTGCTGTTGATCAATTGAATGCCGAGATTGAAGGTAAAGACGTAGACAAAGTTTATCCTTATCAAATTTTCAAAAATGCGTTGCCACACTGCGACGTATTTGCAGATGACGATTACACCAAAGAGGAAATCAAATTAATGAAAGAGCCTAAAAAAATTATGGGCGACGACAGCTTTAATTTGACGGCGACTGCTGTTAGAGTACCAGTACAAGGTGGACATTCTGAAAGTGTTAATATCGAATTCGAAAACGAATTTGATCTTGATGAAGTTAAAAAAGTCCTTTCCGAAACACCAGGAATTGTTGTTTTGGATGATGTTAAAAATAACCAATATCCAATGCCATTAATGGCTGAGGGAAAAGACGATGTTTTTGTTGGAAGAATCCGAAGAGATATTTCACAACCAAAAACACTCAACTGTTGGATTGTTGCAGATAACCTCCGAAAAGGCGCTGCAACCAACGCAGTACAAATCGCTGAATATCTTCTAGATAAGAAATTAGTATAAACCAAATGCTCACCCGAAAGTGAGCATTTTTTTATTATTAGATTAACCAAACAATAGTCAATTCCTTTTTCAAACTTATGAGTCCTACTGGTCAAAATATCAGCAAAAAAAATTTTAGATTTCAACGCAATATCGCGATAGTCGGAATTATCCTTTTTATCGGCAAACTCGTCGCTTGGCGTCTTACCAATTCTGATGCTGTGTTTTCTGACGCGATGGAAAGTATCGTCAACATCATTGCCGCTTTCATGGGACTTTACGCCCTTTATGTAGCTGCAAAACCTAAAGATGAGGATCATCCTTATGGGCACGGAAAAGTCGAGTTTATAACCTCAGGCGTCGAAGGAACTTTAATCATCTTCGCTGGTATCGTTATCATCGTACAAGCAGCCAATTCTCTTCTAAGTAATAATGTCCCAGCCAAATTGGATTGGGGAATGCTTATCGTTGCTATGACGGCAGTTATCAACTACATAATGGGCTATATTTCTCTTCAAAAAGGTTTAAAGGAAAAATCGCTTGTTCTGCAAAGTTCGGGCAAGCATTTGATGATGGACACTGTTACCACAGGTGGCGTTGTTGTCAGTTTAATCATCATTTATTTTACCAAAATATATTGGTTAGATGCTGTCGTTGCCTTAGCTTTTGGTGCCTACATTATTTTTGTTGGCTACAAAATCGTACGCAAATCTCTAAGCGGAATTATGGATGAGCAAGATCTTGACTTGGTCGAAAACATCGCAGAAGTTTTAGAAAAACATAGAGAAGACGATTGGATTGATGTTCATAATATGAAAATCCAGCAGTTTGGTGCAAATCTTCACATCGATGCTCACATTACATTTCCTTATTATTATTCGTTAAGAGAAGCACATCAAGAAATGGAAAAAGTAATTTTGGTTCTAGCAAAAAATGTGAAGCGCCAAATAGAATTCAATTTTCACATGGACGATTGCAAACCAAAATCTTGCGAAATCTGCCAACTAGCAAATTGTCCAGCACGGGAAAAAGAATTTCAAAAAAGAGTTACTTGGACTGCGAACAGCATCACACAACCGGACAAACACGACATTAACAACTAAGCTGTCTTCGATTGCAAGTGTTTTCGGTAATAAAATATCGGTACAATCAGCAGTAAAGTCATCGGTTGAATCACAAATCTTCGAATGTAAAAAGCGAACAAATTTCCTATCTTAAAATCTGTGTAAATGCACCAAAGATAGATTGGAAAGACAATTGCAAAAACCAAAAGCATCAAAACAACGGCTTGTTTTGTCCATGTTTTATTTCTAAATAAATTCTGAATAATTATTGTTGAAAAAACTAAATTAAGAATAAACCTCAGCAAATAACCCAAAATAAGCTTTGTATCATCAAACTTTGGAAAATCTCCAACTTTTATTTCATCTTTAAAATAAGCCAAAAAAGGATCATAGAAAATCTTATCTTCTAAGAAGCGAACAGTAATTAATCCTGCAACACTTAGGATGATTAAAAGAACATTAATTGGTTTCATGATCTTCTTTTAAAGCAAAAAATTTAATCCAAACAATCCACAAGATAATCACCGTTCCGTAGATAATTGCTGGAAAAATATAGTCATGGAACATTTTTCCATATTGTGGGAAATCTGCTAGAACCATATTGAGGCAAGCAATTCTCACAAAATTCATAATATGCAAAACCACCAAGCCGCCAAGAACAAAAAGAATTGTTTTAAAACCTTTGTAAAATGCTAGAATAAAAGCTACAAAAAGAATCATCACAGATACGGCATTGCAACCCTCTACCATTCTGGACAAATAATTACCTCGGACAATAAATCGAATCCCTTCATCACCAATACCATCTTGTAAATTTGACTGAAATCCACAAGAATTCTGAAGCCAATTGGCTTGTTCTCCAACCAAACGCGAAAAAGGATCAACAATAAAATTATCGAACTTATTGAGGTATAACTGATACAATAAAATTAAAACCAAATATATCCCGACAAAACGAAGGAGAATTTTTAAAACTGGTTTCAAATCTTTTAGCATAAAACAAAACTACACATTTATTTGCATCTTTCCTTAATCTAGGCATTCTTAAAGCTTAAAATATTAAATTTGTAGCTATGGAATCAAACATCAAAGAATTCTTTAGCGCATTTTGTCAATCCGAAAACGTCGAAATAAAGGCTTTGCCTCAAAGTGGCTCTTCTCGCAAAAATTACATCGCATCTTGCAATGAGAAAAAATATGTGATAACAGACAACGATAATATTCGAGAAAATGAAGTTTTTTTTTACTTCACTAAGATTTTTTCGGAGTTAAATCTTAACACACCTAAGATTTTTAAAATTTCTGAAAACCGTCAAGTTTACATCCAAGAATATCTCGGCCAAAACACGCTTTCAGAAATTATCGCAACAGAAACTGATACATCTAGAATTGAATCGCTTATAAAGAAAACACTAGAGCAACTATTTGATTTACAACAAAAAAGCATCAATAAAATCGATTATACAAAAACATTCGATTATGAAGCTTATGACGAGTTAGCTATAACACACGATTTATACTACTTCAAAAATTTCTTAATCGACATTCTTGAGATTCCATATCACAAATCAAAACTTTTAAAAGAATTTCAGGATATAACCAAAATAGTTTCAAATTTAGAACCCAAAGCTTTGATGATTCGAGATTTCCAAGCTAGGAATATTATGGTGGATGATAACGATGATATTTTCTTCATCGATTATCAAGGCGCGATGTTTGGTCCTTTGATGTACGACGTTGTTTCTTTTCTTTATCAAGCCAAGGCCAATTTCTCTGAAGATCTAAAACAAGAAATGCTTAGCTACTACATTTCTATGTTCTCAGACGAAAATGAGCAAGAAACGCTCAAAAAGTCCATTAAACCGATAATTATGATGCGATACTTACAAGTTTTGGGAGCCTACGGTTTACGAGGTCTAATACAGCGTAAAAAACATTTTATCCAAAGCCTAGAGCAAGGCATCAAAAATATTGTTGATCTTTCTAAAAATTGGCAAGATATGCAACAGTATCCAGAACTACTCAATGTCATTAGTCAACTAGAATCACAGGAAACCAAACAGAAAGTACAAAACTTACTTCAATAAAAAATCCCTCCAAATAAATTTGGAGGGATTTTTAGTATAATTATTTTAATCTTAATTCAATTGAGCTTTGTTAAGCGCTAAACTGTTTTCATTTAGGATTCTTTTTGCAAAACGGAACTTCGGTCCCCAATACTTATCATTAAGTGACGAGACCATCACTCCTCTCGACGTCGCCGAATGGATAAACTTAATTTCACCATCAGCAGTTACTTCTTCAACAATACCTACGTGAGAGATACGTCCTCTACCATGAGAGAAGAAAACCAAATCTCCTTTTTTAAGTTCTGATCTGTCAACAGAATCACCTTCTTGAGATTGTGCTGCAGCAACTCTTGGAAGGCTAACACCTGCAGCAGCTCCGAAAACTGAAAGTACAAATGCTGAACAATCGATTCCACTTCTTGTAGTACCACCGTATCTGTAAGGTGTTCCTAGATAAGTACTTGCTTCGTCTAATATGTTGTCGATTGTTTTTTCGTGCTTAATTGCTTCTGCAATCATCGATGCTTTGATCGAGTTAGAAGCGTTATTAAGAGATGCCAACATTCTTTTAGCTTGGATGTTATCAGAAGTTTCAGCTTTAACAACAACTGGTGTTAGTTTGGCATCGGTTTTGTATGTATTTGGTTGTGATACAACGTAGTTTGATACACATGATTGTAGGGAGAATGTCGTAATGATCGCTACTAAATAAAACAGAACTCTTTTCTTCATATATATTTATTTAAACGTGTTAAACAGGTTTCTTTTTGTTCAAATGCAAGGCAAATTTAAAGAATACCGATAAAAGAGCTTTTCATATGGAAATATCAGAGGCTCGTTTTAACACATTTTAACATTTTTAATAAGAATGTTAAGTAAAAACAAATCGCAAAGCACCATTTTAGGGGCTTTGCGATTTTATTTTGTTTAAGATATTTTAACAATTATCATTAACATCTATATTTTAGTTAGAAATCATCTATTTAACAATATAGGTTTTCTCAAAACAAATACTCGTTTCTAAATCTTTATACTGTCCATAGTTTTCTATAATGCTATAACCAAGCTTTTTATACAGCGAAATAGCTTCTGGTTGGTTGATTCCTGTTTCTAATATTAATTTGTCGTAACCTAAATCCCAAGCCCAAACTTCCAATTCTTTTAAAAGTCGCGAAGCGAAACCTTGGCCACGTTCAGAGTCCAACACAAACATTCTTTTTACTTCGGCTGTTTTATCATCGTAAGATTTTATTGCACCACAAGCGACTGCTTGGTTGTCTTTGTATAAAACCAAACAATGCTTTAAGGAATCAATTCCGTTAAACTGATGATAGAAGTCGTGATCGTCACCATCTCGGATGGCTAAGTCAGCATCCAAAAGTTTTACTAAACTTTGGAAATCTGGATTTGTAGAGTCTGTTTTCTTTATTTCGATGTTATACATATATATAAGGTATAATTTTTTTTGAATGAATACTTATCAAAAACCAAGCAGTTCTAATGTACTTCTCGAAACGTTTGTTTGTCCGAAATACTAGCCACACATCAACAATAACCAGTTAGTAGTCACTAGCCCCGATAGGAACGGCATCCTTTTGTGGTGGAGCTAGGCGACGGAGCGTAGCGGAGTCGTCCGAGCGACACGACAAAAGATACAGTGGATAGCGGGAAAAAGCTCCAAAAAAATAATAAAAAGCTTTTCGATGAAATCAATTGTTCCTAAAGCAATCGCCGTGGTCAAAAAGCTTCAAATAAAAAGACCTACAATCGTAGGCCTTTTCGTTTTATCTTGTGAACAATAGTTCTCTGTATTTGGTCATCGGCCAAAGCTCGTCGTCAACCATCATCTCCAAAGCGTCGGAACCTTCGCGAATGGTGTCAAAAACAGGTTTTACCTTGTGACAATAAGCTTCCGCTTGTTTGTGGCTGTCTTTGATGTTTTTCGCAGCTTCTTTTTCTTTAAGAAGTTCGTCAACGCCTAATTTCATTTTCGAAACGTTTTCAGAAATCTGAGTAATCAAGCTGATTTGCTCTTTTCCAAGAACTTTGAATTCCTTGTCACCAAAGATTTCTTTAAGACCTTTTACGTTTTCGATCAATCTGTTTTGGTAGTTAAGCGCCGCAGGAATAATGTGGTTTCTTGCGATATCCGCTAAAACGCGCGCCTCGATGTCGATAACGGTTGAATATTTCTCGAATTTGATTTCGTTTCTTGCTTCGAATTCTCTGTGTGAGTAAATTCCCAACTCTTCAAAAAGGTCAGAGAATTTAGTATTTAACTCTTGTTTAAGCGCTTCTGGTGTTGTTTTGTGATTATTAAGACCTCTCTTTTTAGCTTCTTTTGCCCAATCGTCAGAATAACCATCTCCTTCGAACAAGATTGTTTTCGACTGCTTGATATATTCTCTCAACACATTGAAAATCGCTTCGTCTTTCTTAAGTCCACCTTCGATTAGTGTGTCAACTTCTTTTTTGAAAACGCGAAGTTGCTTTGCAGCAATGGCATTCATCACCGTCATGACTTCCGCACAGTTTGCAGAAGACCCAACCGCACGAATTTCAAACTTATTACCTGTAAAGGCAAAAGGCGAAGTTCTGTTTCGGTCTGTGTTATCCAAAAGGATTTCAGGGATTTTACCAACAACGTTCAGTTTTAATTCTGTTTTTTCTTCTGGAGATAATTTCCCGTCGGTTACTTTTTCAAGTTCTTCCAAAACGCTAAATAGTTGACTTCCGATAAACGCAGAGATTATTGCTGGCGGCGCTTCGTTAGCGCCCAAACGGTGATCGTTACTTGCTGAAGCAATACTTGCTCTCAATAAATCTGCATAATCATGAACAGCTTTCAATGAATTCACAAAGAATGTCAAGAACTGTAGGTTTTTCTTTGGATTTTTCCCTGGGCTTAAAAGGTTTTCACCTGTATCTGTCGCCAAACTCCAGTTGTTGTGCTTTCCACTTCCGTTAACACCTGCGAAGGGTTTTTCATGGAATAAAATATGGAAATGGTGTTTGTGTGCAATTCTCGCCATAATGTCCATCAGCAAAGAGTTGTGGTCAACTGCAACGTTACATTCTTCAAACATCGGCGCCAATTCGAACTGATTCGGCGCAACCTCGTTGTGGCGTGTTGTAACTGGAATTCCCAACTTCATACATTCGATTTCCAATTCTTTCATAAAGTTCATGACTCTTGTAGGAATTGATCCGAAATAATGATCATCTAATTGCTGTCCTTTTGCTGGTGAGTGTCCAAGCAATGTTTTGCCCGTTAACACCAAGTCTGGACGAGAAATATATAAGGCAGAATCTACCAAGAAATATTCCTGCTCCCAGCCTAAAGTTGGTGTTACTTTTGTGACATTTTTATCGAAATAAGCTTTACAAACGTCTGTAGCAGCTTCGTCAACTGCGTTTAAAGCACGTAGTAAAGGTGTTTTATAATCTAAAGTTTCGCCTGTGTAAGAGATAAAAATCGATGGGATACAAAGTGTTGTTCCCATGATAAATGCTGGCGAAGTTGGATCCCAAGCTGTATATCCTCTTGCTTCAAACGTATTTCTAATTCCACCATTTGGGAAAGAAGAAGCGTCTGGTTCTTGCTGAATCAACATTCCGCCGTTGAAACGTTCGATAGCTCTGTCACCTTCAATTGGCGTAAAGAATGAATCGTGCTTTTCTGCAGTTGTCCCTGTTAATGGTTGAAACCAGTGCGTGTAGTGCGTTA
>NZ_JASLDS010000066.1 GCF_030151385.1 Soonwooa sp.
AATCATCTTCTGACGAGGCGTCTGTTTTCCTTGTGCCATTTTTAAAAAATTTTAATAATTAATAAATAAATGAACTGGAAATTAAGACTTCATAGCAGATAGCATTCCGCCGTATACTCTATTAAGACTAGATAAGTTAGAAGTTAAACCTTGTAATTCTTCGTTGAATTTCTCAGATTGCTCTGCAGATTTCTGGATATCTTCAACATATTTTTTACTGAATTCTGACTGCTTTTTACCATGCTCTAATTGTAGTGCATAAAGTGCATTCATACTTTCTAGGTGACTAGCAGCAAGATTCATTTGTTCGTTATATTTGTGTGTAGATGCTCCAACATCAACTGTTTGGTTGATTTGATCTACTGAAGCTCCGAATTTCTCGATACCTCCTCTTAATCTTTCGAACATACCAACATCAAGCTTAGCATCAGCAAGCATTTTGTCTAATTTATCAGAAAGAGAAAGTTCTAATTCTTTATTCTCCGCAATTTGATTAACGACTTTTCTTGGTTTTCTTTCCGCAGATTCGTCTAAAAGCTCAGGATAAACATTTTCCCAATGGTAAGATTCTTCAGACTTTGGTGGATCAAATGCAAATACGATAAATACAATCGCTTCCATAATAAGGCCTGCTGCTAAGGCAACGTTACCTGTAATAGGACCAAGACTCCAGTGAGTCATTTTAAATAATGCTCCCAAGATAACAATCGCTGCGCCAATTGAATAAAAGAAATTCATTCTGGCATCTTTAGTTTTAAACATGCGTTTTAATAAGTTTTTAGTTAGTAATAGTTAGTTTATTGTTTGTTTATTTAGTCGATTTTGACTTGAACTTTGCAGAGCCTTGTGCAATATCTTGTACAGTTCTGAAGCCAATGTAACTTCTAGCAGAATCTTTTCTCTCCCAGTCTCTGTAACCTGTCATCAATAGATAACCAGCATCTTTCCAAGAACCTCCACGAACCGTTTTCTTGATCTCACGATAAGCTTGGTTTGATAAATTAGGATTTAAAGTAGAAGAGAATTGATAAGCAGCATTGCTAAAAGGAGACTCTGTCCACTCAGAAACGTTACCAGCCATATCATATAGACCATAGCCATTTCTAGGGAATTTTTTAACTGGCGCTGTATAAACGTAGTTTCCTTTCTTTTCGTCCTCTATATAGTTACCTCTTTTGGGTTTGAAGTTTGCTAAATAACAACCTCTATCATCCTGAAGATTAGGACCTCCCCAAGGATAAGTTGCATTTTCAACACCACCTTTTGCTGCATATTCCCACTCCGCTTCTGTTGGTAGACGGAAACTCATAGGCTTTTGTAGCTTCTTCTTTTGACTGTAATTAAAATCTGTTTTTCTTTTTGTTTTGTAGTTACAAAATGCTCTTGCCTGATCCCAAGTTACACCAACTACAGGATATTGCTTATAAGCTTGATGCCAAAAATATTGATCAAATAATGGTTCATTGTAAGCATAGTTAAAGTCTTTTACCCAAACAGTTGTATCCGGATATACTTTAATACTTTCTTTTTTTAGATAAGATGCATCTCTAGCTTTGTCTTTAACTGCTGAAGCAACATCTTCCCATTGATAAGAATACATCAATTTGTTAGCATCAATTAATCTCTCATTATTGATTCTCTTGTCTGGAGCAATGTACATAGATTCTAAAACCTCTGCATATTGTTCATCAGGGTAAGCAGACGTATTCCAATGTAATGGCACTTTCCAATCCAATTTCTTAGATTCATCATAACCATCTCTTCCTCCTTGAGATTCTAAATATGATTGATAAGGAGTAACATTATCTCCTCCTTTTTTCGCAAGGTAAGCATAGTCAGAAATCCCTGTACCAGTAGAACTATCAGAACCTCCTGTACCAGCAGCCTCAGCTAAAAGTGTTCTAGCAATCGAATCTCTAACATAGTTAATAAATTCTCTATACTGTCCGTTGGTAACTTCTGTTTCGTCCATAAAGAATGAAGATACAGTTACCGTTTTCGGATTAGCCTTTTCCGGCATGTTGGTAAAGTCCATATCCGTCATACCCATAACATATGAGCCACCAGGAATTGGCACCATTCCATAAGGTCTAACTGCAGTAAAAGTTTTTGCTGATTTTGATGGAATCAACTCACCTTTTGTTTTTGCACCTGGTCTACCTGCAGACTTTCCTCCTCCTTTGGAACAAGAAATAACTGCTGCAGATGATAATAATATAAGAAATATCCTTTTCATTCTCTATTCAGAAATTAAGCGGTAAATATATAATTTTTTTTAAAACTACTATTACTTTTCCTTAACGCATTTTTATTATTAATATTGTTTTGAAAAACAATTTTTATTCAACTGTTACTGATTTTGCAAGATTTCTTGGTTGATCAACATTTGCACCACGATATACAGCAATGTAATATGACAATAATTGTAATGGAATTGCAGCTACGATTGGTGAGAAACATTCTAAAGTTTCTGGCATTTCGATAACGTGATCGGCCATTGCTGCAACTTGTATGTCACCTTTGTTAACAACAGCAATAACTTGTCCTTTTCTAGCTTTAATTTCTTGCACATTACTTACAATCTTATCATAATGACCTTGTTTTGGCGCAATGATAACAATTGGCATATTTTCGTCAATTAAGGCAATAGGACCATGCTTCATTTCAGCAGCGGGATAACCTTCTGCATGGATATAAGAAATTTCTTTAAGTTTAAGAGCACCTTCCAAAGCAGACGGGAAATTATATCCTCTACCTAAATACAAGAAGTTGGTTGCATCAACATATTGTTTAGCAATTTCCTTCGCAACATCATGTGAAGATTTAAGAACTTCTTCAACTTTTGTAGGGATAGCGTCTAATTCTGCAATAAGTTGCATAAATTCTGCATTACCAAGATTTCCGTTGTGCTTTCCTAATTTTAAAGCAATTAACGAAAGAATAGTTAATTGTGCCGTAAATGCTTTTGTCGAAGCAACACCAATTTCTGGTCCTGCATGAGTGTAAGATCCAGCATCTGTAACTCTCGCAATTGAAGAGTCAACTACATTACAAATACCATATACGAAAGCTCCTTTTTCTTTTGCTAATTTGATTGCGGCCATTGTATCGGCTGTTTCACCAGATTGTGAAATTGCAATAACAACATCTTTAGGACCAATAATTGGATTTCTATATCTAAATTCCGAAGCATATTCCACCTCAACAGGAATTCTTGCAAACTCTTCAATTAGATATTCACCAATAAGACCTGCATGCCAAGATGTACCACAAGCAATAATGATAATTCTTTCTGCTTTATTGATGCGCTCTAGGTGATCCCAGATACCTGCCATTTTGATAATACCTTCATTAACAAGAAGACGACCTCTCATTGTATCGAGAATAGATTTTGGTTGTTCAAAAATCTCTTTTAGCATGAAATGTTCGTAACCACCCTTTTCGATTTGTTCAAGATTCAATCGTAATTCTTGGACTGCTGGTTCAACTTTTTCATTGTCTTTAATGGTAAAAATATTAACCCCTTTATCCAAAGAAATAGTTGCCATGTGACCTTCTTCTAAGTACACAGCTTCTTTTGTAAACTCAACAAAAGGTGAAGCATCAGAAGCGATGAAGAATTCTTTATCTCCAAGACCAATTGCCAAAGGAGATCCTAGTCTTGCAACAATTAATTCACCAGGAAAATCTTCGTGCATCACTGTAATTGCGTAAGCACCATAAACTTCGTTAAGCGAAGCTCTAACTGCTGCTGCAAAATCCCAGTCTGGATTTTTATCTGTAAAATATTGGATAAGATTTACCAAAACTTCTGTATCAGTTTCTGAATGGAATTCGAATCCATTAGCAACCAACATTGTTTTAATAGTATCATAGTTTTCAATAATACCATTATGGATTAAAGCAATTTTGCCGTTATTAGAAATATGCGGATGCGAGTTACGATCACTAGGAACACCATGTGTTGCCCAACGCGTATGCCCCATTCCGATATGCGAAGTCCCACGCAAAGACTCTGAAATATGCTCTAAATCATCAACTTTACCCTTAGTCTTTTTAACTTCAAAATTATTATTTTTATCATCAAGCACAATACCTGCACTATCATAACCTCTATATTCTAGACGTCTTAGACCGCTAATAACGATATCATAAGCATCTCTAAAACCTGTGTATCCAACAATTCCGCACATACTATTTATGTTTTTATATTTGTGTTATTAATTTATTTAATTTGTTTTTGAGCATAAGAAACTCTCAATTGCACATTTTGCGATTTACTATCAAGCACAGCACCAATTTTGCTAGGATCTGTACCAACAAATACTATTCTGTTAGGCGTATAGGCTCTATCTGTGTAATCAACACCTAGAAGTGCTCCTGTTGAAGAATTTGTCAAGTATGACCCCAAGTTCAAAACCAAATCTTTTGAATCTTGACCTTGCTCGACAATATCCTTCAATGTTTTTGTAATTGTGAAATCATAGTAGGCAGAATCTTTATCAAGATCATATGCTTTAACCAATGAATAGGTTGTATTAGCCAAAGTAGACATATCACTTAAAAACTCAGTAGCATCTTTTTGCTTCACTGTAAAGTAAGTAGGTTTTGCATAAGAGTTTTTCCAAAGATTTGTATCTGTATACACTCTAATTTTTGCTGTAACAATTCCTGCTTTATCATTTTTGAATTGATCTCTCAATTGAGCAATTGTCTGTGCTGGAATTTTAATTCCAAAACCACTTCCTCCCATACCTTGAGCAAAAATAGTTGGCTGCCCTGCTTCAGTAATATTTGCTATCGCATCAGCAT
The DNA here is from genome assembly GCF_030151385.1 of Soonwooa sp. Classification (GTDB taxonomy): domain Bacteria; phylum Bacteroidota; class Bacteroidia; order Flavobacteriales; family Weeksellaceae; genus Soonwooa. The sequence goes on from NZ_JASLDS010000066.1 coordinate 4,813, forward strand.
AAGGTGTATTTGCACGATTATATTCAATCTGATTAAAATGAGCATTAATTCCTGCTAAACTTAAAGCCACCACTTGTACATCACTTCTTGTAACAGTACCATCAGCAGCTGTCACATCATTTTTATAATATAACTTGATATCAACTGTTGTAGGTGTGAATCTAAAAATGTAACCATCTGTCTCATCAACTGAAATCTGAATTCCTTTGAAATAACGAATAAAGTTTGCAGCATTTGCTAATTCTGGTTGTTTACTTTTCGCCACAATTTTATTTTGGAAGAAGTCTTTATCCATTGGAATTCTAAGACCAGCTTCTCTATTTAACAATTCTGACCCGTCAGATTTTTTAGTAACAACAACCGAATTGATATTGCCATCAAATTCTTTTGAACCAATTACATTTCCATTAAGAGCCACTGCTTTGTTTGATAAAACATTATCACCATAAGCACCTAAAAAGTCTGTAACTTCTCTTACTTTGATATTGAATTTTGTTTTATCATTCCCGATTTTAGACTTACCATATTTGATAACTGGATAAGTATTTACAACTTTTATTGCATCAACATCACCAACCGGATATTTATAAGTATCGTTAGTTGTTGTTGTTAGCGAATCTGATTGATAAAGTGGTACAATTGTCATAACAACAGAATCCACAACTGCATTTGTTCCAAAATCAAAAGCGTCACTTGGCATTCTCACCTGACTCACATAACTTGACTTTTGCATTCCAAAAACAGGCTCGGTAAAAGCACCTAAAGTTGCATATCCTAATTGGCTAGCATCTGTTCTTATAACATCGCCATTATTAATATTATAAGCGACAATTCCAAAAGCTTTCTCAAAACCTTGCGCACTATTTCCGTCTAACAATTGTTCTCCAAGATTATCAAGATCTGACTCACAACTTACTGCAGCAAAAGCTAACACCAAAGCACTTCCTAATGTAATTAGGCTTTTTAATTTATTTATCATTGTTGTTTTTTCGATTTAATATAGCTGCGAAATTGCATCAACATTTAGATAATCTGACTTTTCAGCCGATGCTTTACCATAAGCAGCTTCCAAAGATTCTACTAAAAACTCGTCTCCCTTAACAATAGCATCTACATAATCCATACTATCATTAACAAATCCTAAGAAACTTGGATTATCTAACGACGAAAGTTCTGTAATATTATCAAAAGTTAAGATTTCCTTACTATTGCTAGAAAGCTCAGAATTCTCTTCATTATAAAGCGACAATACCAGCTTGGTATCGTTGAAATAAGAATCGTCTTTATAATATGTTTTTAAATAAATTGGAATAAGAGACGCCATCCATCCATTAATATGGATTACATCAGGCACCCAGTTAAGTTTTTTGATTGTTTCGATAACACCACGAGCAAAGAAAACTGCTCTTTCGTTATTATCTTCAAAAGCTTTTCCTTCGTCATCAAAATACAACTGCTTTCTTTTGAAATACTCTTCGTTATCGATAAAGTACACCTGAAGTCTTTCTCCTGGTAAAGAAGCCACTTTAATAATTAAAGGTTGATCTAGATCATTGATGATGATATTCATCCCAGAAAGTCTAATCACCTCGTGTAATTGGAATTTTCTTTCACTAATTTGTCCAAACCTTGGCATGAAAACCCTCACATCGTTACCTTCTTGATGCATTTTCAGAGCCATCTGGTGGACCATGTTACCCATGTTAGAATCTTCATGGTAAGGATACATCTCCGTTGTAACGTACAAAATCTTTTGATTCGGCATAATATATTTTATTGTCTAAAAAGTATAAACACTTTATTTTGCAAAATTACAAAAATTTATCTCAATTGTTTTATTTTAAAACTTTTTAGCAAAATTTAGCATACTTCAAGATTGATACCATCAGAAAATCAAGCCTATAAGCCAAAATTTTATAAATTTTTAACAAATAAAAAACATTCGTACAGATACATTTTATAATTTTACATTCAATTTTAATACAGAATATGAAAGTCCTAAATAACAGAGCCGAGCTGGAACAATTTGTCTCTGATGTAAAACAACAAAACAAAACCATTGGCTTCGCACCAACGATGGGCGCATTGCACGATGGGCACCTTTCGCTTTATGAAATTGCAAAAAAAGAAAATGACATCGTCATTTCTTCAATTTTCGTAAATCCAACACAGTTTAACAATCCTGAAGATTTAGAAAAGTATCCTAGAACTGTGGAAAAAGATATCGAAAAACTTAAAGATTCAAAATTAGTTGACGCAGTCTACATTCCTTCAGTACAAGATATATATCCAGAAACTTTAGAAAGTAAGCATTATAACTTCAATGGTTTGGAAAACGAAATGGAAGGCGCGGCACGACCAGGACACTTCGATGGCGTTGGAACAGTTATCGAAAGATTATTTGAACAAGTAAAACCTGATAATGCCTATTTCGGCGAAAAAGACTTTCAACAATTAAAAATAATTGAAACTTTAGTTAAGAACTTAGATCTTCCTGTAAAAATCCATGGTGTTAAAATCCACAGACAAGACGATGGTCTAGCTATGAGTTCTCGAAATGTCCGTCTTAGCGAAGAAGAACGAAAAGCTTCAACTATCATTTATCAAACTTTAAAAAAAGTAAATGATTGGTTCCGCATAATAACTATTCCTGAAATTAAAAAACGTGTGGAAGAAATTTTTGAAAACCAAAAAGGAATGGAACTCGAATATTTTTTAATTGCTGATGAAGAAACCTTGAAAGAAACTGACTTTTTCTACAAGGACAAAAACTTTCGCGCCTTTATTGTAGTTAATGTAGATAAAGTAAGATTAATTGACAATATGCATCTGGAATAGTTCCAGATGTTTTTTTTTGCAATAGGTACAAAAACATAGAAGCCTCCTTATTCAGGAGGCTTCTAAACACCAAATCACAAAATATTAATATGAAAAAAAATTTACTATGAGGTAAATTTGTGACCCGGCTGGGATTCGAACCCAGGACCCATACATTAAAAGTGTATTGCTCTACCAGCTGAGCTACCGAGTCTTGAATAATTGCTTATTCTAGTTTTTTGCTTGTGCCTGCGA
>NZ_JASLDS010000029.1 GCF_030151385.1 Soonwooa sp.
ACGATTTCTAAAAAATTCGGAATTAGCGAAAAGAAAATCATTAAATTCAACGAGCTTAATAGCAATACTTTGAAGAAAAATGACATTGTTTTCTTAGACAAAAAGTCATCTTCTGGTAATGTCGATACTTACAAAGCTGAGATTGGTGAGGACATGCACGACATTTCTCAAAAATTTGGGATTAAGCTTTCTAAACTTTATTCAAAAAACAGAATGGACGAAGGTCAACAACCGCGTGTTGGGCAAGTGATCTATCTTAAAAATAAAAAACCGAGAAGCTAGTTTTAATTTGAGATTTGAAATTTGAGATTCGAAATTTTAATTCAACAAAAATAAAAACTGTTTTTCAGACAATAATAAATTCATAACAAAACATGTTATATCAAAGAAGTTCTGCCTTATTTGACGAGGCACAAAAGTATATTCCTGGTGGCGTTAACTCACCTGTAAGAGCTTTCAAATCTGTTGGAGGCGTTCCTGTTTTTATGAAATCTGCAAAAGCTGCTTACCTTACAGATGCTGATAATCGCACCTATGTTGACTACATCAATTCTTGGGGACCAGCAATTTTGGGACACACGCATCCTGTTGTTTTAGAAGCGATTCAAAAACAAGCAGAACACGGTTTTTCGTACGGAACACCAACCGAACTAGAAACAGAAATCGCGAAACTTATCGTCGAAAATGTTCCAAATATCGACCAAATCCGTATGGTTTCTTCAGGAACTGAAGCTTGTATGAGCGCTATTCGTTTGGCTAGAGGTTTTACAGGAAGAGACAAAATCATCAAATTCGATGGTTGTTATCACGGACATTCGGATTCATTTTTAATAAAAGCTGGAAGTGGCGCAGCAACTTTCGGAAATCCAAATTCACCTGGTGTGACCAAAGGAACGGCGCAAGATACTTTGATTGCAACTTATAACGATATCGAAAATGTTGCTGATATTTTCCGTCATAACCAAGGCGAAATCGCTGCCGTTATCGTAGAACCTGTAGCAGGAAATATGGGCTGCGTTTTACCTGAAAATAATTTCTTACAAAACCTAAAAAAGATTTGTCAAGAAAATGGTGCTTTGTTGATTTTTGATGAAGTGATGACAGGTTTCCGTTTGGCTTTTGGTGGTGCACAAGAGACTTTTGGTGTTGACGCTGACATAGTTACTTTCGGGAAAGTTATTGGTGGCGGAATGCCAGTTGGTGCATTTGCAGCCAGACAAGAAATTATGGATTATCTAGCGCCTAACGGTCCAGTTTATCAAGCTGGAACTTTAAGTGGAAATCCTCTAGCAATGCGCGCTGGATTGACAACTTTAGAATTGATTAAATCGGATAAAGATTTCTATAACAAAATCAATAAAACAACCGAAACTTTAGATTTCGAAATCGGAAAAATACTTAATGAAAAAGGATTAAAACATCGTATAAACCGAAAAGGAAGTATGATGTCTATCTTTTTTGAAACCAGTAAAGTATCGAATTTCCAAGATGCTTACGATTCGGTTTACACATGTATTTTCAATAACTTCTTCCAACAGATGTTGGCGAGTGGCATCTATCTTCCACCAAGTGGTTACGAAACATGGTTTATCTCTGCTGCCATCCAAGATGCAGAAATTGATAAAACATTAGAAGCTGTAAGAAAATTCGAGTTTTAGATAAAATTCATCATTAAAAAAGCCTTTCAAAGTTTTAAATTTTGAAAGGCTTTTTGTATTAATGATTGCCCCCAATACAAGTCATCTTTTTTAAACAAAGCTTGTCATTCCGAGGTACGAGGAATCTTATTAAAATAAAATTGAGATTGACTTCGTAGAACCGCTTCGCTAGGTTTCTTCGCTTCGCTCTGAATGACAATGTTTTTTATACTTTAATCGATTTTGTAAACGATTAATTTATTTTATAATTCAAAAATATTTTACTCCATATTTTCAAGATACTTTTTAAGATTTTTTAAAATTTCTGTCCAACCAGCGTTGTAATTTTCTACTTTAAAATCGTCTCCAGCTTCGGCAAGACCATCAAGATTGTCGTGATTTAGATTTACAATCGTTTGACCATCTTTTTCTGAAAGCTTCCAAGTTAAATGTGTTATAGCTTTACTAAAATCAGGATGCTCCCAAGTATGTTTAAAAATTTGATTCGGAATAACTTCTTCAACTTGACAACGATGCCAAAATTTGTTCTGGCCTCCTGGTTCAAAAAAATTAAAAATAGCATCTTTTTCTAAACTAAAATCTGGAATATCAAAATACCAATGTTTCATTTCTTCTTTATTGGTCAAAGCTTTCCAAACTTTATCAATTGAAGCGTTGATGATAACTTCCTTTTCTACATTAGTTTTCATAGATTTTAATTTTCAGGTTTTGCTTTTTCGTATTGTTTTGGGAAGAAACAATTTTCACCATATTCAAAACTATTAAGAACAGGGAAATAAGGATTTCTTAAAAGTTCTCTTGCAAGAAAAATTAAATCGGCTTCGTTATTTTTAAGAATTTCTTCCGCAGATTTGGCATCGGTAATCAAACCAACCGCGCCTGTTCTCATCCCTGATTTTTGTTTTATCTTTTGCGAAAACGGAACTTGATAAGAATTAAATAATGTAATATTAACGCCATGAATATTACCTCCAGACGAAACATCGATTAAATCCACTGATTTGGTTTTAAGAACTTCGGCAAGCTTTACACTTTCGTCGATGTCCCAACCACCATCAGCATATTCGGAGGCAGAAATCCTAACAAAAAGTGCTATATCTTCATCAATAACTCCACTAACAGCGTCAACAATTTCTAAAAGAAAACGAATTCTATTTTCGAAGCTTCCGCCATATTCATCTGTTCTCACATTCGATAAAGGCGATAAAAATTGATGAATTAAATAACCGTGCGCCGCATGAATTTCAATAATGTTAAAACCAGCTTCTACAGCTCGAATTGCCGATTTCTTAAAATCTTCACCAATCGCTTTTATCTCTTCAATCGTTAATTTTCTTGGACTTTCGTCTTCGACCGTATACGGAATTGCACTTGGCGCAACCGTTTGCCAACCACCATCTTTTACAGACAACTGTTTTCCTCCCCAAGTTGAACCTTTACGCCCCGAATGCGCCAACTGAATTCCAATTTTCGATTTAGAAAACTGATGCACAAAATCCACAATTCGCTTAAGTTCGGCTTGTTGCTTATCATTCCAAAGTCCTAAACATTTTGGTGTAATACGACCTTCGGGCACAACGCCAGTTGCTTCAATCATAATAAGTCCAGCGCCACCTTGGGCACGACTTCCGTAATGTACAAAATGAAAATCGGTTGCCACACCTTCTTTTGCAGAATACATGCACATTGGCGACATTACAATTCGGTTTTCGAGTTTTAGATTTCGAAAATTGATAGCTTCGTAGAGTTTCATTATTTTGAAAGTTCTAATAAACGGGTTTTTAATAATTCGTTGTTGTCAAAGAAAACTGGGAACCGCATTTTCTTACTGTAACTTTCCCAATTGCCTTCAAAAACGACCAAAGCCAAATCGTCTGTCAAAATCTTCATCGCCATACTTCCATTAAAAATTCCTGTATGCTCATGAAGTTTTCTCTCTTGAAAATCGAATTTATAAAACAAAGTTGGCATTTTAGAAGTTCCTATTTCCGAATTTGGTTCCAAAGTCAAATTCCCTTCAAAATCACAAATCGTTCCTTCGACATCCGACTTTCCTTTTACTTTTATTTCTTTAGGAAAAGCTGTTAAATCAACAGTTTGTATGCTAACCAAAATTAGCGCACCATTATTAATTTTCCCAACAAAAGCTTGACTATTGTTGAGTAAATATTTTTCCATTGCTTCTTTCGATTGCGAAAAAAACATGCTTGAAAATAGAAATAAAAAAAGATAAATTAATCTCATAAAGCACCAAATTGAGCCAAATGATGGTCGAGATGTTTAGCCATCATATTATTCCATTCCTTAGACGTAAGAATACCAAAACCACCACTTTCTTTACCATTGAAAGCCTCAGCTCCCAACTGTTGTGTTTTTTGCAAAAATCCGATAAGTCGCTTCTTCTCAAGTTCAAAATCTTTGCGGTCTTTAATCACAAACATTGGTCCAGTCGGCAAATTTTGTTTGTAAGGAAGTTCGTTGGTAACTTTTGGTTTTACAAAAGTCTTCATCATCCATTTTGCAAGAAAACTTGGCTTCTTATGTTTTTGAGGTTCATAGACCAACTCGTAAGTGACATTACAATGCGCCAACATTTGGTCAACAGACATTTTACCCCATTTTGCTGGTGTATCTGGTGTTAATGAGTTAATTGCTTTGATGTAAACATCGACATCTGAGGCATCAAATATATTTCGCATTTTATAAAATTATGTGTTAAGTATGGTTTTAATATTATTTTGAAGTCGTTGATTGGCTTTTCGCTTCTTCCAAATTAAGAACAAAAATATTCCTGACAAAACTAATCCAGCAATTATAATAAAAGTATTGAAAGTCGTTTGCTCCGCTTTTATCTTTTTCGTTTTAGTTTGGTTATCTTTTACCAAACTGTCAATGCTTGAATTGATGGACTTTAATTCGTTTTGTTCCCTTTTGAAACGGGCTTGCAGGTATTTTTGATTGTAAATATTATAATTGTTAATATCATTTAAGGCCAAATAATTTTCAGCCAAATTCCTCTGAATACCTTCATACAAAAGCAAATCGCCAACATTCTGTGATAGAACCTCAGCTTTTCCTAGCAACTGCAAAGCTTCCTGATGTTGCGCATTTGCCATGGTTACTTCCGCTAGTCCTTTATAAGCGAAAGCTTCCAAACTTTTGGCTTTCTCCTTTTGGGCATAATCTAGAGAACGCAGAAAGGCTTGCTCCGACTTTGTTTTGTCTCCCAAATCCATATAACAATAGCCGATATTGTAGTACACAACACTCAGATTCGCGTTGGCCTGAAGTGCCGGCGCAATGTGTTCAAAATTTTTGACAGCTACCAAAAATTTGGAAAGTGCCAATTCGGGATTAAGTTGACTTTTATAAATCATGCCTCGCACAGCGTAAGCTTTTCCTAAAACCGAAAATTTGATACGAGAACTATCGGGCATCTTTTGATTGTGAACATCGATTTGATCAAGAAAATTTAAACTTTTATTAAAAATCTCCATTTGCTGATATTGGATGGCAATCGAGATTAAAATCTGCGCTTTGGTATCCGAATTCGTAATGTCATTCAACAAACTTTGCACCTTCATCACATAAGTCAAGGACTTGTCAAAATCCCGTTTTGCAATGCAAGCTTTGGAAATCGTGAGATACAATTCGGCTTTTTTATTGACGTCGGATTCGTCTTTCAAAAGTTGATTTGACAATCTTATCGTCTCATCTGGATTACTAAAAATATTTTCTTTAGCTTTATTAAACAAGGCTTCGCGAGGGTTTCCAGCAAAAGTCAAAATCCCAAAACTAAAAAGCATAAAGCAAATTAAAAACTTTCTCATTGGGCACTTTGATTAATTTGTTGAATGTAAGCATTAGGCGACATTCCCGTAATCGATTTGAAAACCGTTGTAAATGCACTATGCGACGAAAAGCCAGAAACCTCAGCCAAATAACTCACTTTGTAGTTAAGGTAAATGGGATTGGTTTTTAACATATAAGCGATATAATTAACCCTTAACTCATTGATATACAGATTAAAATTTTTACCCTTATATTTATTAATAGTTTCAGAAAGATACTTAGTGTTGGTTTCCAACTGTCCAGCCAAAACGGCAAGCGACATGTCTTTGTTTAAGAATCGATCCGAGTTTTCGAGTTCGTCTAGCTTTTGCAAAATTTCATCTTCTTTTTCCTTAGAAATCAAAGTAGTCTTCTTTGGCAATCTCGCATCATTTTCCACGTCTTCGGTAACCTCTTCTTGTTTGTTAACAGGTTTTTCCTCTGTAACTATTTCGGGACTAATCTCCGTTTTTGGTTTTGCTTCCGATAACTTTTTTAAATACAATTTCTGGTTTTTGAAAAAGTCAACCTGCTTTGTTAAATCTTCTTGACGTTTGTATTCATAAAAATAATAAATACCAAGTCCCAAAACCAAAGCTCCAAAACCGATTAAAAGCAAACCTGTGTTAAAACGTCCATCAGATTCGGTTTGTTCCAAAAGTTGCTGTTCTCGTATTTCGGTTAATTTTAGCAAATATCGAATGCCTTCTTTTTGGCTCGTTTCTATTTTGGTCTTTGTAGTTCCAGAAAGCTTGATGTAGAATCTATACTTTTCCTCGTCTTGAAGTGCCAAATAATTTTTGGCCAACATCTCATAAATCCTAGATTTTAAAACCAAATAATCAACGCCTTCGATATTAGCTAGCGACTTTTCCAAATTTGCAATTGCAGCATGGTAATCTTTGTCCTCAAAATTAATTCGAGCTAAACGCTCATACACAAGACTAAACAAAAATACTTGCTCTGGGTGTGCATCAACAAAAGTTTTGAGCTGCGAAAATTGTTTCCGTGCTTCGTCGCCTTTTTTCTGATTAAGTAAAATACTCGCAACAAGAATTTGGTTTTCAGTTTTAATAATCAGGTTTTCAGCAGATTCTGTTTTGAGGTAGTCATTACTTTTTTGGAAATAAGACAAAGCATCTTCCGTTTTTCTATTAATGGAATAATTAATTGCTTGCAGCTGAAAAACTTTGGCTAGCGTGATACTATAATTTTCGTCCGATTTGTAAAGCGCTTTGTTTTTAAGCATTTCAGTAATCAGACTTGTTGATTGGTCGTAGAGTTTTAGATTTTGATATTGTTCAGACAGCGCGTAATCTCTAAACAATTGTGCAAAATTTCCGTCGCTAATTTTATGGTTAAATGTCGATTCTTTGTCCAAAGACATTCTTACAGACTGCACATAATCACCTTTCATCGCATAAGCTTGAGCCATAAGATTTTGCAAAACCAAACGCAAATCTGGATTTTGCTCACTCAACATAAAGCTTTGGATAAAGCTAATCGCCTCATCAGGATTCTGGTATATCTTCTGCACACTCTTGTCCACCAAAGACGAAAAGTCATTGTTCTTTTGTCCGTTTAACAACGAAAAGACAAAAAACATAAAAACAATTAAAATATGGGGGCGGAACATTTAACAAAAATAGGTTTTTAAGTGCTTGCAGTCCAATTTTATTAAAATATTTTTTCTAAAATTAAAATTTAACAAAAGAAACAATTTACTGATTATCAACTATTTAAAAATAACAGGTTTTAAAATTTCATGAATTTTAAAATACATTTCCTTTGAAACTCAATCAATTTCCCATAAACTTGCTGTACTCAAAAGTAATATAGATTAAAAATATGAAAAAGAATTACAAACGCATTTTCCAAGTTTTGGCAGTATCATTATTTGGAACTTTAACAAATGCTCAATTGTATATCATTGGCGAAGGTTATCAACCAATGAACGTAAGTGCTAATGGAACTGTAGTAGGAAACAAGTCTTCGAAAACAATTTGGATGTGGACACCCAATCAGCAACCATCGGTTATTGGACAAGTAACAACAGGAAGTTTTTCAGGAAATGTTTCTATCTCTGAGGATGGAAATACGATTGCAAGTAGCATGACAAATCCACAGAGCAATCTAAATGAAATGGCAATCTATAACAAAACCTCTAGCACTTGGAATTTTCTAGGAGGATTGGCTGCCAACCAAGATGCGTTCAAAAGCTCTGTTTGGGGAATGTCACCTGACGGGAAAACAATTGTGGGAAATGGATATCAAGTAACCGCATATTCAAGTGCAGCAACTTGGACTGCTGAGACGGGCGTTACAGCAGTGGCAAATCCACTACCTGGAAAAAATGATAGAGCAAATACCATTAGTGCGGACAAATCTACAATTGTCGGATGGCATGAAGTTGCAACAGGCGAAAGAAGTCCAGCTTTCTGGAGAAACGGTGCCGTTACTGCAATAACCAATAGCAATGGTCAACCAATTGGTGGTGAAGCAAGAGCTGCGTCTTCTAATGGAAATATTATTGTTGGAATAAGTGGAGTCAACTCTTTTGTATATGACAACGGTGTATACCAAGAGATTTCTAACCCAAAATATACAGACATGTACTTTTCTGGTGCGTCAGGAATAACACGTGACGGAAAAAAAGTAATCGGATTCTTTAGACCATCTTCGGGAAGTCCTTATGGTGGTGACGGTTATATGTGGACAAAAGAAAATGGCTTGGTTGATCTTAACGCTTATGTTTCTAGTTTAGGAGTTGATCTTGGAAACTATACTTTGGCTTTACCACTTGCAATTTCTGGCGATGGAACAAAAATAGTTGGTGTTGCAAGAACACCAGATTTTAAAACTTATGGTTTCATGGTTGATCTTACAACTTATCTAGCAGCTTCTAACACAACTACAAAATCGGCTGTTAAAATCTATCCAAATCCTGTAAAAGACGTCCTTAGCATTGCTAATTCTAAAAGCATTAAGTCTGTTGAACTAATCAATATGGCAGGACAAAAAGTTGCTTCTGCAACGAGCAACCAAATCAATGTTGCAAATCTTCCGAAAGGAACTTATGTTGTTAAAGTAGTTGATGGTAATCAAACAACAACGCACAAAATTGTTAAAGAGTAGATAATAAATCATATTTTTTAAGTTTAGGTTATAGAGAATCAGCGACGGATTAATCCGTCGCTGATTTGTTTTTATGATTAGCTGATAGCTGATAGCTGATAGCTGATAGCTGATAGCTGATAGCTGATAGCTGATAGCTGATAGCTGATAGCAAAATTAATTCTTAAACCATTAACACAAAAAAAAACAAATAGTTGATTTTAAATAATTTAAATAAAAAACTCTTTAAAATTTCGCGAATTCTGAAAGTCATTTTGTTGTACTCAATTCACAAACAAGCTAACATTGCAATACTAATTCAATAAGAAATAATTATGAAAAAGATGTACAAAATTTCACTGATTGCATTTTCATTTTTAGGGTTACAAAATGTTTCAGCACAATTTTATCAATTGGGAATTAATGTTGCGATGACCGACATCAATAACAATGGTGTTGCAGCTGGAAGCTCTGCAAACAAAAACAACCTTATGTGGACAAAGGAAGATGGTGTACAGAACATTGGTGTTGTCTCTAGAGACTTGCTGGCTGGACAAAGTTTGATTGGGGCAGATAATAATAAAATTATTGGTTTCATGACTAACCCTGACACCAATTTTAACCAACCAGGCATCTATGATACAACTACAAAAACATGGAAGTTGCTAGGTGGACTTTCAGGCGCATCAGATGCAAGAATTGCTACTGCCTGGGGCATGACTGAGGACGGAAAAATGATTGTGGGGTTAGGTTATATTAATGCTGCCGAAAGTCATGCTGTAACTTGGGAAATCGATGGGGATAATGTAACAATAACCGATTTGGGAACTACTGTGCCAGGTAGAGCATCACGTGCAAATACGATTAGTGCTGACCATAGTACCATTGTAGGATGGCAAGATTCTTCTTTTGGAAATCGAGATGGCGCCTATTGGATAAATGGTGTACAAACACTAATAAAATCAGTGACTGGAGTCGCTGTAAGCGAGCCGCTTGGCGTATCGGCAGATGGAAAAGTAATGGTAGGAGCATCTGGCAACTTCCCTTACGTATATAACAGAGAAACAAATACTTACTTAGAAATAGAAAATCCATTAGTAAACAATTTCTACAGAGGTGGCGCAACTGCTGTATCAGCAGATGGCAAAACGGTTATTGGCTACTATAGAACTTGGCCAGGTGGTCCTCACCTTGGGACAGGCTTTATATGGACAGCAGAAAAAGGACGTATGAATCTTGACGATTATGTTGCAAGTTTTGGTATTGATACAGGTGGACTAAAATTATCATTGCCTTTAGCAATATCGCCAGACGGAACCAAAATAGCGGGACAAGGTATGAATCCTGTTAATTCACTACCTTATGGCTTTGTTGTAGATTTAGCAAACGCTTCTCTAGCTGTATCCAACACAACTGAAAAATCGGATGTTAAAATATATCCAAATCCAGTAAAAGATGTCCTTAGCATTGCTAATTCTAAAAGCATTAAGTCTGTTGAAGTTATCAATATGGCAGGACAAAAAGTTGCTTCTGCAACGAGCAACCAAATCAATGTTGCAAATCTTCCAAAAGGAACTTATGTTGTTAGAGTAGTTGATGGTAATCAAACTACAACGCACAAAATTGTTAAAGAGTAGATATTAAATCATATTTTTTTAAATTTAGGTTAAAGAAAATCAGCGACGGATTAATCCGTCGCTGATTTGTTTTTATGATTAACTGATAGCTGTTGGCTTTTAACTTTTAGCTTTTAGCTTTTAGCAAAATTAATTCACAATTCATAATTCAAAAATCGTCAATCAAAAATCGTCAATCAAAAAACTACTCTTTAATCTCCAATTTAGATCCTGCGGTGTGACTGTTCATCTGAGGTGCATAATAATTTTGCAAAGTCGAAATCCCCGTTGAGAACATACCAGATGCATTGGCTACCAAATCATATTCAAAAACATATTTTCCTTTCGGCATAGATTCGATATAGAAATTGGTGGACGCATCTTTAGTCGATTGATAATATCCGAGATTATTTTTCCATTGATAACCAGAGATTACATCCAAAGGCTCAGTCCCTGCTGCGCGCATATCTTTTAGCTGAACATATTCCATATTTCGGTCGGTGTTAAGAATCATTCTTACTGTAATTTTATCACCAACTTTTAAAGCAGTATTCGCTGCAATTGGTTTTAATTCTTCACCATTTTCAGTTTTAACTTTTTTGAAATATTCTTTTTTAATCGAGATATAACTTTCAGAAGATTTTATTTTATCCAAATCCTCATAATACTGCCAGAACAAACCTCCTTGCGCCACGCCTGCTCCAGTTTTAGTGACCGTTACTTTTCCTAAAGATTTATCAACTTTTGACGATGCTTCACTCATTTTGATATAACCAGTCGCCTTTTGCTGCGCTAGATTCAAATCTTTATTTCCCCAAACAATTGTTGCTTTATCACTTTCTGGCGTTGTCCAAGATTTACCAGAGTTTAAAATCGTAAAAATAACCTCTGCTGTATTTCTCGAAGTTCCCCATGAGTTAACTTCTTTTTGGGTAATTAACCAAATTTTCAAATCTTCAATAAACTGAATATCATTTGGCTTCAAAGTATTAAATGCTTCCAAAGCAGCAGCATGATTGACAACTTTTGACGAGTACCAACCCCAATCATCAAGGTTTTGTTTCCAGTAAGCGCCTTGCGTTTTAGAATCTGTAGATGTTTCTTTAAGATAAGTCATCAATTTTGTAGACACATCTTTTAATCCATATTGGTCTAACAACATTGCCGCTCTATGCAACCCAAAGAATGTGAAATCTGTAATCTTCGCCGTTTTTGCTTTTTTAATAACAAGATTTTTCAAAGCTTTTGGATTAGCTGTCAATGGATAATCTTTTTCCCAATAATGTCTTGCATCCAAATATTCTAGCGAAGCATTGCTCCAAGGATTTTCTTTACGAACATCCCAATAACGATTGACATTGTTATCTACGTAATTAATCAACTTCCCAATCATTTCCTTTTGAGAATCCGATTGATAATCTTTAACATTGTCTTTTAACCACAGGTTTAGCTTTCCTAAATTTTTAAGAATATACAAAGACGAATAATAAGAACTTGGATAACCTGCATACCAACTGAAACCGCCATCAGGATTCTGAAGCTGCAACAAAGCATTCCAATCATCAAGAATCGAATTACGCATCGTATTGGCGTCAAACAATCTTGCCAACTTCGTCATTTGTTCTTCCTCCGTCTTGCTTTCTAGCATCCACGGCGTTTCGTCCAAAAGAAGTTGTTTTAACTCTTGATTTTTGTCAAGGTTTGACGTTAAAAGTCCTTTTGATTGGTATTCGTCAAAAATCGTTTTCATTCTTGGATTTGAACGGAAAACTTCCGACGCAATAACATCCGCAAACCACTTGTTAAAGATAACATCTGCCGAATTTTTAGTCTCATTTTTAAGACTTGGCAATGCAAACATCACTTCCCAAATTGGATTGGTTGTCAGCTCCAAAGTATTGCGGACATTAGAAACTGTTGTTGAATTGTTATTAATTAAATTCTCAATTTCAAAAGTTTTGGTTTCGCCTTCTTTTACAAAAATCGGCACAGCATCCGTCACCAACATCCTGTTAGGAAGCACTGCCACAGCTTTTTGTTCGCCATCAGAATAGTTGCCAGCCTGTGCCACAACTTTTATAATAATCGACGAAACATCTTTTGGCGTGGTCAACGTCCAAGACAAGGCTGTACTCGAATTTTCTTTTAAGCTAAATGATTGTTCAATATTATAGCCAGTAACTTGCGTCAAATTTGTTAGTTTAAATTTCTCCGAAATATCTTCATTGGTAAATGCATCCAAAATCTGAAGTTTTGCATAACCAGTCAAGGCTTTCGACACCAAACTACTAATCTTTGTTTGGAATGTTAACACATCACCTTCTCTTAAGAATCGAGGATAATTTGGCGTCACTGAAAAGTCTTTTTGTGTCACTACCGTTTTTTCCAAATAGCCAGACTTTGCGTCTTTGGTATGTGCGAGCAACATCAATTTCCATTTGGTTAAAGCCTCTGGCGTCGTAAATTCGAAACTTACATTTCCTTTGTCATCGGTTACTAAATTTGGATAAAAGAACGCAGTTTCATTAAGATTTTCACGAACTTTGATATTTTCGGATTTATCTCCAGCATTAAAATCGGTACTATTCTTCATTGGTTCTGGCACTATACCTTGTACAACTTCAACCTTATTATAAGCCAGTCCCTTCTTGGAAACAACAGCCTCACCATTTATGTAATTAGCTGATTGGTCTTTAAGAGAAGCTACACCACGAATCATTACTTTGTTTGCTACTGGTGCAGGAGGTGCCATTTCAAGTCCCGCAACTTGTCCACGTAATCTAGAACCACCACTCATCCAATCAGAATACATCCAATTAAATTGTGGCTCAACAACGCTTTTAGAAGTCACATATTGCAATCTTTTATTGTAGTACAACTGCTTTAGGTCAGTCAAAACGCGATATTCATTAACAATGTCTCTACGGTAATAGATGTTGTTAAATTGATAATTGTTAGCAGCAAATTTATCCAAAGACATATCGTACATATTCGCCAAAACTTCAGCCAAAACTTTTTCGTTTTCAGCACCTGAAACTTTTAAAGTCCATTTTTCTTTAGAATTTGGTTGCAACTTGTCACGGAATGTTGTGGTTTCGATTTTCAAAGCATCCTCTTTTCCATTAATCGGAACATAGATATTTTCTGTTTGTACATCATTGAAACCTGCTAAAACCACTTGTACGTTTAGCAATTCAGCTTTTTGGGAAATCTTAACTGGATAAACTAGGAAACCGTTTTTCAAAGTTTTTCTTTCAAAAACAGTATTGCCATCACCATTTTGAACATAAATATTCGCAATCGCATCTGGAACCGCCGAATAAATCATCAGATTGGCTGTTTCTCCAACTTTGTATTCCTTCTTGTCAAAGCTTGCATTAAGGAAAGTTTTTTGTTTCGAATCCAAACTAGACTTGCTCCACACTTGAAAATCCTGACTTGTCTTAATGCTGTCTTTACCTTCGATATTGTAAAAATCCAATCGGTAATAACCTGCATTTAATTTACCAATGTTAAACAAAGAATCTTGCGCAGTTTTATCAAATACAACACGTTCTGTATTCCAGTTTTTAGGAAGATCAGATTTATCAAATCGATCATTTGGGAAAAGATTTACAAATTCTGGTTTTGAGAACTTTGGCAAATCCTGAATTTGATTCTTAAACTGACTTCTGAAAACGCGTTGTGGCTCTTCCAGCTTCGTCAATTTAGCATGATAAGATTTATTAAGATTTTGATTATTGTAGTTTTTTGTTGCAACATTTAACTTAATATCCTCATCCGAAAACTGGTCTTTAAGAGGCGTTGCATCGATGTAATGTGAAACAGACGAAACGGTTAAACTAGTATCAGCAGATTGCGTTTCGCCAGCAATATCGGTTGCACTGGCATTAATGCTGTATTGATCCACTTGGACACCTTCTAGTTTTTCGTCCTTTTTTAAATCCAATACGATCGTGAATTCGCCTTTGTCATTGGTTTTTGTTTCTCCCAAAATCGAATTTTCGTTATCATAAATTCTTGGATACCAAGAGAAATAACGCCAACGGATATTTTCTTTTTTAATCTCATATTGGATGTTAGAATTAGACAACGGAACACCCGAAAACATTGTTGCTTTCCCTTTTAATTCAATCTTTTGACCATATTTGTATTCACCTTTTATTGGCTCAAAATTAAGTTCGAAAGTTGGGCGTTTGTATTCTTCAACTAGGAAATCTTTTTGCTCGGAAATATTTAATTTTTCATCATCGATTACTAACGTGAAATTCCCATTAAGCTTTGATTTTGGAAGCGTAAAACTTCCATTATAAGACCCGAAATCATTGGTTGTAAAACTTTGCTTTGCGAGCTCTTCACCATTCGCATCCTCCAGTTTAATTTCTTGCGTTGCCTTTGGTACAACCGATTCTTTGTCACCAATCAATTTTGTATTAATAACTTTAAAATAAACAACTTGTCCAGGACGGTAGATTTGTCTGTCAAGGAAAATTTGCGCCATGTTCCTTGCGCTAGGTCCTTTATCATTAGAATAATTGTAATTTGCGCCATAGACTTGCTTCAACTCAACATCGCCAGTTTTGCTATCTTGTAACAATTGAAAACGATAATAAGAATTGCTATTTGTTGCAGGAATTTTAAAACTCGAATCTTTGTCAAATACCAAATTGTTATTGCTAGAAAGCTTGCCTTTTGAAACGTATTCATAAAGTTTTAAACTTGGATTTTTCACCAAACTTCCATCCTCAGAATTAATCCAAAGCAATTCGGAATCGCTTTGGTTTTTAGAAGAAATATTTTTGTAAATGGACTTTGCACCAGAAACTAAAAAATAGTTTGAGTTGTCATTATTAGAGCTTTCACCATCTATAAAATATTCTAGCATATAGATTCCAGCAGGAAGAGCCTTAATGTCAAAAGCCGTTTTATGCTGTTTGTAATCATTGGTCACAGGAACATCAAAATTTTCTGTTCTTATCAAAGTCTTTTTAACGCTAGAAAACTTCGAATTATAAGGATCCGAAACATAACTTAAAAAGCCTAGAATATCATCTTTCACTTGATAAATCTTCAACTGAACAGTTTTAACATTTTTAAACTCAACAAGTGCTTGGATTGGCTTGTTGGTCAAAGATGTCGCTTCAAGATGTACGTTAGAAAATGACTGAATAATGCTATTTTCAAGATTCTTGAGACTGCCTAAAAAGTCCGACTTTGGATATTTAGCTTTTGCATTTTTGATCACTTCCAAAGCTTCTTTCTCCTTTTTATCAGCAAGTAAATTAGATGCGATTTCTGACGCAATAGCCAATTTGTAATCACCATCAATTGGGCTATCATATAAAGTCTGCCATTGTGCTTTTAAGCTTTTATCATTAGGATTTCGCTGGATTTGATACTCTAATTTTTCGGATTGATAATACAACTTTGCGTTCGCAGAATTTGCAGTAATTAAATCATCATAAATCTGCAAAATCTTTGGCTGATTAACGTCCAACTCATTCTTTGTGAACAAATTAGAATCGTTTAAAAAACGAACATACTGAATGGACGTCCAATCCAACATCGTTGGATAATATTCTAAATCAAATTTGGAATCAAAAATAGCTTCATAAGGCTTAAGACCAATGGATTTCAGAGCTTCCTTTTTTTCAAAAATAGCTTGGTATTGTTTTAACAAATAATTTTTGAATCCAAGATTGGTCCACGTCTCGATTTGCGACACATCTTGGTTATCGACATTGGTGCGACTACTAATTTTCCATTGCACCGAATTATAATAATCTTTGATAAACTCAGCTTTGAGAACATCTAACACCAAAGCTTCTTTTCCAGAAAAAGAACGTTGTGCTTCTTCAATTTTCTTAAAAAACTGACTCGCATTATCATTTTCGGTGTCATCGAAAGTCTTTTGTGAAATGCTAAAATCGGCTTTTAGCGCTTTAATTAATTCGGGTAGATTTTTATCTTTCATGGCTTGTTTTTCGATATTCTGAATAATCGTCTGGTTGGACTTGAAAGTCCCTTTCTGGACTTGCTCCTTAACGATTTTCCATTGTTGCTCATAATAGTTCTGTCCAAAAACTGGAACCGAAAAACTTGTTAATAGCAACAATCCTAAGCTAGGAAATAGTTTCTTCATAAACTTTTATTTTTAGAAATTTCACCACAAAAGCCACTTTTTTGTTTTCTTTGTATTGAAATGTCAGTTTTAAAATTAGCAAAAAAATATATTGTCGACAGCCAAATCTATGTTTCCTTGATGGGAACAATGTTGGCGGCATTTTTTCTTTTGGAACAAAATACATTCCGTTTTCCCAAGCTGTACCTTATTTTCTTGACATTTTTTAGCGGTTATCTCTATACCAAATACCAAGGGCAAGGCCGAATATTTAAAAAAATATTAATATTCAACGCCTTCACTGGAATCATTTGCGTGCTTCTTATTATCAGAAACCACAACGAAATCGTTTTGCTAAAATGGCTTTTAATCGTCTTTTTGGGACTTTTGTACAATAGCCGTTTCTTAGAAAAGACCATTCGCAATATTCCGTTGGTCAAAGTCTTTTACGTTGGACTTGTCTGGGGATTGTCTTTTGGATTCCTAGGATTGCCAAAAGTTAATTGGGAAATTATCGGTTTTAGCTTTTTTTTCATTTCCGCCTTGGTTTTACCGTTTGACATTCGCGATATGAAGTATGATAAAGTTGTTACTTTTCCACAAATAATTGGTGTCAAAAATACTAAGTTTTTAGCTTTTTTTTTAATTATATTAGCAAACATCATCAGTATTTTATTTTTTAAAATTGATACAATTGTCGCTTTAGCATTGACTTCTGTTGTAAGTTGCATCTTGATATACTTCGCTTCAGATAAAAAATCCGATTCCTATTTTTCTTTCTGGATTGAAAGCTGTTCTGGACTTCCACTTATCATATATCTTGCTATTAAATATTACCTCCTTTTTTAAGAATGCGAATTGACTTATCTTTGCACAGTCAAAAAATATCATTTTGAGAATTAATAAACTCAGTCTTCATAATTTCAAAAACCACGAAAGTCTTCAGCTGGATCTTTCTGCACAAATCAACTGCTTTGTCGGGAACAATGGTGTTGGCAAAACCAATATTCTAGATGCTTTGTATTATCTTTCGGTAGGCAAAAGCTTTCTTGGTAACTCCGATTTTAACAATGTTAAAAACGATTGCGATTTCTTTAGCATTGAAGCGGAAGTTCAAAATGAAGAAAAAGAAGATATTCTTAAAATCATCTTGAGCAAAGAAGCAAAAAAAGTCATCAAGAAAAATGACAAATCTTATGATCGACTTGCTGACCATGTTGGCTATTTGCCGTCAGTTATTATTTCACCATATGATCAAAATCTAATTTCTGATTCTGGAGAAAGTCGCCGAAAATTTTTGGATGCCATGATTTCGCAAACAGATAGCGATTATCTTTTTGCGTTAATTCAATTTCAAAAAACCTTGCAGCAGCGCAATGCTTTATTAAAAAGCTTTGCTAAGAATCGCTATTTTGACAAAGACAGCTTAGAAATCTATGATGAGCCTTTGGTAAAATATGGTGAAAAGATTTTTGCTAAGCGTAAAAACTTTGTTGAACTTCTTAATCCTGTGATGCAAAACTTCTATCAAAGTATTTCTGGAGGTAAAGAAGAAGTTTTAATCACTTATCAATCCGATTTAGAAGAAGATTATGCCAGTTTGCTCATCCAATCTTTAGAAAAAGATCGCGTGTTAACCTACACATCAAAAGGTATACACAAAGACGATTTACTTTTCGAAATGATGCATTATCCCATCAAAAAAGTAGGATCACAAGGTCAACAGAAAACCTTTCTTGTAGCCTTAAAACTTGCGCAAATGGTACGCATTAAAGAATTGACTGGTAAAACACCAATTCTTTTACTAGACGATATCTTTGACAAACTTGATGACAGGCGTGTTGCACAATTAATTGACTTGGTTAATCAAGAAAATTTTGGTCAAATCTTTATCACCGACACGCATAAGGAACGAACCGAAAACATCATCAAAGGAATTAATGCAAAAAGCAGTATCTACGAAATATAAAAAATGCCAGAAAATTTCTGGCATTTCGCATATATAGAATGGTTATTAATCACATTTAGACATTCATGAGATTCTGAAAAAAAATTAAGCAGTAGTTTTTGTCTAAATATTTTTACCAAATTTTCAAAAAAAACAAAAAAAATGCAAAAATTAGGGGTGGACATTGGGGTGGACAAATGATTTTACAAATAAAGCTATATGATTATCAGTCATTTATATAAATTAAAATAATAGCAAAAAAACTATTTTTTTTAAATATCTTTGCCAATATGGCGAAAATCTATCTCTTTTTGTTTCTTTTTTATGTCTGTGGAGCCCAAATTAGAGCTCAACAAACAGAAAATGTGATTTCTGTTGAAACAGATTTCCTAACAAAAGCATCAAAAATTGATAACGAAAAGCAATTAATTAATTTCCTTGATAGTGATCATTATAAAATACCATCAAACAAAAAAGAGATTATTAAAAAAGTTGTTTTAGCAGATTTCTACTCTAAAAAACTAGATAAATCGAATGCACAAAGTCTCCAACTTTATAATGAAGCACAAAAGCTATCAAATCAAATCAATGATGTTGATTTTTTAATCTGGTTTGACACTAAATTTGGGTTTTACTATTACGATTATAATGATTATCCGAATGCATTAAAATTATTTCTAAAAACGTCAAAACTTTTACAAACCAATAAAGACGAAAATATTGTTGATGCTTGTAATACTTTAAAACTTAATGGTTTTTTCTGGTCTACCATCGAAGATTACAAAAAGAGTATCGAATATCTAGAGCGAGCTTTAAAGCAGTGTAATGGGAACAATGAAAACTATGGAACAATCCTAAATAACATTGCAATTGGTTACACGAAACTCAATGATTATGACAAGGCTCTTTTATATTTAGAAAAAACGAAAGCCGCAGCCATTAATATTAATGACAAAGTTCGTTACGCAAAAGCTTTAGGCGACATTGCTTTTATAGAAGCAAAAAGAAAAAATTACGACAAAGCAATTAGTCTTTTACAGGAGGATATCCAGATTTCTAAGGACGAGAAAAGTGACAAAAACACAATGTTTGCGCAAATACGTTTGGCGAACATCTATATGGAGATGAACAAATACGAGGATGCAAAAAAACTCTCTGTTGAAGCTTTAGAATATATCCGAACAAAAACTTATCTCGCGAGTTACGAACTTGACATACAAAAACTCTTGCTACAGATTGCCATTCACGATAAAAATGATATTGCGGAATTGAGCGCAAGACGGAAAATAGAAGAACTAAGCAAGCAAATCGCAATGCAGGACGGTGTTGAAGTTGTTAAATTAGCAAACTGGCAAAGTCAAAAAGAACGTGTCGAATGGCAACTGGAAGCCGAACAAAATAAAGCTGAAAAATCCGAAATCATAAAGTGGTCACTATTAGGAATTAGTATGTTATTGTGTGGCCTTGTTTTCAGTGTTTATAAGTCTAATAAAAGAAAAATTCGCTTGCTAAAAAGTAGTTACGAAAAGCAGATTTTAAAATTTAAATTAGAGCAGGTAGAATCTGACAAAAAACTACAATCGACCAATACTTCTTTAGCAAGTTTCAAAGCTTATCTAATTGATAGGAATAAACATATTGACAAAATTGACACTGAAATTAGTAAACTTCGACAAACAGGAAGATCTACAAAAACGCTTTCTGCAATGGAGGAGTTAAAAATCTCGCATTTGGTTACAGATGAAAACTGGAACAAATTCAAGGAAGTATTTATCCGAGAAGAACCAGAATTCTACCACCACATTGTAAGTACTTTTCATGGCTTAACCGAATCTAATCTTCGAATTATCCTACTAAATAGACTAGAGCTTAACAATCTAGAAATCGCTCAGTTATTAGGACTAAGCGTTGATGGTGTCAAAAAATCAAAACAACGACTTCGCAAGAAGTTCGATGGTGATGGTTCTTTTGTAATTTAATACTTACAAAAAGCTCGAATCGAAAGAGAACGGAAGTAGATCGCGAACAGATTTCGTCTTAAATATTTCACCTTCTAGAGATGCGAAATAGATTTCGATAGTTTCATTCTGTTTAGCTTCATATTCCAAAATACTTTGACGACATGCACCACAAGGCGGAATTGGCTGTGCGCTAACAGCGTCACGAGGCGCACCAATCACAAACATTTTTTTAATTTGAGATTTTGGGAAGTTGGCAGAAGTCCAATATATCGTAGTTCTTTCGGCACATAAACCAGAAGGATAAGCAGCGTTTTCCTGATTGCTTCCAGTAATAATTTCACCATTGTCAAGCAAAAGGGCGCAACCTACAAGAAAATTAGAATAATTTGCATATGCATTTTCTCGCACTGCCTTTGCAGCATCAAAAAGTTTCTTTTCAGTTTCATTGAGCTCTGCATAAGAAGCAATAACTTCAAAACTGATTTTGATTTCTTTTTCCATTTTTCAAAAATCGGAGGGTAAAAGTACGCCTTTTTTAGTTATCCCGAAACTATTTTCAATCTTTAATAACGAAATCTCCTGTTATCTTTTTTATCGGACAAAATCTTCTTGGCTGTCAGTCGTTTTTCGATTTGACTTTTACGAGGTTTCGTCTTCTTTCTGGGCTTTTGGACAATGATAGAGGCGTTAACAATATTAAGTATTCTATCAATTGCGATTGCCTTATTTTCTAGTTGTGAGCGAGCTTCAGTCGAAGTTAGCTGCAAAATACCATCATTGTTAATACGGTTTTTCAATTTTTCTAAAATTAGCAGAACTTCATCCTCCGAAAACAATTTGGTATCGGTAACTTTCCACATCACAGTCACAGCAGTTTCTACTTTGTTGACATTTTGCCCACCAGCACCACCACTCCTAGATGTTTTGAAACTTAGTTCTTTAGAAAAATCAATCATTATTATTGGCAATTAGCTTTTTTAAATCCAAACGACTCACCTTTCCATTCGGTGTTCGAGGAATATTTTCTATAAAGATAACATCTTTTGGACAATCGAGTTTGCGACGATATTCGGTGTCAAGAATTTTCGTTCTTAAATTTTCATTAGGTTCCCCTTCTACAATCGCAATCATCTTTTCACCTAAAACTTCATCTTTAATAGAAGTCACCACAACTTCATTGCTTATGACTTTCTTGATTAAAGCTTCAATCTCTTCAGGATAAATTTTTGCTCCACCAGAATTAATAACATTATCGATTCGTCCCAAAAATCGGAATTGTTTATCATTAATAATTTCTACCAAATCATTCGTTACCAAAAGTTCTGCGTTAATGCTTGGCGCAAAAATCTGTAAACAACCTCTTTCATCTTTAGAAATCCGAACACCATCAAAACACGTGAAAGCTTGTTCTGTCATTGGGTAAATCTTTCTTAATGCAATATGCGACAAGGTCTCCGACATTCCATAAGTTTCATAGATGCTTTGCTCTTCGGACTTTAGTACAGAAAAAATCTTCTTTTTTAAACTTTCAGAAACTGCTGCACCACCAATAATTAGCTTCTTAATTAAATGTAACTTATCTAACGAATGCTCAACTTGCAAAGGCGTTAGCGCACAAAAATCAATTTCGGAGCTAAGATTAGCAAGAGCATCTGTCTTTGGCGTCAAAACATGAAGCTTCAAACCTCTTTCGATGCTACGAATGACCATCATCTTGCCAGAAATATATTCTACAGGAAGACAAAGCGCTGCAGAATCTCCGTTTTTTAAGCCTAAAAAATCACAAGTCATCTTGGCGGAAGCAAACATTCGGCTTTTTTCGACTTCAAAAAGCTTCGGAATTCCTGTCGAACCAGAACTTTTTATCGTGGTTGTTGTCTTATCGGAAAGACATTCTTGAAAAAATTCAAAAACTTTTGATTCGAAGTCATTTTCAGGCTTCGTTATATCTTGCTGAATATCAGAACAGTCGATTACCATTGCTTTTTCTGTGAAATTATTTTGTATAAAATTATGAAATTTTTTGCGAAATATTTTGGAACTTAAAAAAAAAGTCCTACATTTGCATCACAATAAACGACAGACCCATGGTGTAACGGTAGCACTCCGGTTTTTGGTACCGTCTGTTGGGGTTCGAATCCCTGTGGGTCTACGATTGTCCGAATAGCTTGCTAATTTTAGCAAGCTATTTTTGTATGTATTATTTTAAATTCGGCATTCAAGAATTTAATTAAAACCACTCGAATCTAGCATCTACTGTGCAAAAAGGTTAATAATAGCATTATCGACCTCAACCAAACACCAATATACTAGCCAACTATTTAAACAAGAATTAAGTTTGACTTCATTTTTGATTTATTTAAGGCTAAAAAATCAAAGTATTTTAAACATAAAAAAAATGCCACCTCAAAAATTTGACATTACCAGATAAAGCCAATATTTTTGACAAAAATTTTAAAACAATTAAATGTACAATTTCAGAACAATCTTCGCACTAATTAGCATTTTAAGCACCAACATCCTTTTCGCACAGACTGAAGTCAAAAAACCCGCAGAAGCATTTGACCTTTATTTTAAAACCTTTGTCAACAAAAAAGAAAGTTCATTAAAAGAACTTAACGATTATATGCGTCCAACCGTTGAAGGAAAGGACATGTATAATGTAAACTTTGCAGAAGGCGCTTCTGAAATGATATCGAGTATGTCAGAAAACTTCTTAAACATCTTCTCTCCCGCCGCGGCAAAAGCTAACAAAAAAGAGGCTGAAGACTATTTTGCTGCGATGATCAAAAACTTTAATGAGGCAACTTACAAAATAACCAATGTAAAGTTGGTCGATAACGAATATATAAAAGGTGAAAAAATTGCAGAGATTTCTTATCGAGTAACTTTCAAATTACCAAACGAGTCTGCAGACGAAGTAATGACTGCTTACAAAGATAAAAACCCAAAAAGTCTAAAAGCTGAGGAACTAAAAAAACTTTTGGTTTCGCTCAAAAACACATACAGCAACGCGACTAAAGAAGAAAGCATTGACCGCCAAATCAACTTGTACCAACTAAAAGAAAAAGGCAAAATATATTACAACAGTGGAAGTATCTATGAAGAAATCGTAACCAATCTTACAGATTTCTATTTTGGAAGCGATGAAGAAGGCGAAGAATAAACTCTGTCAACATCGCTTTTAGAATAAACTAAGCCAAATAACACAATTATGA
Organism: Soonwooa sp.; assembly: GCF_030151385.1. Lineage (GTDB taxonomy): Bacteria > Bacteroidota > Bacteroidia > Flavobacteriales > Weeksellaceae > Soonwooa. The sequence continues at coordinate 23,468 of NZ_JASLDS010000029.1, forward strand.
ATTTACTTTTTGTTTTGTTGTTTTTCTCCGCAAACTTAGCATTGTTTTATTTCAATCCGCTAAAATACTGGCAGTATATATTGTCATTTTTTGCAATGTTTATCATATTAACCATTGTATTATACATCTTTCCAAACCTCTATTATTTGCACTTTAGATTTGTGATGCAAATTGTAATGTCATTTATGATACTAATCAGCACCAACATTGCGAGAATACTTTGCGAGTTGGTAGTTGATAGAGTCGTCAACTTTCACCTACAAAACAATAATGAAAATTTGAATCGAAATCCAATTAAATTCTTAGTAAAAAACGCCGTCAAAATAAAGAAAGGCTACATCATTGGACTTCTCGTACTTTCGTTGATTATGCTATTAGGAAATTGGTTTGGTCAACAAAATTAAATATAAAATATCCCCGAAAGCTTTTGTTTCGGGGATATTTTATAGCATTTATACTAAACTGTAAGATTCTGTATAAAACTTTGCAAGTCCATATCTTTATCCAAGCCTAATTTAATCTTAAGTCGGTATTTTGTCATCCTTACTGTTTTTACCTCCACTTTCAAGAGATTTGCAATTTGCTGATTATCCATATTAAGATACATATAGGAAGCATATTTAAGATCCTGTGTTGTCAACTTGCCTTTTGAGACTTCGTTAAGTTTTTTAAATAATTGCGGATGAACTTCCTCATGCATATCCTGAACACGTGTCAAATCGCGCTCCATCATTTTGTCATCACGCAAAAGCTTATCAATATTTTGCTTTTGTTCAGTATTTGTTTTTATCTGCTCCGTTAATTCATTAATAATACTATTCTTCTGATCCAGTTGAATAGACTTTGCCAAAGTCTGCTTTTGGAGACGCTCCTGCTCTACTTCCAACAACTTCTGTTCTGCTTCCAAGCGCGCTTTTTCTTCAGATTCGAGTTGAAGTTTTAATTCAGTTTCATTCTTCTCAGCACCTAGCAAATCCGCTTGTTGTCGTGCAAGTTTGTGTTTGTACTTAATATTATTGAAAAGAATCACAAATGCCGCAATAACAATAATTACGATCGCAAGCAACATCCACAACTGTCTCGTATATGCTTTATTAATTAATTCTAATTGATGAATTTGCTCATTCTTCTTTTCGGTTTCATAAAAAATCTGAAGCGATTTTGTATTGTTATCAAATCGCTCTTTGCTCTCTTGTTGAATCATATCTTTTGCCTCGCGCTCTATAACCAAAGCTTTTTCGAAACGACCAGAATTAGAATAGATACGTGACAAGTTGTCAATTGTTGAGATTTTAGAACTTAACATAATCTCGGTATTTGAGCGACCAAGATCATAAGCTTTTTGATAGTAGGATTCTGCTAAACTTACATTTCCTTCATTTTCGTAATTGTAACCAATATTATTGTAGATTAATGATGTGAGATCGACGTAATTAGCATCCTTACTGGTTAAATCCAAAGCTTTGAAAGCCAAATCCAAGCTTTCTTTACTAGCATTACCCGAGCGTATAAAAGGAACCAAACTACTATAGTTGATATAATAAGCAATCAAAGACCGTTTTTGAGCAAGGGCGGGTTGTATTTCCTTAATAACATCAAAAGCGCGGCGATAATTAACATCAGCAGAATCCAAAAACTTCTTCTGATTGGTCGCAGTACTCAGATTTTTATAATAAAAGCCAACATTGTTATACGTGAAATTAATGAGTAATTTGTTATGCGACTTCTTTGCGTAATCCAAAGCCTTAAAAGCATCCTCTTTATAATCCGCCACATCAGCCGCAGTTTTAACCTGATAAGAGAACTTCAGAAAATAAAGTAGTGTTAGAATAAAGTTTTCATTTTTTTGCTTTTCAAAAACAGAGATACTTTCATTAACAGCTTTTACAAATTGTTCGCCTTTATTTAAACTTAAATAATATCGTGCAAATCCATAATCTACATAAGCCTTTGCCAAATCAGACTTAGTCGAACTTGCCAAATCTTGCGCTTTCTTTAAAGTACTAACTTGCTTTTCTTCATCTTTGGTAACAGAAAAATAATCAGACAAATATACCAGACCAATAACTTTTCGGAGATCATCTTTACTAGCCAAAAAATCTGTATCTAAGATTTATTTCGCATTTCCATACTCCTTACTGTAGATGTAAGCATACACCAATTGTTGATTTTTATCCAGATCACTCTGAGCATAAAAAACGATCGGAAATAAAAATATCGCAAAAAAAAATCTAAAACAGCTTAACCTATACATTAAAAAAAACTAACAAATTCTATTAAATCTCATACAGACGAATAAGTAACAAGTCTACACACCAACTCAACCATTTGATTATCAACAATCAAAAGCTCAAACAGCAAAAATAAACTTCATACTTAATTCGAAATCATATGAAATACAAAAATATAAATAATTGATTAATAAAGCATTATTAATTCATGTATATAATTTGTAGACACAATTTTTCAACTTGTCAATATCTTGTCGATATAAAAAAGAAGCACTTAACAGGAAAAAGTGGGACATTTGTATTACAAAACGGACGAAACTAAACTGAAATTTTAAACTATTAAAAATCAGTAAAACGGATCTCTTCACAGAGGTCCGTTTTTTTATGCAAAAAAAAATAAGCCATCAAAATCGACAGCTTATTTATACTATTATAAGTTTTGAAATATTACATTCTATTAACAACACCAATTCCTAAAAGCGAAAGCGCTTTCTTAATTGTTTTAGCTGTTAAGTCAGAAATCTGCAATCTAAATTGAACCGTATTTTTATCTTCCTGATTAAGGATCGGATTATTCTGATAAAACGAGTTATAAACTTTAACCAACTCATAAACATAATTTGCAACCAATGCTGGACTTAATTGCTCAGCTGCTTTTGCAATAACATCTTTAAAGTTAGACAAAGTCATAACCAACTCCTTCTCATTATCATTAATCTGGTAGTCTTTACTAAGCTCTCCTGATTGGTAATTTGCTTTAGTTAATAAAGATTGAATTCTCGCATAAGTATACTGAATAAAAGGTCCTGTATTACCATTAAAATCGATACTTTCTTCCGGATTGAAAAGCATTTTTTTCTTAGGATCAACTTTTAGCATAAAATACTTAAGCGCACCAATACCAACTTTCTCATAAGATTCTTCTCTTTCCGCTTCAGTCAAATGCTCAAGCTTACCAAGTTCTTGCGATTTTTCTTTGGCTGTTAAATACATTTCCTGCATCAAATCATCAGCATCAACAACTGTCCCTTCACGAGATTTCATCTTACCATTTGGAAGCTCAACCATACCATAAGACAAATGATAAAGATGCTCTGCCCAATCGTATCCTAATTTTTTAAGAATTAAAAACAAAACTTGGAAGTGATAATCTTGCTCATTACCCACAGTATAGATCAACTTCTGAATATCATTATCCTTAAAACGCTCAACAGCCGTTCCCAAATCTTGTGTCATGTATACGGAAGTTCCATCTGATCTCAGCAATAATTTTTGATCGAGACCATCATCAGTTAAATCCGACCAAACAGAACCATCTTCTTTTTGAAACAAAACACCATTTTTAAGACCTTCTTGGATAATATCTTTTCCTAAAATATAGGTATTACTTTCGTACTGAACTTGGTCAAAAGCGACACCCAATCTTTGATAGGTTTGATTAAATCCAGAATACACCCACGCATTCATTTTTGACCAAAGTTCACGAACTTCAGGATTTCCGTTTTCCCAATCTAGCAACATTTTCTGAACAGCCAACATAGACGGCGCTTGCTTTTTAGCAGTCTCCTCATCCATACCATCAGCGACAAGTTTTGCGATTTCGGTTTTGTAATTTTTATCAAATTCTACATAGAAATTACCAACCAACTTATCACCTTTTAAATGCTCTGATTCTGGTGTAACGCCGTTTCCAAATTGTTCCCAAGCCCACATTGATTTACAAATATGAACACCACGATCATTAATGATTTGCGTTTTGATAACATCATAACCATCAGCTTCCAAAATTTGCGCAACAGAAAAACCTAAAAGATTATTTCTGATATGCCCCAAATGCAAAGGTTTATTAGTATTTGGCGAAGAATATTCCACCATGACCGTTTGATTTTTAGAATCAACTTTATCAAAATTTTGGTATGTATTTTCTAAGTTTTCTAAAAACAGAGTGTTATTAACTTTAAGATTTAGAAAGCCTTTAACGGCGATAAAACTTTCAATGTATTCCACTTCATTAGTCAACTCACTCCCTAATTCCATTCCGATGACATCTGGACTTTTCTTAAGAAGTTTCACCAAAGGAAAAACAACAACCGTGAAATCACCATCGAAGTCTGTTTTGTTTTGTTGAACTTCAAGTTTCAAATCATGGATCTGATAAAGGTTGGTTATAATCTCAGAAACCTTCTGCTGAATGCTATCTTTAATATTCATTATGCTAAAAAATAATGGCAAAGTTACGAAAATAAAAAAACCGCCCGAAGGCGGTTTGAAATTTATTATACTATAATAAGATTATTTGTAAATAAATGGAGTAAACTCATTCTTAGCAAAAATTTGTGCTAATGTAACATTCGGAACATTAGTAGTGTTACTAGAATATTCTGATGCAGGATATAACATTCTCCATGGCTTATTAGCTCTAACTGTAGTTGTTGCTAATGGTGTCTCAGGATAGCCAGTTCTTAAATAATTAATGTAAGATTCAATACCATTATAATTGATTAAAGCAACCCATCTTTGATATTGAATAGCTGCAATTTTATCTGCATTACTTCCTGTCCAACCAACTTTAGCATTGTTAGCAGCACTCAAAATATATGCTGGAGCATCTGAAGCTTTACCATCAAAAGTAAATGAATCTTTAATACCCTGCTCGAAATGAGCTTGATCTCCTAAGAATCCAGCATAACCTCTTAAAGCAGCTTCCGACTGAAGGAACTCACTCTCTGATTTCATCATTAAATAACCATTTTCAAGAGCTCCACTTCCTGATGTTGCAAATATCCCGCCTAAGCATGAAAAATTTTTAACCGCAGGTTTTAAAGGATTTCCAGGGTATCCCATAAAAGTTTTGTAGTCTTCATTACCCATTCCTTGTGGATAACCGTAATAACCTACAGCACCTCCAGCAGAGGTACCATTATACTTAACACCCGTAGTAAATACAGATCCAATACGAGTATCAGAAACACCACTTGTAATCTTAGATGCATCTCCTCCTAAAGATTTTACAGCATGATCAGAAGCAGTCATTAAATAATAACCTTGTGTATTCTCAGCTCCAGAAGCAAACTTTAAACCAAAATTACCATAAAGAGGGTTTTGCGAAGCATCGGAAGCATTACTATAACCAGGATTAATGCTAACATTACCTGTAATATAAGTAGCTCCAGAAAGTGCCGAAATAATTTGATTTCTTAAAGCAATACCATCCGCATTTGTCGTACTTGAAAGTCGAACAGCAAATTTTAGTAAAACCGTGTTTGCAAACTCAACCCATTTTGGTAAGTTACCTTTAAATATAGGGTCTGCAGTCGCTGGAATTTTAAAATCAGGATTAGCAGCATTAGCAGCTAAGATAACTTTTGCATCTAGCAATTCAGCCACCAAACCTTTATAAACATCAACGTCTCTATCATACTTTGGAGTTACATTTGCAAATTCTTTAAATGCTTCTGTATAAGGAACATTACCATAAAGATCCACAATATACTGCATGTAAAAAGCTTTTTGAATTTTAGCAATCGCCACATAATTAGGATACTTAGCAGTACCAAAATCAATTATTCTTTCAAATCTTGTTACAGCTTTGTAAGTATCTTGGAAAAGAGTTGCACGGTAAGATGTATTAACTTCTAAATTTGACTCTATCGTAAATGGATTTCCAAATTGAGCAAAGTTACCAGACCATGTGTTCATCCAAGCGTTTCCAAGTCCATTCATCGTACCTGCTTGCATAGCATAAGCAGTTGTTGAAGCACCTGCGAGTCTATCAACAGGCATTACATTTTCTGACAAAACCTTATTAGGGTTTAAATTATCATCTAATCTACACGAAATAATCGATAGACCAACTATTGATAATAAAATATATTTTTTCATACTGTTATATTAAAAATTAAAAATTAGAATCTTACATTTAAGGAGAAACCATATACTTTCGTACTTGGTAATTGTCCACGATTAGATACACCCCTTGCGTTCAATGGCGTATTTCTGGTACCAGATGTATAAAAACTAGCTTCTGGATCAGCATAATTCAAGTTGTCTTTAGCAAATTTTTGGAATGGATTTCTCGCATAAGTTCCAATTGTAATTTCTTGAAGTCCATAAGCACTTATCAAACTCTTAGGCAATGTATATGATAATGAAACTTCTCTAATCTTGAATGCTCTACCATCAGTAAGAAGATTCTCTCCAACTGTAGCATAAAAAGAACTAAAGTAGCTAATTGCATGAGCATAATCATTACCACCAGTCATAACTGTTGTATTAGGTTTGTAACCACCATTGCCATCAGAAATTACAGAGTTCGGCATAATAAAGCCTCCTTTTTCTCTATCAATTTCTCCAGAATCCCATAAAGAACCATTAAATGCTAATCCACTTTTTATATCAGCAATAAACTTAGATCCAAATCTGTAGTCTCCAACAACCCCAAGTTTAAACCCTTTATATGAGAAATTAGTACTAAAGTTGTAGATACTCTTTGGCACTGCGCTTCCTGCATTTTGCATAGTTGAAGTTACAAGAGGATTACCAGTTTTTGCGTCGATAATAATTCTACCCTGATCGTCTCTTTGCATCATATTCACTTTTATCAATGGGAATACTGATCCTTTCTGAGCATATATACCCCAACCTGTACCTGTTTGTAAAACAATTTCATCAGCTACTCCAGGTAAAACTTCTTTTACAATTGATTCATTGTAAGAATAACCTCCATTAATTTCCCATTTGAAATCTGAAGTTTTAATTGGAACTAAGCCCAAATTAATTTCAGCCCCCTTAGACTCCATTTTTGCAATGTTGATCTTTCTAGTATTAATCCCTGACGCACTTGATGCAGTTTGATCAGTAATCATATCTTTAGTATCTTGCTTATAAATAGACCCTCCTACTTTAACTCGGTCATTGAAAAATCCTAAGTCTAGATTTAACTCACTAGTCGTTACAAATTCTGGGCGTAAATCTGGATCAGTTTGTACCATTCCATTTCTAAAAGAACTCACACCATTAAATGGAAAACCAGCGGCAATTTCAGCAGTTCTATTAACATCGTACCATCCAATTCCTCTAGAATTACCAACTCTACTCCATCCTCCAGAAATTTTGAAATAATTAAGAACACTTCCTCCAAAATCAAAAGCTTTAGTTGGGATAAAAGATAAACCTACAGAAGGATAGAAATATGAATTATTTGCTTTAGGTAATTTTGAAACCCATTCGTTTCTTGCAGTTGCATTTAAGAACAAGAAATCTTTATAAGCTAAATCTAAGTTAGCGAATAGTGAGTGCGAATTTTTTCTAAAAGTACCGTTCTCTAAAAATGTCGAAGAAAATGGTAATGGTTGATTAATATTCGCCATTGTATATACTCCTGGATACGCTAAATTTGCACCTCCTCTTTCTATACTTTGGTATCTTTGTTCTTGATAATTATGCCCTAAGTTTAATTTTGCATTAATATCTTTAGTTAGGTCATAATCAAAATTCAAAAGGAAATCTCCATAGTAATCTAAGCTTTTTGTATCACTAAGAAATAATGAAGAAGTAACTGTTTTCATTGGACCAGCAGCAGCACCACTGTATATCGCTTTTGACCATGCATCTCTATGGCTTTGCGAACTAGCATATGTCCCTTGTAAATTTCCAGTGTAGCGTACATTAATATGCTTATTAAATTCATAGCCTACACCAAAATTTGCACTAAAATAATCTCTACTATAATCCTGTCTTGCATGCTTCATTTTCCAATAAGGATTCATATAATAGATATTATAGGTATAAGCAATATCAGATGAATTGTATCTATATCTAGTAATTGGGATGTCAGGTGAAGACTGTAACAACGCCCAATATAATGATGAATTACCATCATCATCATACATAGAAGTTGTTTGCGTATAATCTGTTCTGATATAGTTGATACCACCATCAAATGACAATTTATCTAACTTTACACCACCTTTAAATAAGAATGAAGTTTTATTTGACTTGTCTCCTTCTACAATAAAATCCCTTTGTGTATTATTTATACTTACTAATGCATATTTACCTTCACTTCCAGCATTTAATGTAATACTATGACTACGGGTAGCACCAGTTTTAAAGAAGTTTTTAATTTCATTAGGTCTACCAACATATGGCGCATTAATTGCCGCAGGATTATCAGCAGATAAATGATCTGGATCACCCCAACCGATACCGTCTGTATTAATAGTTCCATCACCATTATAATCATACAATGGCAAACCATAGGTTGTCATGCTTCCGTCGAAAGCAGGCCCCCAAGCTCCATTTTCAAATTGATCTCTAGCATTGTCCCATCCTTGACCATATTTATCCTGTCTTTTAGGAATGAAAGCAAGTGACTCAAAATCTACAGATCCAGTATAAGTAACTGATAGTCTATTTTTCGCTCCTCTTTTAGTGGTAACGATAACAACACCGTTAACACCATCAGACCCATACAAGGCAGCACCTTGAGACCCTTTGATTACGTTAATAGATTCAATTAAGTCAGGAGGAAGTCCTTGAAGTACACTTACGCTAGAAATCACATTATCAATTACAACCAATGCACTATTATCAGACGATATGGAACGAAGTCCTCTTAACTGAATAGTGTTAGAGCTATTTACAGAGCTGTTATTTTGAATAATAGATAAACCAGCTACCTTTCCTGTTAAGGCTTGTACAGCATTTGGGTTACTTGCTTGATTCAACTGATCAGCAGAAACTACCTGTTGTGATGATGTTACAGCATCTGCTATTTTTTTAATACCTAAGGCTCCAGTAATGATAACTTCACCAATTTCTGTGGTTTTAGCCGTGTCACTCTTTTTAGTTTGCGCGGAAACCATCGCTAACGAAGAGCCTAACACCAGTACTAAAACACTAGCTGTTAATTTTTTCATATCAAATTAAATTTTTCAATAAAGCAAATTTGCAAAACTTTCTCAATATAAACAATAAAAAAGTTAAACAATTCTTAATTTTTATGTAACATTTATTTCATTTATCGATAACTTTGTTAAATGAATACTGAAATTAAGCTTGCTAAAAGTTTCTCAAACAGCCTTATAGAAGCAGGTTGCGACGAAGTTGGAAGAGGATGTCTTTGTGGTCCAGTGGTTGCGGCAGCCGTTATTATTGATCAAAATTTTAACCAAAAATTTATTAAAGATTCTAAAAAATTAACATTTAAGCAGCGAAATGAGCTCGATATCTATATAAAAGAAAATGCAGTTTGCTTTGCAATCGCCGAACTTTCACCAGAATTCATTGATAAACATAACATTTTGCAAGCTAGTATTCACGCCATGCATCTTGCTCTAGATCAGCTTAAAACAAAACCAGAATTAATCCTCGTCGATGGTAACAAGTTCCATCCTTACAACGACATTCCCCACCATTGTATTGTTAAAGGTGATTCCAAATTTGTTTCCATTGCTGCTGCATCCATTATTGCAAAAAACTATCGAGATAATCTTATGATAGAACTTGCAAAAGACTTTCCCGAATATGGATGGGATAAAAACTTTGGATATTGCACCAAAGTTCACCAACAAGCTTTAATGAAATACGGACCAACAATCCACCATCGAAAATCTTTCAAACTTATATATAATATAGAAGACTAAATTTTGACGATGCAGAACTTTGCCCTAAATTGTAGCAAATTTCCATGAATGCAAAATTCTTATTTAGTCATCAATGCTTCGGCGGGTTCTGGCAAAACATACAGCCTCGTAAAAAACCTTCTTAAAATTTGTCTTAGATATCCGAATCAAGCAGATAGTATTCGTAAAATATTGGCTTTAACCTTTACCAACAAGGCAGCCAACGAAATGAAAGGAAGGATTCTGGAATGGCTGTTTAAGTTTTCTAAAGACAAAGTTGGAGAGAATCAAGATCTTAATAATATAAAAAAAGAACTGGATGAAGAAGGTAATCATATTAGCATTGAAGACCTACACGAACGTGCTAAGCAAATTTTAGACTACATACTTCATCATTACTCAACTTTAAATATTGGTACGATTGATAAGTTTAATTCTAGATTGGTAAGAAGTTTCACTTACGAATTAGGACTTGCGCAAAATTTTAACTTAGAAATTAACGCGGAACCATTTCTTATCGAAGCTGTCGATCAACTTTTAGACGAAATCGGCGATGACCAAAAGATTTCTGAAGCTTTCATGGATTATGTTAACTATGGTCTTGACAACGAAACTAAAGTTAACATCAACAAAAATCTATACGACGCTGCAAAAACATTTATTAGCGACACACATTACGAAGCCTTATCAGAAAATAAAGACTTCGAATGGGATGCTTACGATCGTAAAAAATCACAACTAAGAGAACAAATAAAGGACAATGAAATCCAATCTCGCACGCTAGCAAAGGAAGTCATTCAAAATCTAGAAGCAGCAGATCTTTCGATTGATGATTTTGCAGGCGGAAAATCTAATGGGATCGCAAAGTTCTTTTTTGAAGTTGACAAATACTACAAGGAAGAACGAGATTCTTTTCCTTTCCCTGCAAGTGGTGAAGTAAAAGCAAATGAAAACTTCGAAAAAGGCGCATCAGCAAAAGGCAAAAAGAAGGAGACAGAAATCCTAAATATTTTACCACAGTTAAAAGCGCAACGACTTGAGCTGATTAAGAAATATATTTTGACGGAGCGTGATAAAAAAATACTAGACGCTTTGTTACCTCTTAAAGTCAATGCGGATATTCAAAATAAATTAAAGGATATTGAAACAGAAAACGACCTCGTTCTTCTTTCAAAATTCAATGTTTTGATCAACGAAAATCTTCGGTCAGAACCATCCTCATTTATTTATGAAAAGGTTGGGACGCAATTTCAACATTTCTTTTTTGACGAGTTCCAAGATACTTCTATTATGCAGTGGGAAAACTTCAAACCACTTCGTGACAATGCTATTGCAAGCGACAATACCAGCTTTAGTTTAGTCGGAGATCCCAAACAAAGTATCTATCGTTTCCGTGGTGGTGATAGCGAAATTATGCTCAACATTATTGCAAACAAAGAAGAAGTTGCTAAAAAAGCAGATGTTCAGATTTTGGAGCACAATTGGCGAAGTGCACAAAACATCGTCGATTTCAACAATCAGCTCTACCAACACATGTCAAGCAATTTGAAAGATATTCATCAATATATTTTCGGAGAATCTGCAACTCAAATTGCACAATCAAAAATAAAAGGTCGTGTTCGCGTCAATCTTATCGACAATGATAAAAAAGAAATCTATTATCAAGAAGCGGTTTCAAAAATGAAAGACGACATCCAAAGTTGCCTTGATAATGGTTTTAACTTTTCTGACATTTGTATTCTTTGTCGCGGAAATTCAGATATTTTTAATTTTTCGAATTTGCTTGGACAGCAATTGGTTCTATACAAAAATAAAGAGCAATACATTAAAAGTATCTCGGAGAGTGGTCTTACAATTGGTTTATCTTATACCATAAAAGCGTTAATCGAGTTTTTGAATTGGAAAGCAAATCCTAAAAATTTCCAATTCTTCATTAAGATGTTGTACAATCTGAATCATCTTGGAAGAATCCATATCCAAGACTTTACCACAGAAGTATCAGAACTTATTGAAACTAAAAATTTCGGTGTTATAAACGAGCTTTTAAAAACGAAATATAATTTAGATCTAAGTTCAGAGGACATACTAAATCTTAATCTTTATAATTATATCGAACATTTCGTAAAAGAGTTTTCTGTTGAAAATAAGGAAGTTGATTTCTTACTCAATTTTTTAGAAATGTTGTTTAATTACACACAAAATGCGGGAGCAACCGTTAAAGATTTTCTGAAATACTGGAATGAGGAAGGCATCAACCTAAGTATACAAGCCAGCGAAAACATTGACGCTATTAAAATGATGACGATTCATAAGTCAAAAGGTTTAGAGTTTCCAGTTGTGTTATTACCAATGCGAAATGAAAACAAAGACGCAAAGTTTTCGGATTGGTTTGATCTTGGAAATAATGACGAATTAAAAAAGGTAAATATTTCTGGTTTCAATGCCAAGCTTTTGGAATATGACACCACAATGTTTGCGTTTAATGATGAGAATCAATACAAAAACAAAATTGATCGATATTGTTTGCAATATGTGGCAACAACAAGAGCAGTAGAGCAATTTTATTTATACTTAGAAAAGCCAAGTAAATCGAGTAATCATCTAGAAATCATCGATTTTATTAACACGAAAAAACCAGTAATTAATGATGAAGAATCAGATTCTTTTGATCTTTATCCAATCGAAGAATCTGAGTTAAAAAAGCAAATTCACAAAACTAAAAATAGCGTTGAAAAGCTTTCTATTTCTAGTATCACTGGGGAAAGCACTAATCATGATGCAATCAAAATTGCAACACCAAGTAAGAATTATCAAACAAGAGTTGAAAAAGTGAGATTGGGAATTTTTGTACACGAAATTCTTTCAAAAATAAAATCAAATCGTGACCTTAAGAAAGTTTTAGAAAAATATGAACTAGAAGGGATTTTCACATCTGATGAGCGCATAGAAATCGAGAACCGAATTTTAGAAATAATCACTTCAGAAAAATACAGCAAATACTTCACCGAAGATTTGAAAGTGATCAGCGAACGTGATATTATGCTTTCCGAAAATTCTGAAACCAAAGTACTGCGCCCTGACAGGCTTATCGAAACTGACAAAGGTTTTATCATCATTGATTTCAAAACGGGAAGCCCAAAAGATGCCGATCAACAACAAGTAGAAAAATACAAATCAGCTCTTGAAAAGCTAGGAAAGACAGTACTAGAAACAGAAGTTATTTACATTTAATAAAATAAAAAAAAGGTTTAGAAATTCTAAACCTTTTTTTTGTTTTATTTTTTCTTAACCACGGTAACAACCTGTGCTTCCATATTAGTTATATTATCGAAGACCTGCTTGAATACAGGATAATAAGCTTCAGGATAAATGGAATCTTCAACTGAAGTTGTCGACTCAACAGTCAATTTATTTCCATCTTGTTTTATAACATAACTGTAGACAACAGAACTATCTTCACTTCTAAATTTTTTCGATTTAGGAAGGTTTTCAAATGTATAGCCGTCTGGTAGTTCAACAGTCACTTTTTTAATTCTGTCATAACCAGAAAGCATCTCTATGGGTGATCGACGTGCATCTTCTTGATCAAAATCATGATTTTTTCTAAACAAGAACAGCAAAGGATTAAATACAAATTTTCCACCTACACCATCAACAAAATTATCCGAATTAAAATTGAACTTAGTTACAAACGTTCCATTTTCCATTTGCTCTCCTTTCATATTCTCAATCGGAAACTTGTAATTTTCTTTATAATCTTTAAAGTATTGATCTGCATCTTTATTATAAGCTTCAGAAGATGTCAAAGCGTATAGTACTGCATCGGTATCAGAAAAATCTCCAGAAATAGTACCATCAACATTGAATCTTGCATTAGCAACCTGTATAGTCGAACTTTTACCATCTGGCAATACATTAATCTGTACACCTTCCTTATCCCTTATCAAATATGCAAAATAATTGTAAGCGCGAGAAGGCAAGACATTAGCTGCAGAATATTTACTAGTTGCATCATAAAGTGTTAATTTTCCCCCAATCTCAACTGTTGTTAGAACATAATTAATTTGTGTTAGCGAAGGTGCATTAAAATTTAGAAAACCTCTTTTTTTGGTTGGCATAATTGCAGGGTTTGCTTTAAGCCCCGCACTTTTCATAAGCATCGTCAACAAAAGATTAATCTCCGCAGAGTTACCAATTTTTTTTGAAATAAGATTTCTAATTCCATCTTCACTCCAACCTGTAACCTTTTTGTTCCAAGTGTAGTTTTTTTGAACATATTTTAAAATCGCATCAGCACGTTCTTTTTCGTTGGCAATAGATTTGATTTCAGCAGGCAGAATATCTTTAACAGCTCCCATTTTTCCATATTCTACACCAAAATCATCTTCATTAAGAATGGTTTTCCTAAGATCTTCCCAAGTTACAGTATAAGATTTAAAACCACCACTAATACTTCCCATTTTACTAGTAATAGGAAAATTTGTACTTGCCAGCTCAGCACGAATAGCGGTGCGATAATTGTCTATATTATAAACATATTTTTCATCCTTATAAGCTTTAACATTTTCGTACGCAAACCTAACTGTTTTGTAATCTCCACCATACATATCTTTTTGACTAACATCACGAAACGTTGGTGCTAAGCTCCCTTGATAATTGATACTATATCCCAAGTAAATTGGCATATCAAACACATATTCGAAATATCTAACAGGTACGGCAGATTCTACCATCACCCGAGGAATAGCATAATAAAATGGTGTGCTAAGTTTGTATTTATATTCTAACACAGAGCCATTTTTAACATTTGCAAAAGCAAACTTCAGGATATCAACATTCTTGGTTTCGTTAGATTTTATTCGGGATTCTTTGTCAACCGTTGTTGCAGCAACTTTCCCATTTTCTAGATTATATGTCGTCGCTTTAAGACCACTTACCGATTCGCGATCACCGCCTTTTATCTTAAGAGGAATTTCAACATTAAGAAATTCTTCCGCTTTTGTTTTGTCGTAAATTTTAACACGTTTGATAACTTCAATGGTCATAAAGCCATTGGTATCAATTAAAAAATGATGAGAATCATACAGAACTTCAGCTGGAACTTTGGCATCCATCGTACTTACTGTTGATGCCACATCAGCTTGATCTAGTTTTGGCAGATTTAAGAATTTATGTTGTCCAAAAAGAAAAGCTCCCAACAACATAGAAGTTAATAATATAGTTTTTTTCATTAATCAGTTGTATTATTTTTTTGTAATTAAGATTTTAGTGTTATCGTTAAAATTTATTTTTTTCCTAAATTCTTGATAAGCTTTCATTTGGTCGGGTTGCAACAGCATTTTGTTTAGCTTCAATTGTCTTTCCACAATTAATTTTCCATCTTTTTGCTTAACAGCAAGTTGATATTCGCCAAAGTCAGACGTCAATTTAACAGCATTTGGAAGTTCTCCAATTTTAAAATTTTGTGGAAGCTCATATTCGATCTCGTATTGATCATGGTAAGCAAACGGAATTTCGATAGGATTAAGACGCTCCTCCGAGCTATCGATGTAGAATCCTGTTTGGCTAAAAGGAACAACACCGAAGAATAAATCCTCGCCCATTTTCTTAGAATAATTACTAGCCTTAAACCCAAAATCCAGATTGATATCCGCAGAATCTCTATTATTATCAACTTTTTTTATTGCTAAATCTTCAAATTTTAGATTTGAAAACATGGACTTCAAAGTACTTTTCTGCTCATCAGTTGTATCATTCGACATTCCGAGCATAAAATCATAAAGTCCTCCAGAATAATTAAAATTAGCGTTCCCTGTAAGAGAATTATCCTCCAAAATTTTTGCAGTTAACTTTAATTTTTCATTAGAATCCTCAGTTTTATAAACTGGCGTATCCATCAGCTCAATCCCATCTTCTTTTATCAATAGTACATTTCGACTGGTATTATATATTCCAATATGGTTAAAAGCAATTTTTTGCGAAGTATTCTCCAACCACATATTCCCTTTCTCTGTAGGAACCATCAAAACAATATGATTGCCCGCCATTTTTGGAAAATCCGGATCAAACTTTTTAGGGGTAAAATCTGAATAAATAATTGCATAGTACGCAGGAATACCAGCCGCTTTCAGCAAAACACGCATATAGTTGGTAAGACCTTTACAATCACCATAACCTTTGCGACGCACATCATCAGCTGGCATAGGCTGCCATCCTCCGATACCAATTGCTACGTTAACGTAACGCGTCTTGTTTTGCATATATTGGTAAAGCGTTTTCACTTTTTCAGAAACCGAACCTTGCAAATTGAGATCATTAACTTCTTTTTGAATTTCTGGCGTAACCACCGAAACCGGTTCTAGCAAAGTATTATACCAAAGTCCAAAACTTTTCCAATTTGTTAAATCACCTTTTCTTCCAGCCAAACTAAAAGTTTCTAAAGAAAATTCTGCGCGAGGTAATAGCGTGTTAATATTTGGAGAATATTTTTCTTCTTTTAGTGCAGGTACATTTGTAAAGGACAAACTAAAATCGTTATCGGAGCCTTGTTCTTTAATGTTTGCGATTGATGTATTCTTAATTTTCTTTCGAAGTTTAACACCAGATTTATTGATTAGTTTCAGTTCAGCATTTTCAAGGCTAATGTTGGTGGAGCGAAAAGGAACAAACTCAGGAATAAAAGCTGTGTTAGAAGTATTCATCTCATAACTTTCTTCAATCGTATAAGGATAGTTGGTGTTAGTTACTTGTAGATACAAAACACGATCATCCGTATATAGACCAGACGATCCCGTACTGCTTACATCTTGAAAATCGCTCTTAGAGTAAGTCTTAATTTGTTTCCCAAACTCGTCAAAAACTTTGATTTTGATGTTGCTAACTTTTTCAAACTTATCGTAATATATAGCGACAAAAGAGTTTTTCTCTCCAGCTTTATTTAGAATCGTCGTTGCTTTGTTAAACTTGATATTTAGATTATCAAAAGAAGAAATTGTGTAGACTTTGCTATCATTTCGGACAACTGTATTAGCATTTTTTTTCAGTTCGTTAGAAATACTGCTAAACATATATTGTTGCCCAAAAAGGTAACTACAGCTAATTGTAGCTGTAGTTAGTATCATTTTTTTAATCATTTTGTGATGTGGTGTAGTGTGTGTTGTCTAACAGCTATGCTGCTCCGTTATCAGGAGTGAAAACTCGTTGCGCCAACTCTTGATCGAAAAGATACATTGCTGACGGATTATCTTTAACACGTTTAATCTTTGTTACCAAAAGTGAAGCACTTGCTTCTTCCTCAACTTGCTCGTTAACGAACCATTGCAAAAATGTTGTTGTTGCAAAGTCACTTTCCTCAGTTGCAGCTTTAACGATATTAAAAATACTTTTCGTAACCAATCTTTCGTGTTCTAATGCTTTTTCAAAAATTTCTTCAGCATCTTTAAAGTCATGTGGCGGAGCGTCAACAGCTCCTAAAACAACTTTGCCTCCGATATTGTTGATATAATCAAACATCTTATCAGAGTGCATCAATTCCTCTTTAGATTGTACTCTAAAGTAATTTCCAATACCTTCCAAATCCTGAGCATAACACCAAGCTGACATCGACAGATACAACTGTGCAGCATATTGCTCCTTAGTAATTTGTTCGTTGATAAGATTAATAATTTTTTCCGTAACCATAATATTTTTATTGTATGCTCAAATATAATAAATATTTAACTTTATTTAACAAAAAAAATAGGAGTAAACTTCGCTTACTCCTACTTCTTGATTTTGCATTTCAATTATTTCTTCACCTCCATTTTTTCCTTTCTCATTTCTTTACGTTCAGCCATTTTTTGCTTCTTCATATCTTGCCATTTCGTGTATTGATCTGGTGTTAAAATTTGCTTCATATCATCATTATTCTTCTCCATATTCGCTTTCATATCTTGACGTTGCTCTTTCATTTGCGCCATCTTTGCAGCTTTTCTTTTATCTTGAAGTTCTTTTATTTTGGCAACCTGAGCATCGTTAAGATTTAGGCTAGATTTCATTTGGTTAAGATATTCTTGTTGATGATCTTGATAGTTTTTCTTACTTTGCATATCTGGTGTTTGCTGTGCGAATGCTAAAGATCCAACTACGACGAATGCTAGGCTTAATACTAATTTTTTCATTGCTTTAAAATTTTACGTTAATTTATTTTTGTTTTTAAATTCATCTTTTGGATTCGCTTAAAATATTAAAGTTAAACCAAAAAATATTAAAATTTGTTAAATTCAATCCATTCATAATTAAAATAAAATGGAGAAAGTTTAAAAAACTTCCTCCATTTCCAAAATAACACAAACACTAAAAAACTTACCTACCTCTTGAAGTTCCAGAATTAGAACTTCTTATACCTCCAGCATTATCTCTTTGAGATTCTCTACCACCTGAACTTCTTGTTTCAAAACTTGGTGAAGACATTCTCGTATTACTTCTCATTTCTATCCCAGAAGAACGTACAGATTCTGTATTTCTCACAGGATTATTTCTAACACCACCAGTAGGAAAAGATTCTGATGGCATATTTTGATTTCTCACATTACTTCTAACATTAGAAGAATTCTCTTGCATGCTTTGATTTCTAACTCCAGACGAACCTGATCTGATGCTGCTTGACTCATAAATCATCGGCGATTGATTTCTAATTCCTGAAGATCCAGATCTAATATTTCCTGTATTTTCTGCGATGCTTGTTTGATTTCTAACACTTGACGAATTTCTAATATTGTTGTTAGCATTATCATTAATCATGCTTTGATTTCTAACACCTGATGCATTACGAATACTGCTTGCTTTAGTATCAATCATCGCCACATTTCGTGTTGACTTCCAAGTATCATTTAGGTTATAACGATCCACTCTATATCTTACAATATCAACATTTCTATATTTTGGACGAATGTGATAATTAACCACATAATAATTAGTTCTGTAGTTTTGGAAATATACAATTGGGCTAAGACCTCTGTAATAATTTTTCTGATACACTACAAAGACTTGCGGCCCCAGGATTCTTTCCAATGCATAAAATCTATCATAGTACCAACGATCAGGATTCATTCCGTAATAAGAGTTCCAAGCCATAAAGGATGGGAATCTGTTATTAAGATTAATAATCGCTTGTATCTGCCAAGGTGACAATCTATAGTTTCTAAAAAAACCATTCCAATTGATGTTTACAATACTATTTCTGTAATCGTTGTAATAGTTTTGGTAATAATCTTCTGGATAATAATCCGTAGGATAATTGTAATAATAATCATCAGGATAACTGTATTGACTATCATAATATTCGTTACCGTAATAGTCTGGATATGTATCTTGATAATATTGTGAAAACGCAAAGCTGCCAAACATAAGCATCGTTGCAAGAATCAATTTTTTCATAACTCGTGGTTTTAGCAAAACAAATTATTTTGTTTAACTCTATGATTCTCTAAAACGAAAAAAGTTAAAAGCACGTTTGACTTTTAACTTTTTTTATGTTTTTCAACACTGATTATCAGCATATTATTTTCTTCGAGAGTCTTTAACCCAGTTAGATAATTTTTGATTAAATGAAGTTTCATTTTTTAAATCTTCCAAATTAAGATGCATTCTGTAACACCAATAATATGGAAAAATAGCAGGATTATTAATACGATCGTTTTCCATATTTTCATTAACAAGTTTTTGATCCGTCCCTAGCAAATCCTGAATTGGGAATATTGCTAACATTGCATTACTAGCCAAGTGTTGCTTAATTATTTCTTCCGAAAACTCTGGCAACAAATCCCAAGGCGCAGTGCCATATTGCTTAAAATACTGGTTAAAAAAAGTCTGTGTTAAATTGCGATCTTCATGCCACCATTGTCGCAAGGTAGAACTGTCATGCGTTGAAGTTGTAACCACATTAAGGTAAGCTGCACTACGAGGATCATAAAAGGAATTCTTTCCAAATAACATTCTTTGGACTTTCATACCCAAAATCGCTAACTCATCCATAACAACTGGCACTGAATCAGGTACAAATCCTAAATCCTCACCACAAATCAACATCTTAGTAGCACTCAACAAAGTTGGAAGTTTTTCCATGGCACTTTTATACCATAAAACATCTTGACGGACATAAAAGTAATCATGATAAATCTCCGCTAACTTTATTCGATCCCATTCTGGTAAATCTGCAAACGACAATGTTTTTTCCATATTAAACCTTGGATGATAAACATTTTTACTATCTTCAGTTGTCTCAATAATAAACAAAACATTAGCTGCCAAGGCGAGAAGTTTTTCTTCCTTCCAATCCCAAGATTGTTTTTTAAAACTTTCACTAAGCTTTCGTTGGGTATCGAATTCTGATTTAAACTTATAACGTCCGTTAGAATTTAATTCAAAAAAATGAGATTTAACAACTTCCGAATCTTCACCAAAAGTACGTTCCAAAATAATTTCTGTAATGTAAGGTTTACAAAAACGATCTTCATCAAAATCGATATGATTGGCTTTTAACTCTTCATTGGAAATCGGAATAGCAGGATAAAAATATCCCAAAACACTTTGCGTTGCTTCTATTGGGATTCTCCAAATTCTAAAAAAGCCTAGAATATGATCAATTCTCATCGCATCAAAATAACGCTCCAAAGCTGCAAAACGCTTTTTCCACCAAGCATAATTATCGAGCTTCATGGCTTCCCAATTATAAGTTGGAAATTCCCAATTTTGCCCCAACTCAGTAAATAAATCAGGTGGTGCACCAGCTTGGAAGTTTAATCCGAATAATTCTGGCATCGTCCAAGCGTCAACACTATAACGGAAGATGCCTATTGGCAAATCACCTTTAAAAGAAATCCCTAAACTATGAGCATAATTAACAGCCTCTGTCAATTGCAGATGCAATTGATATTGTACCCAAACATGCAACATCACCGAAGAATAATCTTTATGTTTAGGATCAAACATCATTGCAATTTTACCAGCTACATAACGTTTGTGTGTCTTCCAGTCATTAAAATTCGGCGTTTTGTATCGATCTCTCAAAACACAAAAAGCAGCATAAGGAATCAACCAATCTTGTTGCTCTTTATAAAAAGCTTTAAAAGCTTTATCCTTGAGAATCGCTGATGCATATTCTTTATAGATTTTACTGATAATTTTCCATTTTTCAGAAATTACGCGCTCATAATCGACATTTAATTTTTGATTTAATTCAGATTTCAAAGCATTAAAAGCTTCCAAATCTGCCTTTGCAATTGGAAAATCCAAAGCATCAACACGCAAATACTGTGGATGCAAAGCATAAACCGAAATAGCTGCATAAGGATAACTGTCAGTCCATTTATGATTGGCTGTGGTATCATTAATTGGTAAAATCTGAATAATTGATAAATCTGTAGATTTTGACCAATCTGCCAAAAGTTTTAAATCCGAAAACTCTCCAACGCCAAAACCCTCATCCGACCTCAAAGAAAATATCGGAACTGCCACACCAGCAGCATGCCAAAGCCGCGCATCATCAAATACAAAATAATGGTCAGCGTTAACATTGAGAAGTTCAGAATTAAAATTGGGTGATGCTAATCTATTGGCACCCGATTCGATGAAAACTACTTTCTTGGTTACATCATCGTAGATACCATATTTATATTCAAAATCTTGTTGAGAAAAAACCTCTACGCCAATTTCCCAAATACCATAATCAACTTCCTTAAGCGCCAATGCTTCATTATATTGCCAAGCGCCTAACTCAGGAATACTTCCAATTAATAAAATCTTCCAATTAGGATTGTATAGAGGCGCTTCGATTCTGAAAAGATGGCTGTGTTTTTTTCGGACATTAGTTTTCTCAGGAACAAAATCTTTCTTTTTGTTTCTAAAAACTTTGTTGTTGAGATAATTCTCAGGAAAGTTCTTGTTATTCCAAGTGTCAAAAATCTGATATTCTTTGAAACTATATCCCAAATGCAATTGATGAGGAACAATCTCTTCGTGACAAAGCTGATTATCCTTATCCCAAACCTGATATTTGTAAGAAATTTCTTTTGAAAAATAATCGACTTCTCCTTGCCAAATAAAAGTATTTTCACCATGAAGATTATGAGATTTCCAAAGAGAATCTTTCATTAGAACTTGTAAAACGAGACGCTCACCAAGTTTGGTTTCATATTTAATTTTAAAATAGAGTTTCATCAAAAATGTATTTGTTTAAAGTAAAAATCAAACTTTAGCCAATGCAATTTAATGAAAATAAGCAATTTAGAAAATACAAAAACTCTAGATTAATCTTTTTTAATACGTTTTAGAAATTCGGGAATATGTTTTTCCATGGTAACAATCAATCCGCCTTCATTTCGGGCTTTTACATAACGCGCAACTTCGGGATCTGCCATGATAAAATTTAAAAATGCGTTAACCTGATCTTTAGGAATCTCAGCGCTTTCGAAATAGGAAGCATCTATCCTAGTTCTGATCCACCTCATATCATCTTGAGAATCCTCATAACGATAAAGCGTCTTCATTTGTCGCGACCTTCCAGATAAAACTTTATACAATCCATCGATATTGAGCTTAGCTGTCAATAAAGGCAACAAAACATCATTTACCATTTCTGGTGCTTTTTCACGAGGTTTCTCTGGAGGTTTTGGCGTACCAACTTCCCTACGGAGACGTTCCGCACTGTCGTCTGTTTTCAATCTATTAGCATCATCGATTTTTCCTGTCACCTTTATGTTGGACACTGTAACTTCTTCGATTTCTTCAAGTGATTTAACCAATGTAACAACATAAGTTTTGCCTGCTTCCGCATTAATCGTTTGCCGATCGTAATGATCTTTTAAAACTCGAATCGTTTGACCTGCCTCCGCTGCCACAAAAAACTCACCGACATTGTTAGTATAAGACTTCTTGCCTGTAACAGTGTTGACCAGCATAGCATTTGGAACTCGATAGCCATTCTCTGTCTGAACAATACCAGAAATCTGATTTTGCCCAAATATTAAATTCGAAAAAATGAATAGAAAAAATAAAAGTAGTCTCAAATAGTTTTTTTTCAAAAATAAAACTTTGAGTAATATCTAAAACAACTTTAACGCGGATTAACGTGCTTTAGGATATTTTAAGAAAAAAGCCCCAAAATTGGGGCTTTAATTTATATTGTTGTTAATCTCAACGTATTGGTTTTTCCACCATAATGTACTGGCATCGCATTGAGGTTGATAACGAAATCACCTTGCTCTACGAAACCATAATTATGTGCTAACATATTAACCTGAATTACCGTCTCATCCGTAGATTTTTGCATATCGTAATAGAAAGCTCTAACACCCCAAAGTAGATTTAGCATTGTAATAACGCGTCTATTAGAACTAAATACGATAATATGTGCATCTGGTCTGTGTGCCGAAATTTGGAAAGCTGTATAACCTGAAGAAGTCAAAGTAATAATTGCTTCTGCTCCAGAATTTCTAACAATATCAACTGCCGAACGACAAACCATATCTGTTACAAAACGGTCATCAACACAATTGATTTTTTCTTCTAAAGGCACATTCTGTTTTGCGTAAAGATGTGTCGTTTCAGTTGTTTTAACAATCTTCGTCATATTTTTGATAACGTCAACTGGATATTTACCAACAGAAGTTTCTCCTGATAGCATCACACAATCTGCGCCATCCATCACCGAGTTTGCAACGTCATTAACTTCTGCTCTTGTTGGTGTAAGACTTGTAATCATCGTTTCCATCATTTGCGTCGCAATGATAACAGGCTTAGAATACAATCTCGCTTTATGCACCAAGTTTTTCTGAATAACTGGAACTTGCTCCATCGGAACTTCAACACCAAGATCTCCACGAGCAACCATCAATCCATCACACTCGATAAGGATTTCGTCAATATTTCTAACACCTTCTGGCTTTTCAATTTTCGCGATAATTGGTGTTTTAAGATTGTTGGTTGGATGGTTTTCTATTAAAACTTTTAAATCTTTAATATCTTGTGCATGACGAACGAATGACAATGCAATCCAATCAAACTCCAAATCTAACATAAAGTTAGCATCTTCGATATCCTTTTCCGTTAAGGCAGGAAGCGAAACATTTGTGTTAGGAAGATTAACCCCTTTTTTAGAACTCAAAGGTCCACCTTGGATGGTTTTAGCTTTAACTGTATCTTTCTCGTTGGTTTCGATAACTTCTAAAACTAACTTACCATCATCAATAAGGATTCTTTCTCCAACTTTAACATCTTGAGGAAACTTCTCATAAGTCATATAGACCTTTGTAGAATCGCCTTCAACTTTTTCGTTTGTAAAAGTTAAAACGTCACCAGGATTAAGGAAAGAACCTTCCTTAACAACACCAACACGAAGTTTTGGACCTTGTAAATCTCCAAGAATAGCCACAGAATAGCCATATTCTTGGTTAATCTCACGAATCATTTCTACATTTCGTTTTACCAAATCGTAGTCGGCATGTGAGAAATTTATTCTGAAAACATCAACACCCGCTTTCACCATTTGGATCATAACATCTTTATCGGATGATGCTGGTCCTAGTGTAGCGATGATTTTCGTCTTTTTTAAATTCTTATTCATAATATTGAATTATTTGATAGAGCTCAGTATCCGCAGACAACTCAAACTCTTGTATTGGAAAGAACAATTTTTCCGGCAGCAAAATTACTGAAAAATCTGCAAATGAATCTGATGATTTAACAATATAGTCAACATCATGCTGATCATTTAATAGAAATTTCACATCTTCTTCATCTTGAAAAAGCTGACTTTGTTCTTTTTTAATTTCCGTAAAAACAGATTTGTTAGAGACAAGTTTCCAACAATTTTTGTTAGACTTGTCATAAGCTTCGAAACATTCGAAATGATAATCATTGTACACACCGTGCAGAACAATATCTGTTGCTCTTTTTAGGTTAAATGTGTTATGATTATTAAGGTGATAAAAAACTTCTGAATGTGGCAAATTACTAGCAATACGCATCAATCCAACCTCGATGCATTCCTCTTCTTCAAAATCAAGAAATAGTTTTTTGCTTTTCAATGATTTGCTCTTTTTTATTTAACATATAGAAAGCACGTTGCGCTGCTTTTTCTTCCGCTTTTTTCTTAGAAGATTCCGATGCATTTGCAATCTTATCGTCCTCTAACCAAACATTACAACGGAATGCAATCTGCTTGCCAACTAAATGCTCTTCACAAGTTTCGTATCGTATAGAAAGTTTTTTCTTTTGACTCCACTCTAGCAACAAGCCTTTGTAACTAATAATTTTGTTTTCGAGTTTGTTAATCTCTTCTGGAGGTAATAACTTTTCCAAAACAATCTTTTTACAAGCTTCATAATCGACATCCAAAAATAAGGCGCCGACAAAAGCCTCCAAAAGATTCCCTGCAATATTTTCACTTAAGGTAACACTGTTATCTGCAAAAATAAGCTTAGGCAAACCAAGTTCGTCTCCGAGTTTATTAAGGTTTTTTCGATTAACAATTTTGGACTTCATCTGTGTAAGAAAACCTTCATTAGCATCAGGATACCTTTGGAACAAATAACACGAAATTATCGAACCTAAAACCGAATCACCTAAAAACTCAAGTCTTTCATAGTTTTTCTTCTCAGAATTTCGACCAGATGCTTTCAACGAAAAAGCTTCTCGAAAGACCTCAAGATTGTTAACCTGATAGCCGACAAGGTTAGTGATTTCCTTTTGAAATTTGGAATCCCTTTGAGAAAGTCCGTTTGTTTTTCTTTTTATTAGGAATTTAGAAAGTAACTTCTTCAACTCCATAATAACCTAGATTTTTTTGAAAAGTACACAAGCATTATGTCCTCCGAATCCGAATGTGTTACTCATCGCAACATTAACATCCTTTTCGACAGCTTTGTTAAAAGTAAAGTCTAGTCTAGAATCAATCTTTTCATCATCTGTGAAATGATTAATCGTTGGTGGAATCACACCATGGATAATGGTTCCAATTGCTGCAATAGCCTCAATAACACCAGCTGCACCCAAAAGGTGACCTGTCATCGACTTGGTAGAATTAAGGTTAATATCATAAGCGTGCTCACCTAACAATCTTGCAATAGCGCTAGATTCTGCAATATCTCCTAACGGCGTAGATGTACCATGCATATTGATATGGTCTACATCGTTAGCAGTAAGTCCTGCATCTTCTAAACAATTTTTCATTACAAGATAAGCGCCCAATCCTTCTGGATGTGGTGCCGTCATATGGTGTGCATCTGCACTAAGTCCACCACCAGCTAATTCTGCGTAAATCGTTGCGCCTCTTTTAACAGCGTGTTCGTATTCTTCAAGAATGATACAACCTGCACCTTCACCTAATACAAAACCATCTCTGTCTTTGTCAAAAGGTCTCGAAGCCGTTTTAGGATCATCATTTCTTGTAGAAAGCGCCATCAAAGCGTTGAATCCACCCATACCACTTGCCGTAACTGCAGCTTCCGATCCACCACACACGATTACATCAGCTTTACCTAGTTGGATAAGCATTCTTGCATCGATAAGTGCGTTAGCCGACGAAGCACACGCCGAAACGGTTGTATAGTTAGGACCATGGAATCCAAACTCAATTGAGATATTACCTGGCGTAATATCAGCAATCATTTTAGGAATAAAGAATGGGTTGAATCTAGGAATGTTTTGAGAATTAGCCCAACCAACAACTTCTGTTTCAAAAGTTTCTAGTCCGCCAATACCTGATCCCCAAATAACACCTACTCTATTTTTGTCAACAGAATCTTCGATAATACGGCTATGTGCAATCGCTTCGCGCGCTGCAACTTGACCGAATTGTGAGTTTCTGTCCATTTTTTTCGCTTCTTTTTTGTCAAAATGATCCAAAGGATTAAAGTTTTTGACTTCGCAAGCGAATTTTGTTTTAAAATTAGTGGAATCAAAAAGAGTAATGGGAGCGGCTCCGCTCTCACCTTTTACAAGACTGTCCCAATATTCTTTCGCATTATTTCCTATCGGTGTAATGGCACCAAAACCTGTAACAACTACTCTTTTTAATTCCATATAATTTTTTATAATTTCTAATTAATTCGTTAGAAAATATTATTTGTTAACTACTTCCTCGATATAAGCGATAGCGTGACCTACAGTAGTAATTTTTTCTGCTTGATCATCTGGAATCTGAATGTTAAATTCTTTTTCGAATTCCATAATCAATTCTACAGTATCCAAAGAATCTGCTCCTAAATCGTTAGTGAAGCTAGCCTCTGGAGTCACTTCTGTTTCTTCAACGTCAAGCTTATCAGCGATGATAGCTTTTACTCTTGATGCAATGTCTGACATAGTATTTAATTTTAATTAATGTTAATTTGGTGCAAATATATAAAAATTCAATTCAAAATAATTAAATTTTATCATCTCAATAGCATAAAAACACAACCAAAAGATTATCAGCGTGTTTAATATTTTGAAACTTTTATAATACTAAAGCTACAATAAAATTTTAATAAGGCGATGCTTTTAGTCACAAAAAGTATAATTTTTCCTAATTTTGCTTATTATAATTAGTTTTTAGAAATGACGGAACATTTTGATAATGACGATGACCTTTTCACAGGTAAAGAACATACACCACTTCGAGAAGATGCTTTTGCACTAAGTCCAGACGAAAAAATTGAAAAAATCCAAGGACTTTTTGGGGAGATTATGCAAACTTTGGGACTTGACATGACAGACGACTCTCTAAAAGATTCGCCAAAGCGTGTTGCCAAAATGTATGTCAATGAAATTTTCGGAGGTCTTCTTCCTGAGAACAAACCTGGTATTTCGACTTTTTCTAACAAATACAAATACCGTCAAATGCTTGTTGAAAAAGACATTACGGTATACTCTTTCTGCGAACATCATTTTTTACCGATTATTGGTCGTGCGCACGTCGCGTACATCTCTAATGGTGAAGTGATTGGTCTTTCCAAGATTAATAGAATTGTAGATTATTACGCAAAAAGACCACAAGTGCAAGAACGATTAACCATGCAAATTGTGGATGCTTTAAAGCTGGCTTTAGGAACAAAAGATGTCGCTTGTATCATCGATGCAAAACATCTTTGCGTTAATTGCCGTGGCATTAAAGACACAGCGAGTTCAACAATTACAGCAGAATTAAGTGGCATATTCCGTACTAATCCAATCACGCGTCAAGAGTTCTTACATTATGTAGGAAGTCATGCAAAGTTAGATTAAGATGGATTTTCAAATCTTAAAAAATATTGTTGAAGAGCAAACTTTGCGTTTTAATTCCATTACAGAAAAGGATTGGAATTTTAAAATAGCGGATAATAAATGGTCAAAAAAAGAAATCCTTGGACATCTTTGTGACAGCGCATTTACCAATATTAGGAGATTTGTCATAACACAATATAAAGAAAACGAAAATATCGTCTATGATCAAAATGCTTGGGTAAAAGCGCAGAATTATCAGAATATTCCAATTGAAAACATCGTCAATCTTTGGAAAGCTTTGAACTTGCAAATCGTCAACGTTGTTGAAAATATCCCAGAAGAATTTTTATTAAAAACTTGTGACACTTCAAAAAATGAACAAAGAATTGTAACTTTAGAGTTTTTGATACAAGATTATATTGATCATCTTAACCATCATCTAGAACATATTTAATAATGATAAAATTCAAAAAAGTATTAAGTAAAATTTTCATCACGACAATTATTTGTTGTTGAGGAAATTTCACGTTAAAACAATCACTATTTTTTTGAATTTAAAATCTTTTAAAACTAAACAATGCAACTTAAAATATACAACTCCTTAACTGGAGAAAAGGAAATTTTCGAACCGATTTTACCTGGAAATGTTGGGATGTATGTCTGCGGACCAACTGTCTACAGCAATGTACACTTGGGTAATGTCCGAACATTTTTGTCCTTTGATTTCATCTACCGAAGCTTGATGTTTTTGGGTTACAAAGTTCGTTATGTTCGCAACATTACCGATGCTGGGCATTTGACGGATGATGGTGACATCAACAACGACCGATTTATTAAACAATCGCGTTTGGAAAAATTAGAACCAATGGAAATTGTACAAAAATACACTGTCGATTTTCATGATGTTCTAAAGAGATTCAACCTTTTGCCTCCAACCATAGAACCAACCGCAACTGGACATATTGTTGAACAAATAGAATTAACCAAAACACTAATCGAAAAAGGCTTTGCCTACGAAAGTAATGGTTCTGTTTATTTTGATGTTTTAGAATATAATAAACGAGGACTTAACTACGGCGAATTATCTCGTCGTAATATCGAAGAGCTTTTTGCCAACACACGTGACCTAGACGGACAACACGAAAAGAAAAATCCTCAAGATTTTGCACTTTGGAAAAACGCGTCGCCACAACATATCATGAAGTGGATTTCGCCTTGGGGAGAAGGTTTCCCAGGTTGGCATCTCGAATGTACGGCGATGAGTACCAAATATCTTGGTAATCAATTTGACATCCACGGTGGCGGAATGGATCTTAAATTCCCGCATCACGAATGTGAAATCGCACAAGGAAAAGCTTGCAATGGTGAAGAACCTGTGAAATATTGGATGCATGCGAATATGCTAACGATGAATGGTCAACGTATGTCAAAATCAACGGGCAACTATATTCTTCCAATGGAATTGATTACAGGAAATAATAATTTCTTTGAGAAAGCTTTCCACCCAAGTGTGTTGAGATTTTGCTTTATGCAAGCGCATTATAGAAGTGTTTTAGACATTTCTAATGAGGCGATGCTTGCTAGTGAAAAAGGCTTTAATAGATTGATGGAAGCCGTAAAATCTTTGGATAACTTGGAAGCTTCAGCGACGTCGAGCATTAATGTTGAAGAATTAAAAACTAAAGTTATTGATGCTTTATTGGACGACTTTAACAGTCCAATTCTTATCGCCAATCTTTTCGAAATTGTTAAAACAATATTCGCTATTAAAGATAAAAAAGAAACGATTAGCCAAACTGATTTGGATTCATTAAAGCAGTTTGTCCATGATATTGTTTTCGAAGTTTTGGGTTTACAAAATGTTGAAGAAAATAATAGCGAAAAACTAGACCAAGCTTTAAAAGTTCTTATCGACCTAAGAAATCAAGCTAGAAAAGCGAAAAACTTTGATCTATCAGATCAGATTCGAGATCAGCTTTTGGAGCAAGGTATTGAGCTAAAAGACAGCAGAGACGGTACAAGTTACCAACTTTTATAAAAAGATTCGGCGCCCTTTGGGCGCCGAATTTATTTTAATCCAAATTAAAAACATTTAATCATTAAATATTTCCAACAACAGTTTTTGTAATCGTAAATTCTTTAAGTGCAACTGTCGAAAGTTCTACACCATAACCAGATTGTTTGGCACCACCAAACGGTAATCTCGCATCAGAACTTGTTGACTTATTAATAGAAACCGTTCCTGATTCCAAATTATCAATAAAGAATTGCGCACGTTTTTTATCTTTCGTCCAAATCGCATTTCCTAAACCAAACGGAATATCATTTGCCAAAGCCAATAACTCTTCATCCGTTTCGCCGACCATTAACATTGCCAAAGGACCAAATAATTCTTCTTGAAGAATCGGATTTCCAGCTTTTACTTTGATAATTCCAGGTTTTAATTCTTGGTCAGAAATTCGCTCCAAAGGCAGCACAATTTCGGCGCCGTTTGCAATGGCTTTATCATATTGTGCCAACAATTCGTCCGCTAGATCTTTTCTAGCCATTTTCGAAATACGTGTGTTTTTATCCATTGGATCGCCAGGAACATAAGTTTTATATTCCTCTACAAAAGCTGGAATAAACTCATTTTCCACAGATTTTTGAACCAAGAAACGTTTTGCAGCATTACAAACTTGACCTGTATTTTGTAGTTTTCCACGAGGTGCTTCTTTGGCTGCTTTTAGAATTTCGGCATCATCCAAAACAATATAAGCGTCGCTACCACCCAATTCTAAGACAGATCTTTTAATATTTTTACCAGCAATCGACGCCACTTCGCCGCCCGCTTTTCCGCTACCTGTCAAGCTTACACCCTGCACATAAGGACTTTCTAAAATCTCTTGAATTTCTTGATGTCCAACTTCAAAGTTCTGAAATACTGCTTCAGGGAAACCTGCTTGTACAAACAATTCCTCGATTAGTCGTCCAGTCCCAAAACAAATAGAAGCGTGTTTTAACACAACGACATTACCTGCCAAGATTGCAGGAACCGCAAATCTCAAAACTTGCCAAAAAGGAAAATTCCAAGGCATAACGCCCAAAATAATTCCCATTGGTGCATGATGAACTTCAGAAACATTAAATTCGGTTTCGATATTCTCAGGCGCTAAAACATTTTTGCAGTTCGCATAATAATCTAGCATTCCAGCAGTTTTATTGATTTCCGCGATGGACTGGGTAATCGGTTTGTGCATTTCTTTAGTAATCGTAACCGCATATTTGTCAACATCTGCTCTCATTAAATCCGCCATTTTTGAAAACAATTTTTGACGTTCTTCAAAACTTTGGCTTCTCCAATTGAGAAAGGCTTGGTTACCTAATTCTAATTTTGCTTGTATATTCATAGTATAAAAATTCTGCACAAAATCTGTGCTAGAAACTTTGATTTTAATTAAAATTAAACTTGTTTATGATAGATAGAATCAGTTTTACTTTCGCCTAAAAAGTAAGACCGAATTAAGGAAAATCAATAGTAAATCCAGTGTTACCCAGATACTAATTTTGATGTTATCGTATTTTAAAAATCCAACTTGATCAGAGGCAATACCTGACAGTTTTTGACTTTGATTAATGTAATTACGAACCTCAACGACTTGATCTTGTGTACCTGACGGAATCGCATGTTGCGAGAAATAAACCATTCTCGACTTCTTGATATACCCAACAATCCAAAATTCACCAGAATTCTGCATGTTAAGATACTCTATTCGGTAATAATCTGGACGAATGCGACCAAGATGCTTCGAAGAAAATTTGTCTTCACCTTTTACATTATCATCAACGCGAATAATGTAAAAATCTATTGGTTGTGGCAAATGGTTGATCACTTGTACAGCCATTGAGTTTTCTAAAAACTGGCTAAGACTACGCTCTACAAACCAATAAGAGAAGTATACAATACTCCCAATAACAATAATAAATCTTATGATTTTGCTAACAACTGCGAACCGCCCTTTCTTGTACAAAGACAATATTAAGGACGCACAGAGTAATAAAAAAATAAGAATTATTATTAAATACATGTTGCAAAGATAAGAAAGCTTTTGAAACTACAGCCTAGTCGACGTTCCACTCTTTATAAAATTGGTCTAAAAAAGCGAGCATAAATTGGTGACGCTCTTCTGCTATTTCCTTTGCAGAATCGGTATTTAGCAAATCTTTTAACAACAAAAGCTTTTCGTAAAAATGGTTAATCGTCGTTCCATTCGATTTTTTATATTCCTCTTTTGACATTCCAAGTTGTGGTGGCAAATTAGGATCGTACATCAAATTGTTTTTAAAACCTCCAAAATTAAAAGTTCTGGCAATCCCAATAGCACCAATCGCATCGATACGATCAGCATCTTGGACAATCTTTAGTTCTATCGGAAGATTTTCGGGCGCTTCATTTCTATTTTTAAACGAAATATTATTGATGATAAAAATAACTTGTTCGATTTTATCATCAGGATAATTGCAACTTTCCAAAAATTCTCGAGCCACTTTTGGTGCTACGGTTTCGTCACCGTTATGAAATTTTGGGTCAGCAATATCATGCAATAAAGCCCCAAGTTCTACAATTTCGGAATCATTAGATTCTTTTGCGGCAATCTTTTTTGACAATTTCCAAACACGCTCAATATGGAACCAATCGTGTCCAGCTTCCGCGCCTTCTAATTTTTGTTGAACGAATTTTATAGTTTTGCTTATGATATTTTCCATTAAATAATTTCGTTTAAAATAATTGACCAAAGTTTTTGATTATAACTTCTGAAAAAATTGACATGTCCAATTTTACCAACTTCAGAATCTTTGGTTTTTAATAAATGATATTTTGGCTTTAGCTTTGGATAAGTACTTTTCAATAGCGATTCAACGCCATTTTTAGTTAACCAAGAATCATCTTCTACATAAAGTACAAAAACTTCCTTCGAAATTTCTTTCGAAATATTAACTTTAGAATTTTCGAGTAAAAAGTCGGTTGATTTTTGTTTTAAAATTAAATCTCGCCAATCTGCACCAACACCTCCTGGCAAACTTTCGCCCAATCCAAAGCGATGCGCAGGGAAATAACCGAATAATTTAGTTGACAAAGGTTGCATTAAGCCAAAACCGAAATAAGCCGAAATTCTTGTTTTAAAATTAAGATAGCCAACATAAGCATTTTGAGTTGCCACAAAAAAAACTTTTTCGAAAACTTCAGAATTTTGATTCATTCCAAGAATTAAAGCGCCAACACTGTGACCTAGCAAATATTTGGAATGCTGCGGAAATTGCTCCAACATATAATCTGACACCGCCTTGAAATCCAAGTTTCCCCAATCTCGCATGGTGGCAGAAAAGCCTTTCATACTTTTAGGCTTAGACAATCCAATGCCACGATAATCGTAAGTGATAACCGTGATACCATTTTGCGTTAAAAACTGAGCAAATCCAAAATACATTTGTTGCTTAACACCTGTCGCCGAATTGATAATCAAAACCTTGTTCTTATCAACTTCGGGCACAAACAAAGTCGCGGCTAAATGATATCCATCCTCAGCTTTTATCAACAACTCCTTCATTGGAGAAAAGAATTTTATTTAAGTTCTTTAAGGTTTGGAAGACCTTTTTGAGAATCCAGCTGACTTGCGGCACGAAGCGCAATCTTGTTACCGAATTTCACACAATCTTCAATGTCATTTTGATGCAAAAGCGCAATCGCAAAACCAGAAGTAAAGGCATCGCCCATTCCCATTTTGTTGACCATTTTACTAGGATTTTCGCGGAAATATTTCATTTCGGCGCCATCATAATAACTGGTGGAATTGGCATCATCACGCAAAAACAATTTGTTTGGCAAACTCTTCATAATGCTTTCTACAGGCACATCGCCAAAAACAGTTTTAACATCATGATTTTTAGCAACGATAAAAGTGGCCGCTTCTACAACCTCTTGAGACAAATGCGCTGCTGGCGCTGCATAAACACCTAGTTTTTTAGAATATTTCTTACATTTTTCAGCAACATAATTAATGGTCTCCGCTGGAATTTCCATTTGCATCAAAACCAAATCTGCACTTTGTATAAAACGATCGGCTTCGTCGATATAACGTTTTCCCAATTTATAATTGGCGCCAGGAATTACAACAATGGCGTTACCTTCCGCAGAAGTTGTTACATAGGCTGTTCCTGTAGGCTCGTCGGTCTCATTAACAAAAGCTACATTAACATTTTCGTCATCCAGATTTCTGATAACTTGCTGTCCATAAGGATCCATCCCAACGCAGCTAATCAAATAAACATTCGCGCCCAACCTTGCCGTTGCAATCGCTTGGTTAGCACCTTTTCCTCCTAGAAAACTCTTGGATTCGGATGCCAGAATCGTATCATTAGCTTGCGGAATTTTGGAAGTTTCTAAAACAAAATCTATTGAAGAACTCCCAACAACAACTATCAAAGGATGTTTTTGTGTAACTTTTATCATGTTTTAGCGTTTATTGAATTTCTATGAATTCTGTGACAAATTTTACTGGTTGTTTATCTTTATTGTATCCTATGTAAGAAGCATAAAAGCCTTCTCCATAACCAGCCTCAAAAGCCAAAAGATTGTTAGCTTCTTCTGGATAAGGTTTCATCATTGCGAATTGGTCGATGGCACCATCACTATCATAAAAATAGCTATGAAAAAACTCTTCGTACAATCCTAAAAAATCGGCGCCTTTCTTTTTGAAAAGCTCCTGTTCCAAAAGATTGACTTTAGCTTGCGTGTCAAAATCCATCAATCCTGCCATTCCCGACTCAACTGGAAAGCCAAAAATTTCGCCATCTTCCAAGTCTTCTAATTTTTGATCATCGCACAAAGCCATTACCCAAGTATCAACTTTCTCGTCAGCAAAAATAATTTCTGAATATGCAATACAATTGCTGCTTGCTTCTTTATGAATAAGCACTGGAAAATCGCCTGTCGGAAACAGTTGATTAAAAGGCGTTTTGTCCGGCGTAACGACTGGATCGCAAGCGACCAATCTTCCTGATGAAATATGTAGAGAACCCGCCTCAAAACTTTCGAGAAGCGGATTTTCTACATGTGATTTTGAAAATAATTTCGTGATATTTTCTATATGATTCATTCTTGTGAAAGTAAAGAATAATTCTTAAGTATTATAATGTTTTTAATTTTTCTTCTAAAATTGCAATCTTATCCATCGCATCACGCTGCTTTTTCAGTTCGTTATCAACAACCTGTTGTGGCGCGCCAGCCATGAATTTTTCATTTGACAATTTCTTTTCAACAGAGATTAAGAAACCTTTTAGATATTTAATTTCTTCTTCTGTTTTTTCTTTTTCTTCGCCTAAGTCTAAATTTTCGCTTAGTGGAATAGCACATTCTGTTGCACCAACCAAGAAACTAAAACTAGGTTTATCAGTTTTTTGACCAAAATGAACCGC
The DNA here is from genome assembly GCF_030151385.1 of Soonwooa sp. Lineage (GTDB taxonomy): Bacteria > Bacteroidota > Bacteroidia > Flavobacteriales > Weeksellaceae > Soonwooa. The sequence continues at coordinate 58,998 of NZ_JASLDS010000029.1, forward strand.
TTGTAAATTAGCCAATTTTGAAATCACAGCTTGATTTGCAAACGATGCGGCATTTGTAAAAATTTCAACTTCTTCTCTTGGCGAAATTCCTTTTGACTGTCTATAATTTCTTACTCCCGAAATCACTTCTTTAGCAAAATCAAAATTTGCAATTAAAGCTTCGTCAAAAGTTTCAACCTTCTTTTGTTGTGCAATAATCAAAGCCTCATCAGCTGTTCTATCGCTAATAATATGCCATATTTCCTCTGACAAGAAAGGCATAAATGGATGCAACAACTTCATTAACTCTTCAAAATAAGAAATTGTTTTATTATAAACTTCTTCACTGATAGCTTCACCATAATTTGGCTTCACAGCTTCCAAATACCAAGAACAGAAATCATCCCAAATCAACTTGTACAATACATGAAGCGCATCTGAAATTCGGAATTTTGAAAAATGATCTTCCATTTCCAAAATGCTTTTATCAAGTTGCTGCTCGAACCAATTAATTGCTTGACTTGCCGCATCATCAGCTTTTATAGAAGCATCTTTCGTCCAAGTTTGAGTCAGTTTAAAGGCATTCCAAATTTTAGTGGCAAAATTACGTCCTTGCAACATCAAATCTTCATCAAACAATAAATCGTTACCCGCCGCAGAACTTAACAAAATCCCAACACGAACACCATCTGCACCATATTTCTCAATCAATTCGATTGGATCTGGAGAGTTTCCTAAAGATTTTGACATCTTACGACGTTGCTTATCGCGAACAATTCCCGTGAAATAAACATTTTTAAACGGAATTTCTTTTCTATATTCTAGACCAGCCATCACCATCCTAGCAACCCAGAAGAAAATAATATCTGGACCCGTCACCAAATCCGAAGTTGGATAATAGTAATTGATGTCTTTGTTATTTGGTTCTAAGATTCCTTCAAAAACAGAAATTGGCCACAACCAAGACGAAAACCAAGTATCTAAAGCATCTTCATCTTGTTTTAAGTTTTCTATTGTTAAAGCTGCATTTCCTGTCTTTTCTTTAGCGAGTACTAATGCTTCTTCAATGGTTTCTGCAACTACAAAGTCATTCTCTCCTATCCCATAATAGAAAGCAGGAATCTGCTGTCCCCACCAAAGCTGACGCGAAATATTCCAATCATGAACATTCTCCATCCAATGACGATAAGTGTTTTTAAACTTTTCAGGATAAAACTTAACCTCATCATCCATTACAACATCCAAAGCCGGTTTTGCTAGTGTTGCCATTTTCAGGAACCATTGTACAGAAATTTTAGGCTCAATCACAGCGCCTGTTCTTTCCGAAGTTCCAACTTTATTGGTATAATCTTCAGCCTTTAACAAAAGACCTTTTTCTTCTAATTCTTTAGCGATTTCCTTTCTAACAACGAAACGATTTTTTCCAGCATAATGCAATCCATTTTCATTAAGATTAGCGTCATTATCCATAGAATCGATCATTGGCAAATCATGTTTTTTACCAATTTCGTAGTCATTAAGATCGTGAGCTGGTGTAATTTTCAAAGCACCTGTCCCGAATTCGATATCAACATATTCGTCTTCGATAACAGGAATTTCGCGATTAACAATTGGCACGATAAGCTTTTTACCTTTCAAAGCTTTGTAACGTTCATCATTTGGGTTAACACAAACCGCAACGTCTCCGAAAATAGTTTCTGGACGCGTCGTTGCAACAGTCACAAAATCTTCCGAACCTTGGATTTTGTATTTTAAATAAAATAATTTTCCTTGTTGTTCTTTAAAGATTACTTCTTCATCCGAAATGTTTGTTTTAGCTTCAGGATCCCAATTGATCATTTTGTAACCTCTGTAGATTAATCCTTTATTATAAAGATCTACAAAAACTTTAATAACCGATTTTGACAAATTATCTTCCATTGTGAATCTCGTACGATCCCAGTCGCAAGAACATCCCAACTTTTTCAATTGCTCCAAAATCGTCCCGCCATATTGATGCGTCCAATCCCAAGCGTGCTTTAGAAACTCTTCACGACCGATATCGGTTTTAGAAATCCCTTGCTCTTTTAGTTTGGCAACAACTTTAGCTTCCGTTGCAATAGAAGCGTGATCAGTACCTGGCACCCAACAAGCATTGAAACCTTTCATTCTCGCACGTCTTACCAACACATCCTGAAGCGTATTGTTCAACATATGTCCCATGTGAAGGATTCCAGTCACGTTAGGAGGTGGAATTACAATCGTGTAAGGCGGTCTATCATCTGGTGTCGAATGGAAATATTTGTTTTCCAACCAGTAGTTATACCATTTTTGTTCGGTCTCTTGAGGATTATATTTATCTGCAATCTGCATTACTAAATGTTTTTTTGGCTTAATATTTGCAAAAATAAGATAAACAAAATTATTTATAGATATATTTAAATTTATTTATAACTTTGACTCTTAGTAATTTTAATATTTTAAATAACAAAACAAAAAATAATATGAAAAAGACACTTTTAGGAATGGTTGCTGTATTAGGCTTCGGATTAGCATCTGCTCAATCAATTTCTTTTGACAAGACTGTATTTGACTACGGAAAAATTGAAACAGGTAGCGATGGTCACAGATACTTCACAGTAAAAAATACTGGTGATAAGCCACTTATCCTATCAGAAGTAAAACCATCTTGTGGATGTACAACTCCAGAATGGAGCAAAGATCCTATCTTACCAGGAAAAACGGCTCAAATTAAAGTAGGATACAATACAAATAGTCCAGGAGCTTTCAGCAAAATTATTGAGGTATTCTCTAATGACCCTAACAACTCTAGAACTGTATTAACAATTAAAGGAGAGGTTGCTGGAAATGGTGCTGCAACAACAATGACAGCGCAACCAGCTCAAGTAACTATGCAAGCTGCACCAGCACCAATGAAAGCTACAACTGTAAGAGAAGTTACACCAGCAGCTGAATCTAAGAAAACTGCTAAAAAACAAAAATAGTAGAAGTTTTTACTTTACTAAAAACTCATAAACCGCTTTACAAAGGCGGTTTTTTTTATTACATTTACATAAAAACAAAATATGAAATCTATTTCCACAAAAGAGTTTTTGACTAATAAAAATTTTAAAATTTCGGATCACAAGACTGATTATAAGTCGGACACCACTAAAGAAGAAGGAGAACAACTTCTAGCAGAAGAGAAGGAAAAACTGTCACAACTTCAAGACAAATTATATGCAGACAGCAGCCAATCTCTGCTAATCGTTATCCAAGCGATGGATGCAGCGGGAAAGGATAGCTTGATAGCACATGTCTTTGGAGGCGTTAATCCACAAGGTTGCGAAGTAACAAGTTTTAAAACTCCAAGTGCAAAAGAATACGACCATGATTTCTTGTGGAGACATTATCTTGCAGTTCCAGCCAAAGGAAAAATCGGCATCTTCAACCGTTCTCAATACGAAAGTGTTTTGATCTGTAAAGTCCATCCGGAATTCAATCTTAAAGAACGCGTATGGAAAGATGTAAAGGATTTCGATAAAAACTTTTGGGACAATCGCTATGAGAGTATCAGAAATTTTGAAAAAAATCTTGCCAACAATGGAACTAGAATTATAAAATTCTTTCTAAATGTTTCTAAAGAAGAACAAAAGAAACGTTTTCTTGACAGAATAAATGAAGATGATAAAAACTGGAAGTTCTCAAGCTCTGATATTGTTGAGCGCAACTATTGGAAAGATTACATGAAAGCTTATGAAGAAGCAATCCAAGAAACCAGTACAGATTACGCGCCTTGGTATGTCTTACCAGCGGACAAAAAATGGTTTACAAGATTAGCGGCTTTGCAAATTATCATCGATACTATGGAAGACATGAATCTTAAATTCCCAGAAGTTAGTAAAGAAGAAAAAGAAGCACTACAAAAAGCAAAAGAATCATTAGAAAACGAAAAATAGAATAAACAAATGGATGTAGTATCACTGCTAATTGGCGTTGTTGTAGGGTTTGTGATTGGTGCAGTGATTTTGCATTTTTACTATTTGTCAAAGATTGCGAAAAACTCGGTTCTTCTAGAGCAGAATCTTGCTTCTTTAAAATCAGAAAATTCTTTTGTTAAATCAAATCTAGAAAATTCGGAAAAGCAAAAAGCAGACTTGCGATCAAAACTTGATGAGCAAGATTCTAAAATTTTCCAAAACCTTCAAAAAGTAGCTGAACTAAATTCTGAAAACACGAATCTAGTTCAGTTACTTGATGATTTTAAATTTGAGGTTAAACAGCATCAAGACAAGCTAGAAGTTGGACAACAAGAAAAGCAAAACTTGATTGCGCAAAATGCTGAATTGTCTGCGCAGAATAAAAATCTTGAAATTCTTCTCAACAATCAAAAAAAGGAAATCGAAAAGCTGCAAGAGCAAAGCAGATTGCATTTTGAAAAAATGGCCAACCAAATCCTTGAGGAGAAAACAGAAAAATTCACGAATCTTAATCAACTACATCTAAAATCTATTCTTGAACCATTTGGAAAAAATATTGACGAGTTAAAGAAAACTGTTTTCGAAACTTATGACAAAGAAGCTAAAGAACGTTTTTCGCTTGGTCAAAAAGTAACTGAACTCAAGCTTCTGAATCAGCAAATTTCGGAAGAGGCGCAAAAACTAACGCAAGCTCTCAAAGGCAATAACAAAACCCAAGGTAATTGGGGCGAAATGATTTTGGAAAGTATTTTGGAAAAATCCGGACTTGCCAAAAACCGCGAGTACTTCCTCGAACACGAATTGCGCGATAACGCCAAGAATCCAATATATTCCGAGTTTTCTGGAAAGAAAATGCGTCCTGATGCGCTCATAAAATATCCTGATGAACGCAATGTTATTATCGATAGTAAAGTATCTTTAAATGCTTTTATTGAAATGGCAAACGAAGAGAACAAGGATATTTTTAAAATCAAGCAAGAACAACATCTTCGTTCGGTTAAGCAACACATCAACGAGTTAAGTCTAAAAGCTTATGACGATTATGACAAAAGCTTGGATTTTGTAATGATGTTTATCCCAAATGAAGCGGCTTACAATGCTGCTCTACAGGCAGATTCTCAACTTTGGAATTATGCTTATGATAAACGAATTTTATTGTTAAGTCCAACCAACCTCATCACATCGTTAAAATTAATTGCGGATCTTTGGAAGCGCGATGCACAGAATAAAAATGCTTTGGAAATCGCAGATCGTGGCGCAAAGCTTTATGATAAGTTTGTTAGTTTTGTAGAAAATTTAGAAAAAGTTGGCAAGAATCTCGAGCAAGTACAATCTTCTTATAATGAAGCCTACAAACAACTTTCTACAGGAAATGATAATCTTGTTGCTCAAACTGAAAAACTTCGAAAGCTGGGATTAAAAAACAAAAAGCAACTTTCTAACAATCTTACAGATTCTTCGGAAAGTGAGTGAAATTGAAATCCAAGGATAAGTATTATTCGCAAACGAAATCTTTACTCTGATTAAAAATGAAGCTTTCTAAAAAAAGAAACTCAACTTGTTTTTGATATAGTTTTGTAGGAAAATCAATCAAGCTAACAGTAATTTTCTTTTTGAAAATTTTGATAAATAAGAAAGCCATTTAGGATTTGAAATCCTGAATGGCTTTTTTTATGTGCAATCCCTAGCCCCGATGGAAGCGGCATCCTTTTGTGGTGACGTGAGGCGGCGCAGCGTAGCGGAGCCGACCGAGCGTCACCATAAAAGATATAGCGGACAGCGGGAACAAGCTCCTAAAAAAATTATTTATTAAGAAGCTTTGCTACTTCTGGTGCTGCATAAGTGAAAATCATATCTGCGCCGGCTCTTTTGAAGCTTGTCAAACTTTCGATAAGAACTTTATCATTATCCAACCAACCATTCTGCACAGCCGCCTTTATCATCGCATACTCGCCACTCACTTGATAGACAGCGATTGGCTGCGTGATAATTTCTCGGATTTTTGAAACGATATCCAAATAAGGCATTCCGGGTTTTATCATGATAATATCTGCTCCTTCGGCAACGTCATCCAAAACTTCGGTAATAGCTTCGCGAGAGTTATGGAAATCCATTTGATAGGTTTTTTTATCCTCGGGAATATCTTGCGAATCTACTGGTGCACTGTCCAAAGCACTTCGGAAAGGTCCATAAAATGCACTTGCATATTTGGCTGCGTAAGATAAAATTCCACAATCTGTATAATTGGCTTCATCCAAAGCTTCGCGAATCGCCAACACGCGACCATCCATCATGTCACTTGGTGCCACAATGTCCGCTCCAGCTTCTGCCAATGACACTGACATATTGGCAAGCGCTTCTAAAGTCGAATCGTTGTCCACCTTTCCGTTTTTGATGATACCATCGTGACCATAAATTGAATATGGATCCAAAGCTACATCTGGCATAATGATAACTTCCGGAACTGCATCTTTAATCGCTTTGATGGTGGTTTGCATAAGTCCATTCGGATTCCAAGCTTCTTTTCCTGTGTTATCTTTTAGATTGTCCGAAACCTTCATGTAAATATTGATAGCCTTGATGCCTAGGGCATAATTTTCTTTCACCTGCTGAACTGTTAAGTCCACAGATTGACGAAAAACACCTGGCATTGAAGAAATGGCTTCCTTTTTGTTATTACCTTCCATGACGAACATTGGTAACACAAAATCGTTAGTTGTAAGTTGCGTTTCTTGAATTAGACTTCTAATAGACGCATTAGATCTAAGTCTTCTATTTCTTGTAAACATCAGTAAAAATTTTACTGCAAATTTACATCACAATTGTGGAATAATTATTGTATAATTGAAATGAATTAAATACATTTGTGTTTAGACTTTCAAAAAAGTTTATTTAAATGAAGAAATTTTTACTATTTATATTGTTTATCGGCTT
>NZ_JASLDS010000032.1 GCF_030151385.1 Soonwooa sp.
AGCCGATTTGCTCTTCTTGGCAAGCGTGGCTCTTCCTTTTCTTACTAATTGTTGAATAGTAGGCATTTAATTGCTTTTATTTTATAATTCAGGGTGCAAAAGTAATGATATTTTTTTAATTTACAATAGCTTACACAAAAATTTAATATTCTTTCTGATTAAAAATCATTTGTTTACATCATCAACATTAGATATTTTTGCGACAACCAATTTTAAAATTTAATGATGAAGAAAATTTACTTAATAGCAAGCTTTCTAATAGCTGGTTTTGGTTTTGCCCAAATAAACAAAGACATCAAAACTGGTATTATCACCACTGTGACCAATGAAAAAATTGCAGCAACTGACATTACTTGGGATAAAAATGGAAAAGCAAGTTTCCTAAACGCAGCCAACAAACAAATGGAAGATCTTTACGAAAACTCCATTAAGTCTATTGATGCAACCGACACTTCATCCGAAAGCTTTGTTAACATTACCAAGGAAAAACCATTAGATCCTTCCGTTAAAAAAGTGGTTGATGATGGACTATATCGTCCAATGTTGCCAGAAGGCATCTATGTGACTAAACAAGAATTTCTTGATAAAACACCTTCGCAAAAGAAAAATTTATCAAAGCGAGGACTTTATGGTTTCGAAAAACCTGTATTGGAAGACGCCGATCAAATTTGTTTTTTCTTCGATGAAAAGGAATCAAAACTAAAAAATGTTTTTGCAGTCGTACAAAATGGTATTCTTTATTTTAACATTAAAGCAATTCTCGATGTTAAAAACAGAAACAAAAATGACGGATCCCAAGACAGCGACAATCCAAATTCTTTCGCACGTGCTACAATGGGCGGAAATAATTATTACTACTCCGAAATTAATGTTGGAAATGTTTGGACAAAAGGACTTGGCTATGGTATAGGCGGTGGTGTAGGATCAACAATTGCGAGTTCCGCGAATGATTACAAAGGTGTTGTTTGGGATTCAGCGAATCAAGAATTTAATATTTTTAAAAACTGTAAAGATTACAACGACTTTATCAAAGATAAATCACCAGAAGACGTACAGGTTTGCAAAACCAATCAACCTGACAACTTGCAAGTAAGGAAAGCTATTGAAAAAATTAAATAAACAAAAAAACGGATGAAAAATAATTCATCCGTTTTTGTTTATTTTTTGTTGAGATTCAATTTTATTTCTGAAGTATAGAGCACTTTTGACTTATCGGTTTTAATTGTATCGTACTTCAACCATTTTATCTTTGGGTTAATCGTTCCAGCGATTGATTGTTTCGTATCACCAATCTGCCCATTGGTATGTCTGTATTGGAAAGATTTATTAATAATAGGAATCGTATAAGTCGTTAACGCATTCTCACCTCTTTCATCATTAAACATATATTTTTTAGAACTAAACTTTGACATTTGCGGTTCAATTTCTTTTCGATTTTCAAAGTAAATCTCAGGACGTTTTGAAAAATACAGAACACCAAAACAGAAAAAGAATAAGGAAAGTCTAAAGATTGTTTTATCGGAAGTGTTAGTTCTGAAATAAATAATAAGAAAAGAGAAAAACAAACACACGTTAACAGCAGCTTGCATTCTCGTGTTCATCTCTTCAATCTGTTGCACAAGACCAGAACCAAATAAACAAATCGCATACACGCCAGCAATTGTCCAAAGCATCAAATGGAAATTAGATTCAGCGCCAGCTTTTGCTTTTTTAAAATATTTAAGAAAGTAAACAAAAATCGCAATATCCACTCCCATCATTAAAAATTGAAAACCGATACTGACAAAACTATTAGAAGAAGGCTTTAGACCAATATATGGATTAATGGAATTAACTGTTCCTAAAAAATCCCGCAAGACATTCATTTTTAAAATCGCATGAGGTTGTCCTCGTAGATCCTCACCAGTGAAACTTCCAAAAGTGAAATAATTAAAGGCCAAATAGCCTGCGATTCCCAAACCAGAAATTAAGAGAAACAAAAACATGGATCTGAATTGTTTTCTTTCCTGAGGTTTAAAAAACATAAAAATACTGAAAAGCCCTATTCCTAAAAAAACATAAATCCCCGAATATCTTGTTGCAAACATCAATATCATTATTAGGGAAGCTCCCAAAATATCCTTTACAGAATAAGAATCTGTGCAAAGTACTTGATATAAAAAATACAACATAAAGTACATCAAGAAAAGAAAAGGTCCCTCCGAAATAGCAATTGAAAAAACAAACAATAAAGTTTTCCCCATAAATAATAGTACCGTCTCTTTGAAGAAGAACTTCTTAAAATACGAGAATACAAAAACGACAATCAACATTGTCACATGCAAAAACTTGTAAGCCCAAAAATAATCTTTAAAAATTTCGAAAAAAGCTCGTAAAAATGCTGGATAACCTAAAGGAAACAAATCTGTAACTGGCTTTGGAAGATCTGTTGCAATTTCAAAATAAGACAAACTATCTGCAAACACACCTCCAGTTGGCAAAATAAAACTTTGTCCAAAATTAACAAGAACGACAACTATTGCCAGAATAATGTATTTATTCATAATTATATCTAAACTTCAATAATCAGCAATATTAAGAAAATTTTAAGAAAAACAAGAATACACAATTACAAGCTTATCTTAATGTCATTTACTCAACCCAATTTGATGGATTTTCAAAAAAAAAAATCAAGTAATACTTTTTAAATATATATTTGCAGAAAACATTTAGCTTTTGAAAAAATCTCTACTCTTTTTACTGATTTCCAATTTTATATGGGCACAATGGAGCATTTCTAACGCAGAAAGAAGTGCGCTTATCAACTTGTACAATAGTTCCAATGGACCAACTTGGAATCGTACTTGGGACTTGTCAAAAGATCCACGTACTTGGTTTGGGGTAACCGTAAAAAATGGTGACGTCGTACAGATTGCTCTTAACAACAATGCACTCAAAGGCGTTTTCCCTTCCAATCTTGCCTTGTTTACTAAACTTCAAAAACTAGATTTAGGTAATAACGAACTCAATGGAGAAGTAGCACCTAGCCTAGCGAGTTTGACGACTTTAACTGTTTTGGATATTTCCAATAACAGATTAAGTGGTGATCCTACATCACGTCTATCAAGCTTAAGCAATTTGGAAGATCTTAGCATTGGGGGCAACCTTTTTGAAATTTCGGATGTTAATGCAACGCTTCAAAATCTCCCAAAACTAAAATCTTTAAACATTTCGCAACTACAATTAACCGAAGTTCCAGCGAAAATATCATCTTTCACCAAATTACAACAGCTAGACCTTAGTAACAATCAAATTGTTTCTGGTTTCAATAGATTGGCTCCATTGGCATTGTTACAAGAGCTTAATCTGTCAAACAACAATCTTACGAGCATTCCAGTAGAAGTTGCATCAATGCAAAAACTAATTAAACTTAATCTTAGTCATAATAACATTTCTAACTTTAATAACCTTGGCAATGCACAAGCTTTGGAACAACTAAATCTTGCTGATAATAAACTTGACCAAATCCCAAGCAAGATTACAACCTTACCAAATTTGTTAAACCTAAACCTGAATCAAAATAAAATACAAGCTGGATTTTCAAGTCTAACACAATTAAAAAATCTACAACAACTTTCAATTGACGAGAACGAAATAAGAGGCGGTTTCCCGTCAGAACTTCTTAACATGCCAAAATTATTAATGTTATCTCTTCGCGACAATCATTTAGCAGGTGAGATTCCAGCAAAGCTTCCTCCTATTTGCGATCTCAGTAACAACAGATATAATAAGCTAGCAATTCAAAGGCAGTTTATGAGCTCATCGTTTAATTATGACAGCTTTTACTATTCGCCGCAACGCTATGACAGTGGTGTTGACGAAGTCTTAGGTGTGCTTGGTCAACCAGCTACTCTATTTCAATCTTTGTCAGGTCCAGATTACACTTTCTCTTGGTACAAAAACTTGGACGAAAATATGAATATCGGCACCGAAAATCTTTTCTTCAATGAGGTTAAACCTGAGGATTATGGCTTTTACACTGTCGAAGCTTATACCTATTCCAAGATTTTTGATAAAGTTTTGCAACTGTCGCTTTTCCGCGAACCAATTAAATTAACCAACAAATTAGGCGTCGAAGATCCATCGAAATTCATTAAGATTTTCCCGAATCCAACAACCGATTTTATCAACATTCTTGCAACCAACAAAAAGGTCGAGAAGGTTAATATTTATGATTTAAGTGGCAAGCAAGTGATGTCCTCTTCGGCAACCAGAATCAATGTATCACGACTTCCAGCAGGCGTATATATGCTAAACATCAAAACAGATGATGGCATCAAAAACTTCAAATTTATTAAGCAATAATTAAATTTACTAAGCATAAATTTTTCAGGAGCATGGCGATTTGTCATGCTTTTGACTTTTCCACCCGCTGTCCGCTGTATCTTTAGGTTTGGCGCTCGGACGGCTCTGCTACGCTCCGCCGCCTCACGCCAACCCCAAAGGATGCCGCTTCCATCGGGGCTAAGATTGAAGATTTTCCATTCTTTTGGCTATTAATAATATCCCGTAAAACGATAATTCATTAGATTTGTATAAAACAAGCTTTTATGCAAAATATAAGACTAAGATCAATCCTAGATAACGACTTCTACAAGATAACGATGCAAAATGCCGTTGTCAAACTCTTCACCAACGAAATCGTAAAATACGAATTCATCAATCGTGGACAACACAGCTTTCCCGAAGACTTCGCCACAGAACTCCGAAATGCTGTCAACGATATGGCGACACTAAAACTTACAAAAGATGAAAAAGCCTATCTCCGCAAAACTTGTCCTTATCTTAGTCTACCCTATCTTGACTTTCTAGAAGGTTATCAATATGATCCAAGTGAAGTAAAAATAGAACAAAATGGCAACGAACTAAAAGTAACCGTCGAAGGATATTGGTACAGAACGATACTTTGGGAAGTTCCTTTGTTATCATTAATTAGCGAACTTCATTATGAGATGAACCATCTCGAAAGACAATCCAACCAAGAAGTCATCGAAAAAACCGTCGAAAAAGGAAAACACCTAACAGAACTTGGCGTTTCCTTTGCGGAGTTCGGAACACGCAGAAGACATTCTTATCACGTACACAACTTGGTGATGGAAGCTCTTTTGCAAGATAAAAATTCAACATTTATTGGAACATCGAATGTGCATTTTGCCATGAAATTCAATGTAAAACCGATTGGTACCCACGCTCACGAATGGTTTATGTTCCATGCGGCAGAATTCGGTTTCAAAATGGCAAATTCTTTAGCCTTAGAACATTGGATTGATGTTTATCGTGGTGATTTGGGTGTTGCATTGTCCGACACTTATACGACTGATGTTTTCTTCCAGCAATTTGACAAAAAGTTTTCAAAACTGTTTGATGGTGTACGTCACGACAGCGGCGACCCAATAGAATTTGCGGAGAAAACAATTGCTCACTATCAATCTTTAGGTATTAACCCGCTTTTCAAATACATTATTTTCTCGGATGGTCTTAACCTCGAAAAGGTGGACGAAATTACAAAAGCTTGCCGTGGAAAAATCGGAATTTCTTTTGGGATTGGCACTAACCTTACCAACGATGTCGGTCTACAACCCATGAACATCGTTATGAAGCTCATCGGTGTGCAAGCACCAAATAAAGAGTGGATACCAACCGTAAAACTTTCCGACGAACGCGGAAAATATACTGGCGACCCCAAAATGATAGAACTAGCAAAAGAGTTTCTTAGAATCAAAGAATAATTATCCCACAGTCCGCGTGAGGGCGAAGCGCATTGTCGGAGCTCGTTGAGCTAGAGGTGGCAGCAGAGCGAAGCGAAGGCTGCCGCCTCCAGCTCAACAGCGACTGCGCGGAGACCGACCCGAAGGAAGAAATGGCGCGCGAGCGTAGCGAGCGCATAATTTCCGAATGAGGGGCACGCCCAAAAAAATAAAACTATGAAAACATTATTGACAAATTTGCTGCTTCTATGTTGTATAAGTTTTGCTTTTGCACAAAACAAAAATTATGATAAAAAACTCGCAGATTCGCTGGGAGCCGACAAATACGGCATGCGTCCTTATGTGATTGTTATGCTTAAAACGGGAACTGCGAAAATTGACGACAAAGCGAAAATGACAGCATTGATGCGTGGACACATGACCAACATTCAGAAGTTGGCAAAAGAAGGCAAGCTGGCAATTGCGGGACCTTTCTTTGACAAAAATGAAAGAGATTATCGCGGAATGTTTATCTTTAATGTGAAAACTTTGGAAGAGGCAGAAAATCTTGTAAAAACGGACCCTGCAGTTACAGCAGGCGTTTTCGCATACGAAAGTTTCACTTGGTATGGTTCGGCAGCGCTACCAATGTTTATGAAATATCACGAAAAAATTTCACTCGAAAACCCGTAAATCATGGAAAGTAATTATCTAGAAAGTGTTAAAAAACAATTTGAATATTACAGAAGTCTTGGCGACAAAACTTTTGCGCAACTTCCGGACGAAGCTTTGTTTTGGCAGTACAACGAAGAAAGCAACAGCATTGCCATTATTGTAAAACATCTTTGGGGAAATATGTTGTCGCGTTGGACAGATTTTTTGACAACTGACGGCGAAAAAGATAGTCGTAATCGTGATTCGGAGTTTGAAAATGATGTTAAATCTCGCGCCGATCTATTAGAAAAATGGAATGCTGGCTGGGATTGCTTTTTTGAAGCCCTGAATAGTTTGAAAGAGACTGACTTACAAACAATAATCTATATTAGGAATCAAGGCCATACCATTCTTGAGGCAATCAACAGACAATTGGCGCATTATCCTTATCATGTTGGACAAATCGTTTTTATCGGAAAAATGATTAGCGACCACAATTGGAAAAGTCTTTCGATTCCGAGAGGAAATTCCAAAGTTTTTAATGATGAAAAATTCGCGCAAGAAAAACACCGCGAACATTTCACAGATGAAACACTTAACAAACCTGAGGAAAACAAATAACAAAAAACACTCGAAGATTCGAGTGTTTTTTAATTGAAAAATATAGTTTTGAGTGAAAAATGTTCTGTGTTAAGATTTCTGATTGGCGATTTTCAATTTTGAGTTTTTGAAGTTTACCTTAATGTTAGAATTTTGTCCTGCTTCAACCAATCTCGAAATATCATCAGACGTGAATTTCCCGGTGATATCAACAAAAACTGCTTCGCTATTTTGAGAGTTTACAACAATCATTAATTTGTTAATGGTATCATCAGTCTGTTGCGCATTGATGTTGATAATGTCGCCCTCATTACGAATCGAAGCCCACTCTTGAAACTTTTCATCATTAAGGTAATTCGAAAATTCGGACATCATTTTTGGATTCATATTTTCTGAAACCATCAATCGAATTTTAGAAACCTTTTTAACCAAATTGATAACTTCTTCGTTGTCGCCGTCGGACTTCAATTGATTTTTAAGATAAGCTTTCGCCAAAAAAGTCGGAACATTGATGCTCATGTAATTGGCTTGACTTTTATATTGTGGCGCTTTGAAAAACTCCACAGATGGTTTTTGCGAAATGAGACAAGATTGTAAGCTAAGCAATCCAAAAGTCATTGCAACAAGGAATATATATTTTTTCATGGTATAATATTTTATTTAAAATTTAAAAATGTTTTCGAATATGATTTGGTGAAATGCAGATTCTAGTTAACTTGGCTAATACTTGCTCCTGTAATTTTTTTGACATCTGTTACAATATTGGTAGGATTCCCTCTATATTGTATCGAAGCTGCAGATGATACTTGCGCTGTCAACGAATCGCTAACCGCCATCTTTATGCTACTTCCAGAAGATGCACTTACTGTCGCTTTTTTAGTATTAAAATCAAGTCCATCCAAAGCAGCTCCACTTGACACGCTGTAGGCAACAGTGTCGGCATTACCTTTTAGTCTTACAAAAGATCCGCTACCAACATCTAAAGCCAACATATTTGTCTTTAAATCCATTCTGATGTTAGAACCAGAACTTGCTTGTAAGGCTGACGAAGACGAAATCTCAAACTTACCATCAATACGCGATCCAGAAGTTGCTTCAACTGCTAAAGCACGATCTGTAATGGTATTCATCGCTTGGAAGCTCGCACCAGATTTTGTAACGATACGATTCATTTTTGGAGCCGAAACAACTACCGTAAGGTTTTTGATGTTTAAATTTTTAACACCATTATTTCTGATAAACACTTTTAGAACACCATTTTCAACTTCGGTAACAATATATTTCAATTTGTCTGCATCGACATTGACTACCACCGATTGATTGGCAGCTTGTGTAAATTTAACATCAACACCTGTCGACACTTCGATGCCATCAAAGTTTGCAACTTTTCTTTCGCTTTTATAATTCTCTTCTGACGTAGAATTAATACTCGAAATTGGGTTAAGCGCTGTTACATTTTTTGTTTCTTCAATAAGTTTTGAAACGTCGTCCATAGAAAGTTTCCCGTCCAACATCATCAAAATTGTGTTGCCCTCTGTCGAAATGTTAAGCAACAAATCATCTAGCATTCCGCCTTTGGCATCTGATGCTAAAAATTTAATCTTACCATCGCGATTATTAACGGTCATTAATTCTTGATAATTCATCGCGTTGACTGCTTTCATAATATCGGCTTTTTGCTTCTCGTAATTCTGAAGCGGGATTTTATTCTCTGCTGCTAGATTATCTGGAAAAGTAGGTTTTTCCATAATCATAATATTCAGACCTTGGATTTTGCTCAAAAGAGGTTTGATCTTGTTAAGCTCCGAGTCGCCAATATTAAGCTTATTAAGCATACCGAACATTGGTTTCGCAATCTTAATTGTTGTAACACCTGGCGCATCTTGGTACTGTGTAAACAACTGGTCTAGCTTCTCGCTCTGCCCAAAAATACTGGTCGATAAGAAAACGAGTACGAATAATATTGATAGTTTTTTCATTGTTTTAAGATTATTTAAAATCTGTAGATAATTTTTTTACACTTTGTGCTTGGTCAACAGTTTGGCTAACATTACTTGCAAGATAGTTAAAAGCATCTTCTGTAAGCGCTAAAGCTTCTTGCTCGTTGTAGACTGGTTTTCCGTTGATCATCACATAATTTGGGTTGTAGGCCATATCGCTCTTAGAAGTGCTTCTTGCCTGATTATTTTTTGCCGGGTGCGATGCTTCAGGTTTTGACGTTGTTGTCGCCACATGATGCGCCTTTGGGGTCTTTGTTTCAATTGTT
This sequence comes from Soonwooa sp., assembly GCF_030151385.1. GTDB lineage: Bacteria > Bacteroidota > Bacteroidia > Flavobacteriales > Weeksellaceae > Soonwooa. The sequence goes on from NZ_JASLDS010000032.1 coordinate 9,247, forward strand.
GTATTTCCTGAGTTTGTTGGCTCTGTTGCTTGCTTCGTAGGTTCTTCAGTTGGTTGAGATTCTACACCTTCTTCTGTTGTTGGTATTTGGGTTTCTACAGGTTCTGTATCTTGTTTAACAACGCTTTTAAGAGGTTTGTTAAAATCGCCACTTTCTTCGTTAACAAAAAGATAACCTCCCAAAACACCCATAAACATTACCAAACTTGCGGCCATCCAGTAATTCTTCAAACCGCTTCCAAATTTTGGTTTTGCTGTAACTAACGGAATAATTGGCGTTGTGTCTTCAACTTGCTTTTCTTCCGCAGCTTCTACTTTCGATAAAAAACTATCGAAATCCATCATCATCTTTTCCTGTTTTTCTTCTCTTAGAAAAGAAAAATAAGGATCGTCGCTTTCTTGTTTCAGAAGTCGTTCTTCTTCGGGTGACAGCTCCTCACCTTGAAAGAATTTAGACTCCCAATCCTTGTATTTGTCGGTTTTCATACGCGTAAAGTTTATTAATGGCTTCTCTCACCTTCTGACGGGCCCGCATCAGGTTTATTCTCACTGCATTTTCCTCCATTTCGAGAATCCCGGCGATCTCGGAAATTTCGTATTCCTCTACATCTTTAAGGTGGATAACCATCTTTTGTTTTTCGGGCAAATCATTGATAAACTTCAAGATTTGCTCTTTCAAATTATTGGTTTCTATTTGATAAAGCTCGGATCTTCCATATTCCATTTGTGCGAAATTCTGTTTAACATCATGGTGCTTCAGCCGGTTGAGGCACTCATTTTTCACACATCTTAATACATAAGATTTAAGATTATCTATAGAAAGTAATTCTTCTTTTTTCTGCCAAAACTTCATCAACAATTCCATCGTTACATCTTCGGCTTCGTCGGCGCTCATAACAAACCGCTTCGCAAAACGATACATCTCATCCTTGAGTGTATATATCGATTCTTGAAATACTTCTTTAGTCATGTTATGTTTGCCGGTTTATAAGTAAGACACCTGTGATTACAAAAATATTACATTTAAAATAAAAAAAATACAATCAAAAATTTAACTAGTTGATTTTCAGTAAGAAAAAAATAAAAAAAAGAGCAATAATACTAAGTACTATTGCTCAAAAATTTAATTGATAAGAAATTAAAAGATGGAAAAATTCATTTCCAACGTAATTTTAATATTTGTCCCAGAATAATTTAGTTGTTACAGCATCACCGCCAATCTTCGCAGCAGCAGCAGTTACATTGCCTTTATTAAGAGTATATTCTTGATCTGAATAAATCATTCTCACTGGAACACCTGCTACATTTGAATTTGGTGGATTAACCAATGAAGGCGTGTCTAATCTTCTTACAAAATTCCATGCTGCAAATGCTCTGTTATACATTGCTACCCAAGCTTCTTCTCCAATAGATTTCTTCCAATTGCTTGCATTGTATGGATTAGCCGCAAGATATGTATCGGCTGCTGCCGTTGTTAATCCATATTCTGTCATCGATTCTGTTACTGCAGCATTGTAGAATGAAGCGTCTGTCCCACCTACATTAAATCCTCTTGCTGCAGCTTCTGCTTTCATAAACAGCACTTCAGAATAGCTCAGTAAGTTACTCGGTGTTGTTGGCTTTTTAAAGCTATCTGCAACGTGAGAGTAGTTAGCATATGGATTACCTGATGCAGATCCATAAATCCCTCCGATAAACTGTCCGTTTTTCTTTGTAAACCATACATCTCTTCGTGGATCTACTTTAGTATTCATCATATTTATCAAAACATCAGAAGGAACAAAATCATCACGACCAGACGCTGCTAGATTGTCATATACAGGATTAGTAAACGTCATCCCATCATAAACAAATGAGTAAGAATCTGCTGTTGCTGTCATTACTCCTGATGTAATAGCCTCTTCAGCTAATTGTTTTGCTTTTACGGGATCTACATCTGATAAATTAAGCGCTAATCTTAGTTTGATAGAGTTTGCCAATTTTTTCCATTTGGTCATATCGCCTTTGTAAGCAATATCATTATTCTCGTAACCTTTCGCTGATGTATTAATCTTAGTAAGCGCAAAATCAATTCGTTTTACTAGATCATTGTATATAGATCTAGCATCATCATATTTAGGTGCAAAACCATTATCGGTCGCTTTTAATGCATCAGTATAAGGTACATCTCCCCAAGTATCCACTACGTTTTCCCAAACAAAAATTTGCGAAATTTCATTAGTAGCCCATTTGTTGCTAGCAACAATAGGATCATTGACTTCCGATGCTAGTGCAGCCTGTGCCTTTGCAAAATTATTAAGACTGTACACATACATTCTTTGAAAATGTCCTCTTGGCTGTGCACGTGTAATAAGATTGTAATTCATCTCATCAACATAAGTCGTTTCTGCCCATTGCTGAGTGAAAAACCTGTAATTGTTGAAGTTAACACTCGGGTTGTCTATATAATAAAACTCTTGGTATTGCCCCATTGATAACAGAACTCCAGAAGTTAAGTTAGATGGATGCTTTTCGTCATTATTTAGAAGTGTCGTATCTCTCTCACAAGATGTGAGAGTTGTTATAGCTATTGTTAGGCCTAGAATGGCTTTAAAAATATTTTTCATTGTACTATTAATTTAGAATTTGAATGTCACATTAATTCCTATATCTCTTGTGGTAGGTAATGAACCAATAGAATAGCCATAGCCTCTAATACCACCTCCTAGTGTAGATTCAGGATCCGCATAAGGTAAGTTTTTATGAATTATCCAAAGGTTTCTTCCAACTATTGAGATTTTTGCTTCATTTATAAATGTACCTTGTAAAAGCGTTTTTGGAAGTGCATAACCAATGCTAGCCTCTCTCAGTTTTACAAAAGAGCCATCATACACGTAGTCAATTGTTGGTCTTTTCTGATAACCAAGGTTTCCATTAACGGAAGCATCAATTGCAACTGTGTTTGGTTGACCATTTTGCGTTACACCAGGTAAAACAACTTTTGCAGTACGATAGTCACCTTGCGCTGTATCCACATACAAACCAGTTGATGAGGCGTAATACATATCGGTTGAGAAGATATCACCACCTTTTCTAACATCAATTAAGAAGGACAAACTCACCCCCTTATATGTAAATGAATTTCGAACACCACCTATCCAATCTGGAGTTGTGTTACCAATAATTTGGTTACCATTAAGTTTGTAAAAACCTTTTGCGTCAACAATTTTATTTCCATTATTGTCATAAGTATAATCACTACCTCTAATAGTTCCCCATTTTTCACCTTCCGTTGCATTAACAGATGCACCACCTTGAATACTCGTTAGTAAATAATTACTAACATCACTAGTAGCATTATGCAATAGTTCTATAACTTTATTCTCATTTTTCGACCAGTTGATGTCCATATTCCAACTAAAGTTGTCTGTTTTTATAGGAACTAAACCAAGTTGTACTTCAACCCCTTTGTTATCAATCTGTCCAGCATTAACCATAGCAAAATTAAGCCCTGATCCTGCCGAAATTGGTAATTGTAGAATCTGATCAAATGTTTTAGTTTTATAAAACGCAGCATCTAAGCTAATTCTACCTTTTAAAAACTGCACCTCTGTTCCAAATTCAAACTCCTTAGATCGTTGTGGTTTTAGATTTGGGTTCGGAAGTATTGTTTGACTATTTTGCATAACAATATTGTTGTTAAACAAACCTGCATACGAATAATAGAACTGCAATTGGTAAGGGTCTGCGGTTCCTCCAACTTCGGCATAATTGGCGCGTACTTTCCAAAAACTTAACCATGATGGCTTGATAAATTCTGATAAGATAAATGAACCTGTAAATGATGGATATGTATATACATTATTTCCTTTTGGTAATGTAGAACTGTTATCCACTCTAAAAGTAGCATCTAGGTAAAAGAATTTATAAAAATCAAAAGAAGTCGTTGCATAAGCACTTGATGTCACAGTTGAATATACATTTTCATCTGGCGGTAAGATTGGTGCTTTCGAGTTAGCTAAAGCATATAATCCTGGAGTTTCTAGTCCACCTTCGGTTGATGCATAAATCGAGTTATAGTAATTTCTACGAACATTACCACCTACAATCCCGCTTACATTGATATCTTTGGTAATATCAAATTTATAATTTAAGAATAAATCATAGTTAGCCTCTGAAGTAATCAAATTTTGTCTGCTAAATCCAGCTGAAACAACCTTTTGTGATGCACCAAAAGCTTTAGGAACTGAGTTGGGAGCAAGTCTATTCTCGAATATCGTACTAGCGTTATCATAAGAAACTTTCCCAGTTAGGATAAAGTTCTTATTAAAATCATAACTAATTTGAGCGTAAGAAAAGCTTCTTGTTCTGTCATCTGTACCGTAGCTTTGGTATCGTTGGTAGTAAGGGTTATTCCAATATGCTGTAATAGGATTAGTAGCGCCTTTAAGATTCCATGACTTGTTAAGTTCTCCACTACGATAATAAGCATCTCTAACATCTGTAATATCCACGTTAGTCTGCCACCATTGTCTGAATCCTCCTACAAGGTTCCCTGTATAATTCGCATCATTACGCCCTCTTGTTTGTTGCATAACTAAGGTTGAGTAAACAGTAGCATGTAACTTGTCTGTAAGGTCATAATTAATTTTAGTTGATAATGTATTTTTTCTTAAATCCGAATTAGGCATCAAGCCATTTGATAACATATTGTCATAAGACAACATAAAGTTATTACCTTTTTTCCCCTTTTCTAAAGATATACTATTAACGTAAGTTACAGGCGTTTCGAAAAAATCGATTGGTCCATGTTTAGCAGCAACATAAGGCGTTGCTTTTTTATAGTTTTTAGAAGTCGGATCAAAAGAATCCCACTGATAAACTAAAAGATTAGGATTAAACTCTGGTCCCCAAGAAGCATCATCTCCTAAGTTAACATATGGCGTACCATCAGCAGCTGTCTCTTTAAATTTCATTGCGTATCCAGCACCATATCGAGTTTGATATTTTGGAAATGTAGACTTATCAATAAAACCAGCCTGTATAGAACTGGATAAGGTTACACCCCAACTTGTATCATTTCCACCTTTACCATTTTTTGTAGTTATAACAATAACCCCATTAAGACCACGCTCTCCATAAAGAGCCGATGCAGCAGCACCTTTCAGAATATTTACAGACGCAATATCATCTTGGTTGATATCGGAAAGTAAATTCCCCATATCTTGGTTGGTTCTTGTATCATAAGTTGAGGAATTATTAACTGGCGAGCCATCTATTACAATAAGTGGATTAGCACCTCCTAAACTTTTAATTCCTCTAATAACTAAATTAGAAGATCCTCCAAAATTACTATTTGTATTTACCTGTAGACCAGCAACTTTACCGGAAAGTTGGGATGCAATGTTACCGGTATTGGTTGTACCGTCAAAAAGTTTATCGGCCTTAACCTCCTGCGAAGCGTAGCCTAGTGACTTTTTCTCTCTTTTGATTCCAAGAGCTGTAACAACAACTCCTTCGATACTCGTCGTTTTAGCACTATCTTGCTTTTTTACTTGCGCGTTGAGCACAGCACAGGAAGATGACAAAACAATAGCCAAAACAGTATTTGTTATTTTCTTCATACTTAGTTAATATTAATGTTACTTGCACAAATATGTACAATATTCTTAATAAAACAATAAAGAAAGTTAAAATTTGTTAATTTACATCGTTAAAAACACCATAACAACCTGTTAATCAGCGATTAAAAATATATTAAATTTTAATTAAATTTACATTTTTTAACACAATTAAAACAATAAATCAACAAAACAACCACCAAATACCGACTAAAATAGACGTATAGTTTCGATTTTAATAAATATTGTCTATAAAATTTAACATACACTTGTCTTCATTGACCAAATCCATTTCACGCTGCACTATCACTTTTCGCAAACTTGGAAAGATTTTCAGATTTCTAACGAATAAAAAAAGCGTCTAAATAAATTTAAACGCTTGATTTTCAGTAAAATAAATTTTAATAATTTTCGTAAATAAAATTTAATATATGTTTATCCTCATCCGTTAAAGCCACTTTGCGTCGTTCCATTACTTTTTCGCAAACTTCATAAGCTTTTCCGATTTTGAATTTCTCATCGCCTTTCATACCACCCCAACTGAAATTCTCTACCAAGTTTGGCGGAAATCCAGATTTGAAAATATTAGCAGCAACACCAACCACAGTTCCCGTATTTAGTTGTGTATTAATTGCTGTTTTAGAATGATCTCCCATAACCAAGCCACAGAACTGAAGCCCCGTATCTTCAAAACGTTTGGATTTGTAGTTCCAAAGCTTAACAGAAGCGTAATTATTTTTAAGATTGGAAGAATTGGTATCAGCGCCAAGATTACACCATTCGCCAATCACCGAATTACCAACAAATCCGTCGTGTCCTTTGTTCGAAAATCCAAAAACCACAATATTGTTAACTTCACCACCGACTTTGGAATGCGGACCAATGGTTGTTGGTCCATAGATTTTTGCACCGAGATTAAACTTAGAATGTTCGCACAAAGCAATTGGTCCACGCAGGTTGCAACCTTCCATAACCTCAGCATCTTTGCCGATATAGATTTTACCAGTTTTACAATTAATTGTTGCAAACTCTAGCACAGCACCTTCTTCTATAAACAAATCTTTTTTGTCACCTAAAAATCCACATGTTGAGGATAAGTCTTGCGATGTGCGGCCTTTCGTCAACAATTCAAAATCGAAATCGATGGCTTTGTCATTGTACGAAAACAAATCCGTAGGTTTTTTGAAAAACAAAATTTCTTCTGTAACATCGCTCATTTTCTCAATCTGATTCAAGGAGAAGTTTTCCATATTAATGTTAGCCACCAGCAGCTCGTTGTCATACACTAGCGCTTCGCCAGCTTTCAAGTCTTTAATCTGTTGTAAAAGACTTTCTGATGGCAAGAAATTCGGAACAATAAAAAGACTTTGTCCAGCAGCAGGTTTTTTAAATTTTTCTTGTAGAAAATCTTCGGTGATGTAATAGCTAGACTCAATTTCCAAAAGCTTTTTCCAACGTTCCGAAAAAGTCAAAATCCCAACGCGTATTTCTGCGACTGGTCGTGTAAAAGAAAGTGGAAGAAAATCTTCCCAATATTGTGCGTCCGAAAATACAAGTTGCATCTGTGTAATTTTTGATAGTTGATTTATGATTTTCTAAAAACTCAAAACTTAAGTTTAATAAAAATCTTAACGAAAGCAAATTTAACAAAAAAAGCTTCCGGAAAATCCGAAAGCTTTTATATTTTGCGTTAATTCTCTAAAATTATTTAGCGAATTTTTTGTACTTGTTCATGAACTTATCAACACGTCCTGCAGTATCAACTAACTTAGTTTTACCTGTGTAGA